>CAZSRU010000008.1:0-62966 GCA_964609395.1 uncultured Victivallales bacterium
GCGGCGAGGGCCGGGGCAAGGCAGCTAAAAGCAGGTACGGAACGTATACTTGTCCTGCGACTTGTCCGCCGTAGCCTTGGCGAAGGTGGAAGCTTATTAGCGAAGCAGGATCAAATCCGAACCGGCAGCAGTCCAATTCCCTCTTCCTGAGGCCTCCTGGAATCTCAAAAACGAATACCCCAAGAATGACTGTTAATCGCTTGTGTGAAATGTGACCCCAACGCCCCGCCAACGCCCCGGTTCCCCCTCGTAACTGATCTGTTACTAGATGAAACATCACCCCGCCTTACAGGTGGCCCACAAGCCAAACAGATGCTGATGGAACGAGAGAAAGAAAAGACTTGATTGCAGGATGTGCCGAAGCCCAAGCGCCTCCGCCTCGCTCAAGACAATACTCACCCGGCTGGTTTCCCCCGATGCATTGTCCTTGCGTGACAGACCGAACATAGTGCCACCCTGCTCGCCCCGCTGACATGTGATGATCGTGTTGGCACTATCACTCTGATGGAACAACCCGTCCCGCTTCCCGCCTACCTTTTCGGCGCGCCCCTCCAACACGACCAGAATTTCACAGATATCCGTGAAATCCAGCTTAACGGCCAGTTTTTCCTGCCAATTGAACGTGGCATGCACACGTTGCCCGTCCTGCTGGCGCGGGGGCGTCTGCTGGGCGGCCATTTCCAGGAAAAAGCAATTATACCGATCCCCCTGGCGATTACTGAACCGCGGTTCAAGCTGTAGCGCCGAGCCCCGACCGGATGTGCTCGGGTGATAAAACCGCAAGGCCTGCGGATAGGCATTCACATCGTTCTGCTCTTTCATAACCTTGTCTCCTTGTTTTCGTCACTGTCACTATTTCTGTGTATTCCGCATGTTCCGTAGTATAAACACGCATTCTCGTTCTTGTCCACCCTGCGAGTTTGTCTTCAATCAGTATGGTATCCCGTCCGTTGCCGCTTGTTCGTCGGCCGCGACCGATTCCCCTCCAGGCCCGAGCAACCGGCCGAGAAACTGCACGCGATCAGCCTTCACACGAATCCGACTGCGCTTCTCTCCCGCCTCGGTCTCCCACTGGTCCAATTGCAAACGACCTTCCACCATCACCGGTGCGCCCTTGGACAAATATTGCGTGCAGGCCTCGGCCTGCCGCCCCCACACAACCACATCCGCAAAGCATTTCGTCTCCACCTCCTCCCCGGCTTTATTCCGGTACCTCTCCGAGACCGCAATCCCAAGATCGGACACCGGCATTCCGCTCGCCGTCTGCCGCAAATCCGGATCCCGTGTCAGATTCCCCAACAAGAACACACGATTCACACTGCTCATCCCGTCCTCCTCCTTTGTGTCATCAACCCGCTTATGTGTCAGGCTATCCGCCACCCGGCGGTTCCTATTCACAGGAAGGAACAAGGGCAGGCCATTTCCAAAAAAAAAATATTCTGAACCTAAAATTCTTGCCAAGCTCGCGGGTTCGGTGTAACCAACTGTCGGTATCGTATTGAACGTCGCAAACAGGAATGCATATGGCAGAAGTCGACCATTGGGAGATGTGGCGCGCGCGCTGCGCCCTGGCACGCTGTACGGATGAGGCACAGCACGATCTGCGCGGCTTTGCCTTCGACCGCTTCCGGTGCCATCTGCAACGGCTGCATCCGTCGCTGCCCCCCCCGCCAGCGGAAGCGGCGTGGCATGCCTTCGAGTCGCATCTGGCACTCGGCCACACCCGATCGGCCAAGGCCTGGAAGGAATGGCTCTTTGCACGCGGCGGGGAGATTCCCACGCTCGATTGTATCCAAGGCGGGGCAACCCTGGTTATGCGCGATGTCGTCCGTGAACACCTCCGCCGCGAATATGCACCGGGCTGGATGCTCTCGCTGGATCACCCCATCGGGAACCGTAGCGAGTCCGAGGACGCCGCGTTGTCGCTCGAGGATCTCCTGCCGGACCCCAATGACCCGGCTGCCCCCGTGGAACAGCGCGAGCTACAGGAACTTGCCGCCAGCCTTTTCCCTCGCATCGGTGCCGACCTGCCCCTGCGTGAGCAGATTGCCCTCACCGTCCACCAGTCCGGCAAAGCCTTGTCGCATGATACCGTCACAACGGCGGCGCAATGCGGCAAAAGTTCCCTGTGCAATTCCCTGCACCACGGCTTGCAACGATTGGCACAACGGCTTAAAAACGCCTTGCCGCAGGAATCCACGACAACCCACATCGAGGTGGCCGGCCTTCTGATTGAGAAAATTCGCCGGAAAACCATGCGTCTTCTGGAAATCGAACATCCTGATCTCTTCAGGTATTTAAAGGAAGAGGTCGATTATGCCAACTAAGCAAACCATGCATGACTATCACCGCCAGCAACTGGAAATGTGGCTTGAAACGTACAAGCTTGATCGCGCGATGCGCGAGGAATGCATATTGCAACCAGACCGCGACATCGAGGATCGCTTGCCGGACATGCATGGGCCTGGCCCCATGCCAGGCCAGATACGCCTGCTAGTGCCGGCATGTGATGCCACGCCGCAAATCGAGCGGCCTGTCTATGCTTGTCTTCTGCCGGGAGACCGTCCGGATTGCATGACCGCCGTCCCCTTCAGCCGCTTCAGTATTCCCGCCACCCCGCGGGAATGGAAGACCGGACTCCCGCAACTGCCGTTGCAAGTCCTATGCCTGTGGAATGGGCACGCCTGCAAGACCGAAGCACTCCGGACAAGCTGGTGCGTAGGCACGATCCCGGAGCAACAACGGCTGGAAATCGAAATCCACCTGCAAACGCTTAACCCGCTACAGGTTTTACCCTCCCGCCGCTTCGGCCCCCCGCTGCTGCATCCGCTCGACCCGCGGCAGCTCTACCTGCAGGAAGAACGGATGCTGATGCAGGAACTGGTCGCGGCCATGGTCAAAACGCCGTCGAACACGATCTTCTACCAGATTCCGGAACCCGACATACAACTGCTGCGCGCCGCCGAGTCCCCTCCGGCCCCGCCGGACGCGGACGGGACATGAGCGGGCAACAAGAAGGCGTATATGCCATGACTCATCATGGAGGCCCTATATCGACAGGCTTATACCCCCAATCAGCACCAGATCGTTTTTCTCCAGTCCTGCTCCTGGCGTACTATCGTGCTTGTTCTGCAGCACGAGTCGCAAGTTCAAATGGCTGCTCATCACCGCCTCGGTACCAACCTCCACGTTCAGGAGGTAGTCGCCAAAGTCATCGGCTGTTGGCAAATATTCGGCAGACTGCCATACTTTGGCGGTCTTGCTGAGCGCGTGTTCAAAGCGCTCGCCGAAACGCACGGCCAGATAGTCGTCCTCAACACCGGCGACATCTTCCCAAACGTATGCGGGGCCGGCATCGACTGTCAGGCTGGACGATTCGGTCTTGACCACATACACACCGAGCCCGGGGGCCAGCGTCGCGCGGTAGTCGATCTGGGCAATGTCGTCATACAGGACGGAGGCGTCAACGGACGCGAAGGTTCGCGCGGTAATCGTCTTCTTTGCCCCGGCAAAGATGCGGACGTTCTCAATCGTTGTATCCGTGCTCTCGCTGGTCATCCCGTCCTCGTCCGTTGTCACGATCGTCGTCTCGCCATAGTTGGCGTCAACGCCAGCCCGTACTGAGCCGAGCCCCTCCTTTTCGCCCTCCGTCACTAGCGAGGCGTTCGCTTGCATGGTCTCGCTGTTGCCGTCAGTCAGCGAGGCACCCAGACTGAGTGAATGCTTGAAACCCTTTGTCTCCTCCTGCGCGATACTTATCCCGGACACCACAAATAGGCTGACACTTGCCATCAGAAATTTATTCATCGTACTTCCTTTCATCTATTCTCGGTTAAGCAGCTTTGGATTTTTTACTGACAGTCTCCGCTTTACGCCGAATCGTATTCAGTCCCTTGATCACGAAGAAGACAGCCCCGGCCACGATCAGGAAGTCGAGTACCGTCTGGATGAACTTACCGTAATTCAACGTCACCGCCACCGTTTCGCCAACCGCTTGCTTCAGCGTGATCGCCAGATCGGAGAAATTCACGCCTCCCAGCAACATGCCGATCGGCGGCATGATCACATCATTAACGAATGACGTGACAATCTTACCGAATGCTCCACCGATAATGATACCAACCGCCATATCAACCACATTGCCCTTGACGGCAAAATCTTGGAACTCTTTTAACATGCTCATTTGTTCTCTTCCTTTTCATTGTTTTCCTTACGAGACTCTTGCAAACACGATGTGCGGGCTACTAGCTCAGATGCCTGTTATTGCCAACCTTTTTTTGCCGTTCCATGCCTTTTTATCATACTCGAAGGGAATGGCAACCCGGTACTGCAAACAGGGACTTCCCGAGCCGTTTGTAGTCCCGCCTTCTGGCGGCTGCTTATGCCGGGCGGCTGATGCCCGGCATTCCGGCTGAAGCCGGGACTACAAAGCTGTGCTTACGAGCAGCCCATCGAGTTGCCGCAGTTGTAGCAGCGGTAGCAGGCCCCGTTGCGGACCGTGATCGATCCGCAGACATCGCAGGCCGGGGCATCCGCCATGAAATGCTGGAACTGCCCGTCCACACGCTGATGGCCATCAGCTGGCTGCACACCGGCCGCAAACGCCGCCGCATCCGCCACCGGTGCCAACGCCTTCGCGTCGGCGAACGCAACCGCCGCGATTGCCTGGCGCTCGATCCCGCCATAGAAGCCGTTCGGAAAGGTCACGCTCATCCAGCGGAAGATATAATCCACCAGCGATTTGGCGATCGGGATATCCGGGTTCTTGGTGAATCCGCTCGGCTCGAAACGGCTGTGGGCGAATTTCTGGCAAAGCTCGCGCACCGGCACCCCGTACTGCAAACACAGCGAGATCGCCGTGCCGAACGCGTCCATCGTGCCGCCGACCGTGCTGCCCTCCTTGGCCATGGTGATGAACAGCTCTCCGGGACTGCCGTCCTCGTACATGCCGACGGTCAGATACCCTTCATGACCGGCGACCTCGAACTTGTGCGTCAGGGAGTGGCGGGTCGACGGCATCCGGCGCCGGAACGGCGACTGCCGTGCCGCATTGAGCATGCTCTCATGGTCAGGCACCTCCGCCACGGCGGCGGGTTTCTTCTTGCCGTCGTCGGTCGAGAGCGGCTGGATACGCTTGGAACCGTCGCGGTAGATCGCCACCGCCTTGAGGCCCATCTTCCACCCCTCGACGTAGGTCTTCATGATGTCGGCGGGCGTGGCATCGGCCGGCAGGTTTACCGTTTTGCTGATCGCCCCGGAGAGGAACGGCTGCACGGCCGCCATCATGCGCAGGTGCGCCTGGTACGGGATCGTGCGCTTGCCCTTGACCGCCTTGAAGGCGCAGTCGAAGACGTCGAGATGCTCGGGTTTGAGTTGCGAGGCCCCCTCGATCGTGTCGTTCTCGTCCACATACTGGATCATTGCATCGACATCGCCGGGCGTGTAGCCCAGCCGCTTCAGCGCGGGCGGCAGCGTGCGGTTGACGATCTTCATCATCCCGCCACCGACAAGCTGCTTGTACTTGACCAGCGCGATGTCCGGCTCGACACCCGTGGTGTCGCAGTCCATCATGAAGCCAATCGTGCCGGTAGGCGCCAGTACGGTGACCTGCGAGTTGCGAAAACCCTTTGACGCACCGGACACCACGCAGTCCCACGCATCGCGCGCCGCGCGGCGGATGTCTACCGGTGCCACCAGACGGTCGATGCCGTCCACGGCGTCGCGGTGCATCCGCATCACGTCCGCCATGCTGTCCTTGTTGCGCTGCCAGCCCTCGAACGGGCCCTGCACCTTCGCCAGCTCCTGGCTGGTCGCGTAGGCATGACCGCACATCAGCGCCGTGACCGCGGCGGCATAGGCCCGCCCCTTGTCGCTATCGTAGGCCAGTCCCTGGCGCATGATCAGCGCCCCCAGGTTCGCGTAGCCCAGACCCAGCGGACGGTAGATGTGCGAATTCTCGGCGATGCGCCCGCTCGGGTAGCTGGCGTTGTCCACGAGGATCTCCTGCGCGATGATGTAGATCCGCACGGTGTGACGGAAGGCATCGACGTTGAACAGGCCCGCCTCGTCCACGAATTTCATTAGGTTAATCGACGCCAGGTTGCACGCGCTGTCGTCGAGGAACATGTATTCCGAGCAGGGGTTGCTGGCATTGATCGGCCCGGACTGCTTGCAGGTGTGCCAGCGGTTGATCGTCGTGTCGTACTGTAGCCCCGGATCGCCGCACACGTGCGCCGCCTCCGCGATCTGCGTCATCAGCTCACGCGACTTGAATGTCTCGACCGGCTTGCCACCCGTCACGCTGCGCGTCGTCCAGTCGCCGTCGGTCTCTACCGCCTTCATGAACTCGTCGGTCACGCGGACTGAGGTGTTGGCGTTCTGGAACATCACCGAATCGTAGGCCTCGCCACCCATCGAGCCGTCATAGCCCATGTCGATCAGTGCCCAGGCCTTCTTCTCCTCGTTGACCTTGCAGTTGACGAACTCCTTGATGTCCGGGTGCCAGACCTTGAGGCTCTGCATCTTCGCCGCTCGCCGCGTCTTGCCGCCGGACTTGATCGCCCCGGCCACTTGGTCGTAGATGCGCATGAAGCTCAACGGGCCTGATGGTGAGCCTCCGCCGGAGAGCTTCTCGCGGCTGCTGCGCAGCGTGCTCAGGTCCGTGCCCGTTCCCGAGCCATACTTGAAGAGCATCGCCTCCGTGCCGGCCAGGCGCATGATGTCCTCCATCGTATCCTCGACCGCCTGGATGAAGCAGGCTGACGCCTGCGGATGGCGGTAGGTGTCTGCCACCATTTCGCAGCTCTGCGTCTGCCGGTTCCAGGCAAAGCTGGAACGGCTCGGCGAGGAATGCCCGTAGACATCGTAGAGCCCCACGTTGAACCACACTGGGCTATTGAAGGAACCGTACTGGTTCGCGCAGAGATGCGCCAGCTCGGTATAGAAATTCTCCGCGTCGGAGGGCTCGGCGAAATAGCCGTCCTTGAGCCCCCAGTCGGCGATCGTGCGCGCCACGCGGTGGACGAGCTGCCGCACGGAGGTCTCGCGTTCCGGCGTGTGCTGCGGGCCGTAGAAGTACTTCGAGGCCACGACGTTGGTCGCCAGCATCGACCAGGACTTGGGCACCTCGACATCGTCCTGCTCGAAGACCACCTTGCCCTTGCCGTCGGAGATCTCGGACCGCCGCCGCTCCCATTCCATCAACGCGAACGGATCCTGCCCCTGCTGCGAGAACAGGCAATCGACCTTGACCCCTGCCACGCGCGGTTTCCGTCCCGCCGCGGTCTTCTTGATACCCCGTCCCCGACTGACGCCACCGCCGCTGGGAATCCCGATTACCAACTCCGACGTCGCTGCTACGTCCAACATAACACACTCCCCATTAATCGTTTAGAACCGACAACTCAAAAAGCGGCAAAACACCACATTTAGACAACGAGAGGGAGTCTACCACTACAGATTGTAGTCTCAAGCAAAAAACGCGGCTTTTTGTCGTGCCACGCGTAATGCTTTCAGACAAGGCAACTTAGGCCCCGATATTTTTCTCCGGTGGCAGCCGGAAAGCCCGGCGAAACACAACGAGAACGTATTACGAGGCGAGCGAGCGTCAATCGTAATCGTCCACCGTTCCCCCCACCGTTCCCCCCCACAATGTAGGTCGTGGCACCTTGCCCGACCTCCGAGCATAAGTCGCCCGGCTGCCAAAGGCCCTTTGCCCGGATGGACGCGCAAGGGTGCCCGTCCTACGTTATTAGATGCGTTTGCCCTGCTCTTAATCCCCCTCACATCTTGACAAAGGCAGTGTGATCGTTTAACTAGGCTCCACGAAATGAATACAGAAAACGAACAGACGAACGACTCCCGCCGCAATCTCCGGAAAGCCATCGGTCCCGGCATCCTGGTGGCCTGCGCCGCCATCGGCGGATCACACCTGGTCTGGTCCACCCGCGCCGGTGCCGATTACGGCTGGAAGCTGGTCGGACTGGTCCTGCTGGCCAACCTGCTGAAATACCCATTCTTCCTCTATGGCCAGCGCTACACCGCGGCCACCGGCGAGAGCCTGCTGGACGGCTATCACCGCCAGGGACGCTTCTATCTCCTGCTCTTCCTGCTGATCAACATCCTGACGGGCGCGATCAACATTGCCGGTGTCGCCATGCTCACCGGCGCGCTGCTCGGCGGTTTCGGGTTCCTGCCCGGCAACCTCACCTCCTGGACGATCGCGATTCTGGCCCTCTGCACCCTGCTGATCCTGCTTGGCCACTACAAGCTGCTCGACGGATTGGCCAAGGGCGTGGTCATCGTGCTTTCGCTCTCCACCCTCGCCGCCGTGGCGCTGGCCATCGGGCGAGGCAGTGCCGCCGCGCCGGGATTCGTAGGGCCTTCCCCGTGGCAGTGGGAGACGTTCCCGTTCCTCGTCTTCCTGCTGGGCTGGATGCCGGCACCGATCGACCTCTCGGCCTGGGCTTCGCTCTGGATCTTCAGCCGCAGCAAACAGACCGGGCACTTCGCCACGACGCGGGAAACCTCGATCGATTTCTATCTCGGCTACATCATGACCGTCGTGCTGGCGGTCGCGTTCATCGCCCTTGGGAAACTGATCATGTTCGGCACCGGCGAGTCGTTCTCCGATAGCGGCATTGCGTTCTCCAACCAGTTGATCGGACTCTACGGCACCACGATCGGTGCCTGGTCGCGGCCGCTGATCCTCACGGCGGCTTTCGCGACCATGTTCAGCACCACCCTTACCTGCGTGGATGGCTATCCGCGCGCACTGGCAGCCTGCTGCGATATTTTCAGCGGCCATCGCCTGGACTTCCGCCGCAGCCACCAGGCCTGGATCGTCCTCTCGGTCCTGGCCGCAGGTGTCATCGTGGTCTTCTTCGCCAAATCCCTGATCCACCATCTCGCCTTCGCGGCGGCGGTCTCGTTCCTGACCTCGCCCGTGCTGGCCGCCATCAACTTCAAGGTCATGTACGGCAGCAACGTTCCCGAAAAGCAGCGGCCGGGCCTGGTCCTGGCGCTTATAAGCTGGCTGGGCATCGCGTTCTTCGTCGCCATGTCCGCCGGTTTTATCTACGTCCAGTTCCTGCGCGGCTAGCCACCGCTTAATGCCCGGACGGGACGTGGGCGCTGGGCGCTGGTGACGGCTCCGGTTGAGCGGCGTTCTGCGTTGCGTGGGCTCCTGTTGGTGCCTCCTCCTTTTCCGCAGAGGAGGCCGGTCCTGCCGTGGCTTTGCTCAGCAAGGCGGCAACTTTCTCCTTGGGTAGCCAGCGAACCAAACCGGTTTCCAGGTCGTAGATGGCTCCGACGACGGAAACCTGGCCGCTGACTGCCTTCGCACGGATGGCCGGGCTTCTGGTAAAAAGCTGCTCGATTCCCTGCCACACGTTCGCCTCGACCGAACGGGTGATAAGATTTTCAACGGTCACCTGCGGAAATGCAGCAAGCACACTTTCAACGGCGGGAACGATCGGCGCGACCAGCGGCAGGATGTTCTCTTCCATCGCATGCCCATGACCCATCACGGTCTGCGCAACGGCGGTGACGGCACCGCATTGAGAATGTCCAAGAACAATCAACACGGGGGTGTTGACATGGCAGACGCCGTATTCCGCGGAGCCAATCTCGTCGGTATTGCACACATTTCCGGCCACACGCACAACAAACAGGTTCATCAGTCCGCTGTCAAATATGTACTCGACAGGAACTCTGGAGTCCGAACATGAGATGATGGTGGCGACAGCGTAATTGCCCTGATTCGAGTTGGCAGCCAGTTTAACACGCTCACGATCGGTGAACGGATGGGTAAGCGTACCTTTTGCAAAATTGGCATTTCCAGCGCTGAGCATCTGCAGCACCTTATCGGCAGAGGGTTTCTCCGTAACCGATGGGGAGGTAAGGCCGATGGCGGCCGATATCGTTAGCGTATACAGGGAAACGGCGACGGAGCCAAACGAGACGCACTTCATGCCAGAACCTTTCTTTCACACGGTTGCAATTCCTAAACTAAAGAACACGCGCGATTATCGTCATATTGGATTGCCCATATCAAGACAAATAAGCCCTAGTTTTACGAGAGGGCAGGGTCGCCGGGATTTCGAGGAAATGCCAGAACTAAATACCGGGCCAGACTGGCAATCACCCCCTCAACTGTGGCGTCTGTGCCTGTTACATCAGCCGCGACACCGTGAGCGGCTAGGGCGGCGGCGGTAGGACGGCCCATCGTCAGAATCGTCTTGCCGGCGAGCGGTTCGCTTCCCCATTGCTCGACGAAGGTATCGACCGCCGAGGCGCTGGCGAAGAAGATCACGTCGAATGACGGGCAATCGGGGTATGCCACGGGGCGGTTGGCGTAGAGAACGACATCCTCAACTTCCGCCTGGACCTTGCGCAATCCATCGGCCAAGGCAGGCCCCGCCTTTTCGGAACGCAAACGCAATACGCGCTTGCCGCGCACGACCGATGCCGCCACCACCAGCAGGCCGTCGGCACTGGCGTCGGCTTCCGGATAAAGATCGCAAGCGAGCCCGATGTCGGCCAGCGCCCGTGCCGACCCGCGCCCCGTGGCCATGATCCTCGGCACCCGCCGCAGGTCGATCCGCTCCTGCCGCAACAACGTCTGGAAACAGCGCACGGCGGCGGGGGACGTCAGGGCGATCCAGTCGAACTGCTCGATCTGGCGCAGACTCGCTGCCGCCTCCGGCAGCAGTTCCAGCCGGATCAGCGGGTGCACCACTGGCCGCCCGCCATGATCCTGCACCGCCTGGAGCGCCTTGGGCATCAAGTCCTCGCTGCAGGTCAGCAGGATCCGCCTACCACCCAGCGCACCGAGCGCACGATTGAAACCATAGCGGGCAATCTCGCCGACGATAAACAATCCAGGCAGGCTGCGAATAGCGGCGTCCACGGCAGCCAGCGTCCCGGGCAAGGTTGCGAGCGTGGCCCGCACGACCTGTTCCTGGTCCGACCCCGCGCCGAAGACCAGCGCGCAGGGCGTGGCGGCGGCGGCGCCATCCGCCAGCAGTTCCGTGGCAATCGCCGGTGCGGCGGCGACCGCCATGTAGAAAACCACCGGCAGCGCGGCGCGGGCGTCCGCCCCCACTGGCGCCAGAGCCCCGCCGGACTGGCGCGGCGTCATGACGGCAAAGCCGCGGGCCACCTCCCGCCGGGTCAGCAGGATGCCCGTATCCGCCGCCGCCACCTGCATCGCACTGATACCGGGCAGGACCCGCGACGCCAGCCCGAAGGCCTCCAGCGCCTCGACCTCTTCCGCCAGACGGCCAAAGATGGACGGATCGCCACCTTTCAGCCGGACCACGCGCTGTCCCCGGCGCACGTGATCGCAAAGCAACCGGTTGATTTCCTCCTGCGGCTGGCTGTGCGCCCCCTGGCGCTTGCCGACATAGACACGCTGCGCGGTTGGCGGCAGATGCGCCAGGACCGTCTCGTCGATCAACGAATCATAAAGACAGACCTCCGCCGATTGCAGGGCGCGGATGCCATCGAGCGTGATGCTGCCGCCGCCGATCCCGGCACCGGCAAACACGGCGGCCTTCACGAACAGGTCGCGGATCGCCTCGATCCGCCGGTCCCCCTGGCGGAATGTGACCGCCAGCGCCCCCTGCCCCTCAGGCGGGGTCAGCGCCCCGAGCGGGATCCACTCGGCAATACGCGATTCCTGCCCCAGCCGCTGCAGGGCGACCCCGGCCATGATCAACAGGTCATAGCGTCCCTCGTCAAGCTGCCGCAGCCGCTCCTCGATCGTGCCGCGCACCGACCGGCAAACCGCACCGGGAAAGCGCACCTCGGCATACGCCGCACGTCGTTCGCTGCTCACGCCAATGACTTTCGGTTCCAGCGAACCGATCAAAACATCGCGCCGGTCACCGGCATCCGGCATCCAGAACCAATCCAGCCCTTCCGGCACCGGATCGGGCAGGTCCTTGGCGCTGTGCACGGCCAGGTCGATCTCGCCTTCCAGCAGGCCGGTATCCAGCGGCTGAGTGAAGAAATCGGGCGGACTCTGGCGCAGATCGGTCTGTAGGTCGACATCCCCCGGCGCATAGACATGCAGGATCTCGAACGCCACCGCCGGCAGGATGGCCTGCAGCCGATCCAGCACCGCCTGTGTCTGCAACCGCGCCAGCGCACTGCTGCGCGTCCCCACCTTTAAAACGGTTAACGTATCACCCATAGGATTCTCACGTAAAATAATGCATACTGCTTTTCTTGAACTCCCGCCCGGACGCGAACAACTCGCCGCCCGACAACTTGCAATCCGCCGATATGTCATCGAATAGCGCCCGTGTCTGCGGCCACGACGGCGTGTGGATCATCGCGAAGAGATCAAATGGAAAGCGCACGTCCCTCGGTCGCCGGTAGCAGTGCGTCACCTCCGGCCGCTGCGCCACGCGCCGCCCGGCGGCGGTCACATCGCCATCGACGGGCCAGACGCACATGGCGTTGGCCTTGAAACCGGCCTCGCGATGATTCAAGACCGCCGCGATGCGGCGCAAGACGCCCTCGCGCTTCCAGGCCTGCAATTGATCAAGGACGTCAGCCTCGCACCGGCCGAGCTGCCCGGCGATAACGGCAAAGGGCCGTTCAACCGCCGGGATCTGCTGGTCGAGCGCCCGCACCAGCGCACGTTCCGGTTCGTCGAAGTCACGGAACGACTCGCCGACGGCCCGTTGCGAGGCGGGCACAACCCCCGGAAAGGTCTCATCGCGATCCACGGTTCGCAGGTCGAAAACCACATCGATCTTGAACCGCCGCAAGGCGGGCAGTTCCAGCAAAGAGTCGGAACCGAGCTGGCGCCGTAACGCCGCCAGCCCGTCGTCGAACACATCGTGCAGCATCGCGAAGGTGGACCACAAGGCGGGGTAATCCCCATCGCCGACCAACGGACGGCGCTCGTAGCAATGAGTGACCCCGGGGTGGCCGGCGATGATCGCGGCCTGCGTCTCCAGCCTGCCGGGGGGGCAATCCAGCGCACAGAGCACACTGCGGTATCCCAGCCGGCGCGCGTCGAACACCGCACCGAACCGGCGGACCAATCCATCCGCCAAGGCGCGTTCCAGCAGCGCCACGACCTCATTCTCCGGCAGCGCCATCCCTTGGAATGGACGCGCCACGGCGTCCACCCCATGTTGAAGCCGTGTCAACACATCCTTCTCGTTTTTTGAATACCTATCCATGGTCAGGATTCCCTCGTGTGATTCCAGGCGACTTCGCGGACTCGAACGCGGCACGGCATCCGGCAGGTCAGCTCATGCGGTACTGATGGCCGGCATACACCGCCCGCAAGGCCGGGATCAGATTCTCGAACGCCCGGTTCTTCGGTACATACCCCATGCCCCCGGCATTCAGGATGGCCTGCTCGAGACTCTCGCCAAAATGATTGGATAAAGCCAGCACCCGGATCCCTGGCTGCGCTGCCAGGATCTTGCGCGTGGCCTCGATGCCGTTCATGCCTGGCAGCAGGATGTCCATGATCACGACATCGGGATGTTCCTTGATCGCTTTAAGCACCCCATCCTCGCCGGTGTCCGCTTCCGCCACGACGCACATATCGGCTTCGCGTTCGATCAACGCGCGGATCTCCTCGCGGGTCGCCTGGTGGTCGTCAACTATCAGCATCCGTATCATTTCCCCCACCTATGACTAATCCACAATGACTCCATGACTAATGACCTCATGACCCCGTAAAACGACCAATGACCATTGACCAATGCCCATTACGCATCGACCGACGTGATGCCTGCACGAATGGCATATTTAGTGATTTCCGCCACACTATGCAGATTCAATTTCTCCATGATATTGCGCCGGTGCGTTTCCGCCGTCTTGACACTGACGCCCAGACTGTCGGAAGCCTCCTTGGTGCTGCGCCCCTCGGCAATGAGCTGGAGCACTTCGCGCTCGCGCTCGGTCAGGACGACAAACGCGGCATTCTCGCCAAGAGACGCCGACGATATCTCCACATACTCATCCACGACGCCGCGCGCGACATCCGGGCTGAGATACTTCCGGCCTTGCATGACCTCCCGGATCGCGCATACCAGATCCTCGTAGGCCCTGGACTTGAGCACATAGGCCGATGCACCGGCCTTGAGCATTTCCCTGACAAACTCGCGGTTGGAATGGCCGGACAGGGCGACAACCTTGATGTTATTGTTCTCCTTGAGCAGTTTGCGCGTCGCCTCGATGCCGTTGAGTCCCGGCATGGCGACATCCATGACAACGACATGCACACCGCTCTTGCGGGCAAGCGCGAGGATCTCGGCGCCGTTCTCGGCCTCCGCCACGACCGAAAGCTCAGGGTCCTTGCTGATCAGGGATTTGAGACCCTCGCGCAACATCGCGTGGTCATCCGCCAGTAACAGCCTTATGTTCATATCAGCGGCCCCTTCCCTTCAAGTCAGCGCCAAATCACCGGCGGCCCTGGGGTAGCAAACCGACAGCAACATACGGTACGCTATCACGCGTTATCCGCTTCGGCAAGCTCCTACTCACGGAAACGCGTTGCCTAAGGTTTTTCGAAGGCGAATATACCTGTTTTCCACTATTCAAATCCGACAGCACACGGGGGATGCTAGCGTCAGGCTGAATCGGTCAATGTAAAGCGAACAAAAGGAGCCATTCCATGCATGCACGTGAAATCAAACCCGGAATTCAAGCCATCTCGTGTGTCCATTGGGAGCGCCGCCTTTTCGATGCGCTGATCCCGCTGCCGGATGGCACCAGCTACAATGCCTATCTTGTGAAGGGCGAAACGGCCACCGCACTGATTGATAGTGCCGATCCAGCATTGACTGAGGATCTGATGGAGCAATTGAAGGATGTTGATCACATTGATTACATTGTCTCCCAGCATTCCGAGCAGGATCATGCAGGCGCAATTCCTGTATTGCTGAGTCGCTATCCCTCCGCCACGGTGCTCTGTAATGAAAAAGCCTGCGATATGCTGCTGTCGCTCCTGCATCTCCAGGCGGATCGCATTCAACTGGTAAAGGACGGCGAGACGCTGGCACTCGGAGGAATAACGCTAACCTTTGTCTATACGCCCTGGGTTCACTGGCCGGAAACGTTCTGTACGTATGTGCCGGAATACCGCCTGCTTTTCTCATGCGATTTCTTTGGATCACATCTGGCAACCACCGACCTGTTTGTCACCGATCAGGCACTGGTTTATGAAGCAGCCAAGCGCTATTACGCGGAAATCATGATGCCGTTCAGGAAGACGATCGTGAGGAATCTGGCTAAGCTGGCCGAACGGGAGATCGACATGATCGCGCCAAGTCACGGGCCGGTTTATGACAACCCCGGATTTATCGTGGATGCCTATCGCGACTGGACGTCGCCGCAGATGAAAAACGAGGTGGTGCTGCCGTATGCGAGCATGCACGGATCCACCGAGATCATGGTCAGGCACCTGATTGATGCGTTGGCACGGCTCGGCATCAAGGTTCATGCGTTTGATCTGACCGTGACGGATATCGGCAAGCTGGCCATTGCGCTCGTGGATGCCGCCACTCTGGTTGTCGGTACCCCGACGGTGCATGTCGGGCCGCATCCGTCCGTGTATTATGCCTCGCACCTGGCCAATCTGCTGCGCCCGAAACTCCGGTATGCGGCCATTATCGGATCCTACGGCTGGAGCAGCAAGGCGATCGAGCAGATTGCGGGCCTGATCCCGGACCTGACTGTCAAGGTGGTTGGAACCGTTCTGCACAAGGGCCTGCCGGATACCGGCACCTTCGATCAACTTGACGGTCTCGCGGCAGCAATCGCCGACGCACACGCCGCAGACCCGAATGTCAACACCTTGAGTTGAACCTTGCGGCCCGCAGGTGCTTAATAACCATTACTCAACAACGCTGATCAACCTTGACGCACGCGCTCGTTTGTGCGAGACAGTTTCAATAATGATATGGAGACAGGGTTCTACCCTTGGCTATGCGGTATAGGGAATCGCACACCGGATGGATGCAACTGACTAAAACCCAATGATCAATGACCAACCCCCAATGACCAATGACCAAATAACCCCGTTCCGCCGCTTCGCCTGGTGGCCGCCCCCCCTGCTGCTGGCGGCCATCGTGGTGCTGTGGATCGCCGATCCGCAGGCGTGCTACGAGTCGCGCACCGTAGTGCTGCTGATGAATGTAGTTTTCGCGGGACTGGTGTCGCTATGCATCGCCAGCCTGGCAGGTGGCGGTTTCATCGTCAACAGGCTCCCCAGCCTGCTGATGCTCGGCAGCGGCGCACTGGCATGGGGGACGACCTCCGTGGTCGCCTACGCGCTGATCAACCGCGGGGCCAATGTTTTTATCACGATTCACAATCTCGGCATGCTGCTCTCGGCGCTGTGCTATCTCGGTGGTCTGGCGTGGCATACGCGTGTGCGGCGGCCTTCCGTCTGGCTGGTCGCGGGCTATGCGGGCACACTGGCGGCGGTGGCGCTGTTGACCTGGGCAGCCTTGACCGGCCATACGCCGGCATTTTTCATTCAATGCCAGGGTGGCACGCCGCTACGGCAGGCCGTCTTGGTCGTGACCATCGCCGTTTATGCCGGAACCGCGGGGCTTATGCTCTGGAGACACCGTCGGCAGCCATCTCCCTTCCTCTACTGGTATGGACTGGGTCTCACGCTGCTGGCGGTTGGCCTGGCGGGCTTCACGCTGCAAGCGGTTCACGGCGGCCTGCTGGGCTGGACGGGGCGTTGCGCACAAGGCCTCGGGGGCGTTTACCTTCTGGTTGCCACACTGGCGGTGATGCGCGAGACGGACGCACGGCGGCTCTCGCTGACGGCGATAGAGTGCACGTGGCACGAGGATCTTTTGCCTGCCCTCCGGCACCATTCCCTGACGTGGTGGGCCGTGCGGTATGGCTTGGCTGTGGCGACGGTGACGGCAGGCTACGGTTTCCGCGTGACGGTTGAAGGGTTGGTTAACCATGCGCTGCCGCCTTATATCTCCTTTTTCCCGGCGATCATGGCCTCGACATTGCTGGCCGGGGTAGGGCCCGGGCTGCTCGCCACGACGTTGTCATGCCTCATGGCTAACATCTGGGTTCTGAACGCTAATGGTATAATAAGCCTTGCCTCGCCCGCCGACCGGGTGGGCCTGGCGCTGTTCTTCATCACCGGCGTGTTCATGAGCTTTATCGCCGGTATCTACCAGCGAGTCCGGAGCAAGGCCGCCGCCTATGATCGACAGATGGTGCTTGATGCGGGCGAGCGGAGAATGCGGCAGGCGCTGAGAGTGAGCCGCTCATTCACCTTCGACTGGGATCCACGCACCGATCGTGTGGAACGCTCGGACAGTTGCTCCTCCATCCTTGGCCTGAGCGGCGATGAGGACATGCCCGACACCGGAAAAGACTATTTCCAGCGGATCCATCCCGACGATCGTGACCGGGTCGTGCAGTTGGGGTGCCGCCTGAAGCCCGACTACGCCGACTACGCGACGGAATACCGGTTCATGCGAGCGGACGGGAGCGAAGTGGTGTTGGAGGAAGTCGGCCAGGCGGAATTCGACACCGACGGCAAACTCGCGCATCTCTTCGGCGTCACCACCAACATCACCGAGCGAAAGCAGGCGGAGGAAGCCACCCGCCAAACGGCCATCGAACTCAAGGCCGTCAATGCCGCACTGGAAGAGTCGCGCCGCGCCGCGCTGAATCTGATGGATGACGCCATCAAGACCAGGGATCATGCCGCCTGGCTGGCGCGCTTTCCTGATGAGAATCCGAATCCAGTCATGCGTATCGCCCTCGATGGCAAGGTACTTTATCGAAACCCGGCATGCGCCGAGCATCCCGGCTGGGCTGGAGAGACCGGCCAGCCGGTGCCGGCGGCCCTGCGGGCGCTGATCCGCGTGGCCGCATTCTCCAGGCAAGGCATGGTGGCTGATGTCGAGCTGGATCACCGCGTGTATTCCGTCGCGGTTGCACTTTTCCCAAAAGAGCAATACGTCAACCTCTACGCATACGATGTGACGGAACGAAGACACACGGAACAGGCCGTAGTCCGGGCCAAGCTGGAATGGGAGCGGACATTCGACAGCGTGCCGGACCTGATCACGATCCTAGGCACCAACCAGCGCATCATCCGCGTCAACCGGGCCATGGCCGAACGGCTCGGGAGGCCCCCCGAGCAGTGCATTGGACTGCTCTGCCATGAATGCGTTCATGATCGTCGCGGCCCGTCCCCGTCCTGCCCGCATCAGCTCACACTGGCCGACGGACAGAACCACGACATGGAAATCCACGAGGAGCGGCTGGGCGGCGATTTCCTGATCTCCACCAGCCCGATTCACGACCAGGATGGGAAATTGATCAGTATTGTGCATGTGGCGCGGGACATCACCGCTCAGAAGCGCGCGGAAGTCCTTGAACGCGAAGCCCTTGCCCTTGATTTCGCGTCCCAGGCTGCCATGGAGATTCTCGAGTCCATGGGCGAAGGGGTCATGCTGCTGGACATGGCTGGACAGATCATGTCCGTCAACCCGGCGATGGAAAAAATGACCGGCATTCCGGCAGGCGAATCCGTTGGCCGTTACGTCCGCGAGCTGATACCCGAAGTGCTCATGCCGCAGGACCGGCGCCCTGCATTGAAGGCACTGGCCATCTCGCTCTCCGGTCATACGCCTTCAATACCGGCAATCACCCTGTTGAACCGAACCGGGCAACACATCCACGCGATCATCTCGATCTCGTTCGTACGCGGGATGGAGAACCAGCCCCGAGAAATAGTGGTGACGCTGCGCGACGTCTCCGAACTGCATGACGCGCAGGAGTCATTAATCGAGACAAACGCCCTCCTGGAGCGCATTTTCGACAACACCCACCTGTCCATCGCCTACCTCGACCGCGATTTTAATTTCATACGGGTCAATCGGGCCTATGCCGATGTCTGCCAGCGCGAGCCGGATTTCTTCACGGGGAAGAACCACTTTGCGCTCTATCCCCAGACGGAGAATGAAGCCATCTTCCGCCGGGTCGTCGAAACCGGCGAGCCCTTCGCCATTTCGGAAAAACCGTTCGAGTTCCCGGGTGATCAGGGACGTGGCGTAACCTACTGGGACTGGACCCTGCGTCCCCTGCGGGGAGATGGCAACCACGTGGAAAGCCTGCTCTTCTGCCTGATCGACGCAACTCCCCGCGTGCGGGCGAAGCAGGAACTGGTGGCGAGCGAGCGGAAATACCGGGACCTGGTGGAGAACGCCAACAGCATCATCATGCGGGTGACGCCCGAGCACGAGATCACCTTCTTCAATGAATACGCCCAGGTGTTCTTCGGCTACACCGAGGCGGAAGTGCTTGGCAAGAGTGTCTTCAGAACGATCACGCCAGAAGCGGATTCCGAAGGGCGCGACCTTCACGCGCTGTTGCGGGATATCTCAGCGAGGCCGGAACTGCATGGCAGCAATGAGAACGAGAACCGATGCAAGGACGGCAGGCGGGTATGGGTGCACTGGGCGAACAAAGCCATCCGCGACCAGGGCGGCAACATCACCGAGCTGCTGTGCGTAGGCACCGATATCACGGAGCGAAGACGCATGCAGGCGCAAGCGGTTCGCTACCAGCATCGGCTGCGCGAACTCGCGAAACGGCTGGCCTCCGCCGAGGAGCAGAATCGCTGGCGGATTTCGCGCTACATCCACGACACCATCGTGCAGAACCTCTCGCTGGCGCATATCCGGCTGGGATCGCTGGCGCAGCCGATAGCCGCCTCCGGGTTGACGGATGAAACCGAGAAAATCTACGCGATCCGGGCCGTGCTCGACGAGGCGATTGACGAGTGCCGCATGGTCATGTCCGACCTAACCCCCGCCCTGCTGTATGAACTGGGCTTGATCCCCGCGCTGAACGGGTTTGCCCGGCAATTGGAGAAAAAGCACCGGGCACAGGTGACCATCGAGGACGACGGGCAGGAGATATCCCTGCCGCCGGAACTGCGCGGGTTGCTGTTCGAGTCGGTACGCGAGCTGATCATGAACGCGCTCAAGCATGCCGGCCCGTGCGAGATCCGCGTCTTCTCAAGCTGCCGTGACGGGATACTGTCGATCCGCGTCACGGACAATGGCAAGGGCTTCGCCCCGTCATGCGAAGAACCCGCCACCGACAGCCATGGCGGCTTCGGCACCTTCAATATCCGCCAGCGTATCGAGGGCCTCGGCGGCGAACTGGACATCGCATCGGCCCCCGGCAAGGGCACGACGGCGACGATCCGCCTGCCAGTGGAGATTCAGGAATGACCCGTGACGTACCGCGGGCACCGCATCTGGGGGTTTTCGAAACCCCGTCCAATCCGTTTCCCGATAGCCTGATCGGGCGATATCGTCCAGCATAACGCCAGAACTCTGATAACGGACTCAGGAACATGAGAAAAGAACCGTGTATGCGCTGGGAACTCAGCGGCGGGAGCAGCCATGAAGATTCTAGTCCTGGATGACCATGATGCTTTTCGTAATGCCATTGTGGACATCCTCGTCCAAAACGGTCACGTGGCGGATGGTGCCGCGTCGGCGGTCGAAGCCATTGCCCGCGTTAAAGACGGCAACTACGACCTTGTGCTTGCCGACTACAACATGCCCGAGCATGACGGTCTCTGGTTCATGAAAAACGCCACCCTCCCGAGAGCGACAAAGGCCCTTCTGATCACGGCACACGTGGATCGCGGCATCATTGATGAAATGTTCAGATCCGGTGCCGTAGGCTATATCATCAAACCGTTTGACGAGGCCGACCTCCTGCACCACATCAGTTACCATTCGCACCGAGGCCTTCCGGGAAATGGCGGCAACATGACCCATGATCACGCGATTTCATCAGCGGACAAGTAACAGGCAGGATCGACACCCCAGAACGAACCAGAGGCCGCCGCCGCCCGCGACCGGGAGTTGCCACCGCAGACGGACAGGAACCGGCAGTGGACGCATTTGCCGGTGATGTGCCGCGTCTTGCCCTTGAGCGCCTGTAGGAAGGGATTGGCCAAATCGGACCAGATCGCGCTGAACGGTCGCTGGCGCACATTGCCAAGCGAATGCTGCCGGAGGAATTGATCCGGATACACCTCGCCATCCCAACTGACGCAACCGATGCCATACCCGCTGCTGTTACCACCATTCATTTCCAGCAGTTGCAACACCCGGTCGGCATCGGCCAGACGCCCTTCCCGCTGCAAGCGCAAATACAGGTAGGGGCCGTCGCAATGGTTATCGACCGTCAAAACCTCCGTCGCCAACCCGCGTGCATGCAGGTCCGCCGTGCGGTCGATAATCCGGTCGACCACACGGCGCGAGTCATCCAGCGAGAGATCGTCGGCGGCGATGTCCTCGCCGCGTCCGCTATAGACCAGGTGATAGAAACAGATACGCGGGATGCCCTCGGTCTCGAGCAGGTCGAACAGGCCGTCCAGATCGCGTTCGTTGTGACGGGTGATCGTGCAGCGCAGACCGACCTTGATGCCGGCGCGCTGGCAGGCACGGACCCCCGCCAGTGCCTGGTCGAAAGCGCCCGGCACCCCGCGGAACCGGTCGTTGGTCTCGCGCAATCCGTCGAGGCTGATCCCGACATAGGAAAGGCCGACGGCAGCCAGCCGCCGGGCTACCGCATCGGTGATCCGCGTGCCATTGGTCGAGACCACCGCCCGCATTCCCTTGGCAACCGCGTATTCAGCCAGGTCAGGCAAATCCGGCCGGCAGAGCGGCTCCCCTCCCGAGAACAGGATCACCGGCACGCCGAAGGCGGCCAGGTCATCGATCAGCGCCCGGCCCTCTTCGATCGTCATTTCGTCCGGTGCGCCAGCGGCGTCGGCATGGGCATAGCAATGCACGCATTCCAGGTTGCAGGCACGGGTGCAGTTCCAGACCACGACCGGCTTCTTGTCAGCCGCAAACTGCAGCAAGTGGCTGGTCAGCCGGGCGGAAGACCGCCCGTAACGCAGGGCATCAGACGGTTCCACCGTCCCGCAATAGAGTTTGGAGATCCCGATCATGCCAGCCGGTCACTTGACTGCCGGTACCGCAGCCAGTTCGGCCATGGCCTCGGCATGTTCCGGCGAGTCCTTCTCCAGGATATCCAGTGCCTTCCCATACCATTCACGCGCCCTGGCATAAGCGGCGGCGGCATCGCCCTCGCGTCCCGGCACGGCGGACCAGATATCGCCGATGCGTTTCTCGTTGAACCCGAGCACGAACTCCTTGATCATCTGCCGGTTGTTCTCCGGGTTGATCACCGGCTGCTCCCAGGCACTGACGCGGGCCATGTGCTTGCGGTACAGCGCCACGGCATCCTCGTGCCGGCCGTCCTGCTGGGCGATGTGCGCACTGACCTTGTCGCGCAGTTCCTCATGCCACTTCTCGTCGAACCCGGGAACGCCCGCCTCGACGATCGCCAGTGCCACCCTGAATTCCTGGGAAAAGAACGCGACATCCAGCCGGGCGGAGGTGATCATCCCCAGAAATGCATCCTCGACACCGGGCACCTGCGAGAGCCGCTTGAGCAGATCGGTTATTGCCGCACGTTCCTCGGCGGTCGCCTTCTGGATCATGGCATAGAAACCGCGTGAGAATCCGTGATAGAAGCGGGAAACCTTCGCCCCACGTTCCAGCGCCGTCTGCGTGGCAGCCAGCAGCGCGTCAACCTTGCCGCCGTCAGCCGCCTCGCGTACTGCCCACACGGCAGCCGCATCACGCGTCAACGGGAAAACATCGCCACGCTGGTAGGCGGTCTCGATCGTCCGCGCGGAAAAATCAGGACTCTCAAGCCGTTTCGCCGCAGCCAGAACCGCTGGCAGCCGACGGCTCAACTCGGAATCACCGATCACATCCGCCAGCGCGAGATAATGGGCCCATGCTGCTTCGGGTTTGTCCTGGGCGAGCATCAACTCCCCCCGTGCCAGTTTCACAAACAGGTCGAGATCCGCATTCCAGAGCGAGCGTGCCTCGACCGCGGCCAGCAGCGCCTGGACACCCGCGTAATCGGCGATCTGCAGACCCTGCGAAACGGCGGTCTCAAATACCGTCCGGGCGGCAGAAGCCATATCGCCGGCCATGATCTCGCCCACGCGGTCGGCAACTCCGGCAACCGATCCGGCCTGCCCATACAACTCCATCCGGTACTGCCAGGCAGCGGTACGCCGCGAAAGCGGTAGCGAGGAGGTCGCGATAAGCCGGTCAACCCGTTCAGCCCGGACCTGCGGGTCATCGCCCTGCATGGCCGCCTGGAACGCGGCCTGGAATCCGGCCTCGGCCATCGACGTATCCGCATCCGCCAGCTCACGGTAAGTCGCAAGCACCGCCTCCGCATCACCAGCCGCCAGCAGGGTTTCGAGCAGCCGCTGCAAAATCGGTCCGCGGATATCATTGAATCCAGGCTGTGACAGCATCTCCCGCATACGGGCGGCAGCCGCGGCACCACCCTGCGTTTCCTGGATACTGCTGACTTCAGCCATACTGGCATCCAGCAGCAACTGCATGGCCTCCCCATGAACCTCCGTGACCGTCTCCTCGCGATCCCGCTGGCACCCCGCC
Organism: uncultured Victivallales bacterium; assembly: GCA_964609395.1. GTDB lineage: Bacteria > Verrucomicrobiota > Kiritimatiellia > UBA8416 > UBA8416 > UBA8416. The sequence continues at coordinate 23,544 of CAZSRU010000008.1, forward strand.
TGGAAAACCGCCACCGCACCGACCAACACCATCACCATGACTGTCCGTTTCATCATCTCTCCTCCCTTGCCATAACTTCATCACACTTGATCCAACTCGAAACCGAAATAGCGGGCCGCATTGCCGTAGCAGATATCGCGCACCATGTTGCCGACCAGCCCGATATCGTCCGGCACCAGCCCGCGCACCATGTCACTGCCCAGCAGGTTGCAGAGCAGACGCCGGAAGTACTCGTGCCGCGTGTAGGAAAGGAACGAACGGCTGTCGGTCAGCATGCCGACGAAGCGGCTCAGCAGTCCGAGCTGCGAAACCGCTTCCATCTGCCGCAGCATCCCGTCGGTTTGGTCGTTGAACCACCAGCCGCTGCCGAACTGGATCTTGCCGGGGATGCCATCGCCCTGGAAGTTCCCCAGCATCGTGCCCAGCACCTCGTTGTCGCGCGGGTTGAGTGTGTAGAGGATAGTCCGCGGCAGGGTCCCCTCGCGGTCGAGCCGGTCGAGGAAGCGCGACAGTGCCTCGGCCACCGGCCAGTCGCCGATACTGTCAACCCCGACATCGGGACCCAGCGTCTCGAACAGGCGCGTGTTGTTGTTGCGCATCGCCCCGTAATGGATCTGCATCGTCCAGCCGGACGCGCTGTCCATGCGGGCGCATTCATAATGCAGGGCGGACTGGAACTGGCGACGCTCGTCCATCGTGGGTTCCCCGCCGCCGCGCACCTTGCGGAAGATCGCCTCGATCTGCTCGTCGCGGTAAGGATCGGCCACGACCGTCTCGATGCCGTAATCCGAAAGCCGGCAGCCAACCGCATGGAAGAAACCGTGCCGCTGACGCAGGGCGGCCAGCAGATCGCCGACGGAGGCAATCCGGATCCCCGCCGCCGCACCCAGCCGGTCGATCCAGCCATTGAAGAATTCGTTGCGGTGGATAGCGAATACCTTGTCCGGCCGCCAGGTCGGCAGCATCTGTACCGCGAACCCGCGGTCGGCCTTCACCGCCAGATGGTGCTCCAGCGAATCGGCCGGGTCATCGGTCGTGCAGACCAGCGCCACCTTGCTGCGCTCCATCAGGCGGCGGGCCGTGAAGTCCGGCGACTGGCAGACCGCCAGCGTGCGGTCCCAGACCGCGTCCGCCGTTTGCGGCGAAAGCAGCAGGTCGTCGATACCGAAATAGCGCGCCAGTTCCAGATGCGACCAGTGGTACATCGGGTTGCGCAGCAGGTAGGGCATAGTCTCGGCGAACCGGTCGAACTTCTCGCGATCGCTGGCGTCGCCCGTGCAGTAGCGCTCGTCGATGCCGTTACTGCGCATCGTGCGCCATTTGTAATGATCACCATAAAGCCAGATCTGCGTCAGGTTCTGCCAGCGCCGGTCTTCCGCCACATCCACGGGCGGCAGATGACAGTGGTAATCCACAATCGGTAGGTCCCTGGCGTAACCGTGATAAAGCTTGTGCGCCTGTGCGCTTTCCAGCATGAAGTCGTCATGGATGAATTTCATGCCAGTAAACTAAAGCACCCCGCCACGAAATTCAATGCCGATTTATCCAACCCGACCGATTTTCCACGACACCGATATTTCCGCCGCTTGCATTCCGCAACTAACCTTGCCATAATCCGCAGTGCGAATGGCAAAAAGAAACAATACCGCAGGCAGCCATGAACGCACCCGTCCAAAAAAGGAGCCCGATGACCGTGGAAGCAAACAACAAGCCAACAAAAGGAAAAGAAACGAGCCTCATGCTCAAATGGGGCTTCTCCTATATTGCATTCTGGCAGTTCGCCGCTTTCTTCATGCTGCTGCTCCTGGTCTGGGTCAACGAGATCCTCGACATCCCCTACCTGATCTACGGGGAAAAAGCCGCCACGCCCAACTTGACCCGCGCCTGCATCTCCAGTGCCGGCGTGTTCATCGCCGCCATCATCACCATCGGCCACACCTACCTCCAGCAACGCCACCTGGTCTACGGCATTCTCACGATTTGTAGCTACTGCCATAAAGTGCGCATCAGCAAGGAAGACTGGGAACGGCTTGAAGAGTATTTCGGCAGGCGCACGCTCGCCGCCTTCAGCCATGGCGTCTGCCCGGACTGTTTTGCCAAGGCGCAAAGCGAAATCGACGCCATCCATTCGCCCGGCGACAAGGTGCCGCCCGCAAGCTGAACAGGATCTCCCATGATTGATATCACTCGCATACCCTCCCCTTGCTTCGTGCTCGACGAGGCTGCCCTGCGGCGCAACCTGGAATTGCTGGCGCAGGTGCAGGACGCCTCCGGTGCCCGGATCCTGCTCGCCCTGAAAGGCTTTGCCCTCCCCTCCGCGTTTGATCTGGTCCGGCGCTATCTGCCCGGCACCACCGCCAGCTCGCTCAACGAGGCCCGGCTCGGGCATGAGGTCTTCGGCGGCGAGGTCCACGCCTGCGCCCCGGTCTATCTCGATGCCGAGTTCGACGCCATCGCCGACCGGGTCTCGCACATCACCTTCAATTCGCTGTCACAGTGGGCGCGCTACCGCGACCGCACCCTCGCCCGCCACCCCCGTCTTTCCCCCGCCATCCGCATCAATCCGGAACACTCGGAGGTGGCGACTGATCTCTACAATCCTGGGGTGCCCGGTTCGCGCCTGGGCATCAATGCCGCCGAACTCGGTGACCGCCTGCCCGAGGGGATCGAGGGGCTGCATGTACACACGCTTTGCGAATGCGGGGCGGACGCCCTGGAGCGCATGCTCGTCTCGCTGGAACGTCAGTTCGCCCCCCTGCTGCACCAGGCCAAATGGCTGAACCTGGGCGGCGGTCACCTGATCACCCGCGCGGGCTACGACACCGGGCTGCTGATCCGGCTGATCCAGCGCCTGCGAAGCACCTATTCGCTCGACATCATCCTCGAGCCCGGTGCCGCTGTCGCCTGGGAAACCGGCGTGCTGGTGTCCACCATCGAGGATCGCATCGAGCGCCGCGGCATCCGCACGCTGATGCTCGATACCTCCTTTGCCGCCCATATGCCCGACTGTATCGAGATGCCTTACAAGCCCGATGTGCGCGGTGCGCGCGATCCCCGTCCCGGCGAGACCGGCTGGCGGCTCGGCGGCATGACCTGCCTGGCGGGCGACTCCCTCGGCGACTACGTCTTCGACCGCGAGCCGCAGGTCGGCGACCGTATTATCTTCGAGGACATGATGCACTACACCCTCGTCAAGACCCTCATGTTCAACGGCGTCCACCACCCTGCCATCGGCATCCTCCACGAGGATGGCCGCTTCGAGACCGTCTGCACCTTCGGCTACACCGACTTCCTCCGCCGCATGGGCGGGGCTAATGAATGAGCCGACGAAGCGGGTGGTTTAAGCGTAACCCAGTAAGTGTGAGTCTAAGTGTACGATAAAGTGTAGGACGAAGAGTGTGTCCCAATCACTTCATCGTACACTTATTCCCCGACTTAATCCCACCCTTAGTTGGTTACGCTTAAACCATCGTCTTTCTCGAGTGTATCCGGTTAACTGTGGCGACTAAGCGTTAGGGCGCGGTGGCCCTCGATGATGGCGATGTCGTCGACAATCAACAGTTCCGGATCTAGACCGCAGACAACCAGTCCATCGAAGGCGGACTGCAACTGCTGGCGCACGGGGTCGGCCAGCAGCAGGGTGCCGCCTGGACGCAGGAGCTTGAGGATGCAGGCGGTCAGCGTCTCCACCTGCGCCTGCTCGTAAAGCAGGTCGCTGCCGAGGATCAGGTCGTAGGGCTGGCGCGTGTCGGGCGCACGCCAATCCATCAGGACCGGCGTGAAGTGCGCCAGCCCGTTAAGGTCGGCATTCGCACGCAGGTACGGAAGGTTGTCGGGATGGAAATCGCCGGCCGTCACAATGCCCCCCATCATGGCGGCGGTGATGGCCGGCAAACCGAGCCCGCACCCAAGCTCCATGACGTGTAGATCCGCAAGGGACATGAAACGCGTCTGTAAATGCCGGGACAACGCCATCGCCGATGGCCAGAGATCGGCGAAATACGGGATCATCTCCGTATTGTCCGGGTGCGACTCGGCAAAACTGTCAAGCACGTCATCGAATGTTTTTACGCATTCCAGCCGGATGGATAGACGCCCCAGCTCAAGGGAAAGCGGGCGCACGGGCCAGCGGCGGCCATATGGATCAGAAGCAGTCATTGCCCCACCAGGTCCTGGCGGCGGCAATTCCCCGGCTCCGTCTTCCCCCGGAAGGGTGCCCTCACCGCCACCAGCTCGCGCGTTTCCGAAAGAACCTCCACGACATCCCCCTTTTTCAACATGCCGCGAAACGTCGGCAATGCCCCCGCCGTGTAGAACTGGACATCACGGGTGAGCGTGACCCTGCGCAATACCTTTGTTTCCGGGTTCGCCTTGCCGTCGCCCCACAGCCCCACCTTCCTCGCCTTGGCCTTTGCCTCAAGCGCCTCCAGCTTGCGGACATGGCTCCAGCGGAACGTGCCGTCATGCAGGTTACGCCGGATGCCGTGGATCCGCGCCAGCCCGTGCTCGACCAGCAGCTCGCACAGGTAGCGGTCGCCAACCTTGACCATCGCGAACACGCGCTGCATGCTGCTCGCCCCGCGGGCGTCGATCATCTGCGTATAAATCGTAAAGGGGCGATCCAGCCACTCGGCGACCCGTGTGGCCGCCAGCGTCCCCTGCTTCAGGACCTGCTCCTCGGTTGTGCCGAACCAGTCGGCCTGTTCGCGCACACGGGCAGGAATCTGCATGGAAAGCTCGGGCGCATCAACGAAATAAAGCCGCGCCAGATACTCCCGCCCGCCACCGCGGACATGAAAGCTATCGCCATCATTCGCCGCATGCGCAATCAGCCGGCAGTCGCGAATCTCGACCCATTTTTCCGCAGCCGCCACCGGTATGGCCAGTGCCAGCAACACCAGTATCCCGGCAAGCTGCCGTTTCGCGACTCCCGTTCTCATATGCACTCCTTGCCCGCAAAAAGACAAACTGAATATCCAACAGCCAACAAGGAATATCCAATCTAACCGCTTCAGCTTACCACTCCGCCCACTTCGGTTCAACCCCTCGTTTTCTGAAAGCTGGACGTCGGAACTTTTTTCTGCAAGGATAACACCAGGAATCTAACAAAAGGAGCCTGCATGAATACGCGCAATGCCATTCTCGTCTCGTCACTGCTAGTCTCGGTTCCCATCCTGACGGCAACCGCCCTTGATCGCGACGCCCTCTCGATCGAGGCCTTAAGACTGGATACCGCCGCCTACGATCATGCCGATGACATCGGGCTGGCAATTACCGATGAGTCCCCGGTTGCGGGCAGCGGCGGCACCTGGGGCGTTGTTTCCGAACTTGGTGCCGGACGGCTTTCGCAATCGGCCGGTCCGTCGTTTGACCGCATACACCTGAAGATCGGCATCAAGCATTACCTGACCAGCGTCACCAGCATCGCCCTGCTGGGCGGCTACACCTGGTATGACAACGACGACGACTTCGAGATCGGGGCGATCACGCTGGCCGCCCGGCAATTCCTGGCTTCGCCATATGCGGGCGTGGCTCCCTACGTGCGCGTCAACGGCAGCCTCCAGTTTGTCGAGCCCTCGCTGCAGAGCCCGGCCCGCACGACGGAATCGTATCGCATGTCGGTCATCGAGGTGCTGGCCGGATGCGAATTCAGGATGCAGGAAAAACTGGCCTTCGTCTTCGAGGGCGGGGTCTCCGAATCCGAATCCCTTGACGACGACGGCAGGGGGATTGCCGACGGATGGCTCTTGCGCATCGCCATGCAGTACGACTGGTTCTAGCCACATGAATACACTGAACGATGCCATTGACGCTATACGGGCCGCCGAACGGATCGCCATCACCACGCACATCCGTCCGGATGGCGACGCCCTCGGTTCCACACTGGGGTTGCGACGTATCCTGTCCGCCACCGGCAGGCAGGCCGCGATTGTCGCGATGGATCCACCACCCCTCCGCTACCGGTTCATGTTGCGCGAGGATGTGATCATTCCCGCCAGCGAGACTTCGCCCGATGCCTACGACCTGCTCATCGTGCTCGACACCGGTGCTCCCGACCGGGTGCCGTCATCCATCCGCGACTGGATGCCACGCCTTCGCACGCTCAACATCGATCACCATCCGACCAATACGGGATTTGCCGACATCAACCATGTGAATCCGGTCGCCAGTTCCGTCGGCGAGATGATCTGCGAACTCGCCGAACGCGCAGGTTTCGCGATCAGCGCCGACGCCGCCGAGGCCCTGTGGGTGGCGCTGATCACCGACACCGGCCGTTTCGCCTACAGCAACACCCGCCCCGCCACCCTCCAGGCGGCCGCCGCCCTGCTCCGCACCGGCATTCCCACCAGCCTGATCGACGACCGGATCTACAACACCACCACCGCCGCGCAGATCCGCCTGCAGGGGCGCGCGATCCAGCACTTGGAGCTGCACGAGAACGGGCGGTGCGCGATGGTCTCGCTTTCCCGCGAGGATTTCGCGGAATCCGGCTGCACGGGCGAGGACGCCGATGAGATCGTCAATATCCCCAGGCGGGTCATGGGTGCCGACGTGGCCGTCTTCCTCTACGAGCTACAGGGGGACAAGCCCCGCGAGACCAAGGCCAGTTTCCGTACCGGCGAGCCGTTCGACGCCGCCAGCCTGTGCCGGGAACTTGGCGGGGGCGGACACGCCCGCGCCGCCGGCTGCACGTTGCCGATGCCGCTTCCCCAGGCCCGCGAGCACATCCTCGCCGTGATCCACAACGCCTGGTTCACCGCGTCATGATCCTGATCCTCGAGATGCATATCCCCTGGCTGGCGGTGGGTTCCCTGCTGCATCTGCTTGCCTTTCTCCTGATCTGCCTGCACTGCCTGCAGAACCGGCGCGAGGAGGCGGCCGCCACACTGCTGTGGATCTTCCTGGCCTGGTCCCTGCCCGGGCTGGGGCCGCTGTTGTATATCACCTTCGGCATCGACCGCCTGACCCCGCGCGGCACGCTGAAGAGCCTCCAGAACGCCCGCTTCCGCGAAGTCAGGCTCGCGCGCGAGGATGCACTGCCCCTCGCCTACTGGCATTCCGTGCATGCGGACAGCATCAAGGCCGACCTGAATTCCAGCCTCGATGCCGAGCTGAACCGCGCGATTGATACGCTCGTCCCCGACTACCCCCTGCTGGCGGGCAACCGGGTGGCCCCGTTGATCACCGGCGACGAGGCGTTCCCCGCCATGCTGGAACTGATCGACGGCGCCCTGCACCACATCCACCTCCAGAGCTTCATCATCCGCAACGACCGCACATCCCGCGCCATTTTCGACCATCTGGTCGCCAAGGCGCAGGCCGGCGTCACCGTGCGCGTGCTGTATGACCGGTTCGGTTCCACACAGGCCGTCTTCACCGGCTTTTTCCGACGCTACCACCGGATCCCGAACATGCACATCCGCGGGTGGACCCAGGTCAACCTGCTCAAGCGCCATTTCCAGCTCAACCTGCGTAATCATCGCAAGGTCCTGATCGCCGACGGCCGCTGCGCCTGCTTCGGCGGCATCAATCTCAGCCGCGAGAACACCACCCGCAAGGGCAAGCCGCCGATCCGCGACTACCACTTCCGTGCCTGCGGACCCGTGGTCCAGCAACTGCAGTACGCCTTCCTGCAGGACTGGTTCTTCATCAGCGGCGAGGATCCGGCAAACCTTCTGCAGGAACGCTGCTTCCCCTCCATCAGCCACGAGGGCGGCATCCCGGCCCGGGTCATCAACAGCGGCCCCACGTCGCACCTGCAGACCACGGCCGACCTGTTCTTCATGGCCATCGTCCAGGCCCGGCAGCAGGTCCTGATCGTGACCCCGTATTTCGTTCCGCCGCCTGATATCCTGCGTGCCCTGCGCTCGGCGGCACTGCGCGGCGCGGATATACGCCTGGTGGTGCCGCTCGAGAACAACCACATCTACGCCGGATGGGCCTCGCGGGCGCTTTACGGCGAGCTGCTCGCCGCCGGGGTGCGGATTTTCCATCGCCAGCCCCCCTTCATGCATGCCAAGGCCGTGCTGATCGACAGCCGCACCGCCATCGTCGGCACGGCCAACTGGGACGTGCGCAGCCTGCGGCTCAACTACGAGACCAGCGTGATCCTCTATGACGAGGGATTCGCCGGCAAACTCAAGCAGGTGATCCTGGAGGATATCGCCCTGAGCGAGGAAGTTACCCTCGCCGCCTGGAACCGCCGCCCCGGCTGGCATCGGCTAATCGAGAACGCCTGCAGCCTGCTATCCCCGGTGCTCTAGTCCACGTACGGATAACGCCGCCGCCCGAGGAATGCGGCCTCCTCCGCCCCCATGAACACCCCGATATCACAAAGCCCGCTCAGCGAGCGGATCGTCTGCGGAATGCCCTGTTCCAGCAGCACCGCCAGCGGATTGAGCCCGGCGAACAGGATGATGCCGGCGCGCCCTTCGGTCACCGGAATGTCCAGCAGCGGCTGACTCGGCTCGCCGATCGCCATGTCCCCACCGAGCCCGCGCTCGCGCAGCCCTCGCAACAAGCTGCGCGCGGCCCCCACCGCACCGGCGGGAATCTCGCGGAAACTGGCACCGACAATCCCGTTGCCAGTCTTCACGCAGGCACCCACCTGGGTCATACCCGCACGCACGAATATTTCTAGCGGATCCACCGTCGTGCCCCGGTACTCGATCAGGTCCAGGAACCGTACCGGGGCACCCTGGCGAACCTCCAGGATACCGCCGAAGCGGGAAACCACCGGGATACCCTTCGAGAGCAGGACGCCGTTGATCGTGACACTGCACACCGTCGCCAGCCCAGCCGACCCGAGCGGCACGGTAAAGTCCCCGATCCGGTCGCCGCTGTGCAACACGGCCAACCGGTCCCCCACGGCATACCCCGCCCGCAGCACCGGCACCACATGCAGCAGTGCCCGCGGCAGGTCATGCTCGCGGATCATCGCCACATTCGCCACCACGGTACCCCGCCCGCTGCCGTAACGGTAGCGCATCCGGTAACCGAGATCATCCACCCTGGCCGCCACCAGACCGAGCTTGGTCAGACCGCCGACTTCCAGCAGTTCCCGCCGGCCGCGGTCGGTCAGCGTCCGGCCCGTACGACGGCTGACCGCCTCTGTCAAGCCCGCCCGGTCGAGGGCCAGCAGATGCGCCCGCACCGTCCGCGGTTGCACCTCCATCCCCAGCCCCCGCAAACGCGCCGACACCTTCGAGGCCCCGGCGGGACCTTCCACATCGCCAAGCACTTTCAGAATGGCCCGCTCAATCCTGTCCATGTGATGCTCCTTCGGAGAAGACTAAAGACTGAAGACTTCCGCCGTTTCCGACCGCCGTTCACTTCCCACGGAAAAGACGGCCAAATTTCCTGATCCGCCCCACTTATAACATATCACCATTTTAAATCAAACGGCATTTATGCCGTTTAATAGTAATATTTACGAAACGAATCTAGCTGTTATCAGTTGATTAAACGGCCATTATTGGTCAATACTAATCCCACGGCTTTCATTGTGGTAATGAACGCCGGAAAGAACAGGGAACGCAAGAAGCAGAAGGAGTCGAGATGTCCACGGTACATGAAGCACTTGAAACGGTCAAAAGGCGCAATGCCGGCGAGCCGGAGTTCCTGCAGGCGGTGCAGGAGGTTCTCGGATCACTGGAACCGGTGATCGAGAAGAACCCGATATATATCGAGGAGAACATCCTGGGGCGCATCTGCGAACCGGAGCGGCAGATCATCTTCCGTGTGCCGTGGATGGATGACCAGGGCAACGTGCACGTCAACCGTGGCTTCCGCTTCGAGTTCAACAGCGCACTGGGCCCGTACAAGGGCGGCCTGCGCTTCCATCCCAGCGTGAACCAGAGCATCCTGAAGTTCCTCGGCTTCGAGCAGATTTTCAAGAACGCGCTGACCACGCTGCCGATGGGCGGCGGCAAGGGCGGTTCGGATTTTGATCCGAAGGGCAAATCCGATGCCGAGGTCATGCGCTTCTGCCAGTCGTTCATGAGCGAACTGCAGCGCCATATCGGGGCACAGACCGACGTGCCAGCGGGCGACATCGGAGTCGGCGGCCGCGAGATCGGCTACATGTTCGGGCAGTACAAGCGCCTGCGCAACGAGTTCACCGGCGTGCTCACCGGCAAGGCCTTGGGCTGGGGCGGCTCGCTGATCCGCCCCCAGGCCACCGGTTACGGCTGCGTCTACTTCGCCCAGGAGATGCTCAAGACGCGTGGCGACAGCCTGGAAGGCAAGACCTGCGTGGTTTCGGGATCCGGCAACGTGGCGCAGTACACGGTGGAGAAGGTCAACCAGCTCGGCGGCAAGTGCGTCTCGCTGTCGGATTCGACCGGTACCATCCACGATGCGGATGGCATCACGCCCGAGAAACTCGACTGGGTGATGGACCTGAAGAACGTCCGCCGCGGCCGGATCAAGGAGTACGCCGATCACTTCCGCGCGAAATACTACGAGAACAAGCGCCCGTGGGACATCCCCTGCGACTGCGCCTTCCCGAGCGCCACGCAGAACGAGATCAGCGGCGAGGACGCAAAGGCACTGCTCAAGAACGGCTGCATGCTGGTTTCCGAAGGGGCCAACATGCCGAGCGCACCGGAGGCGGTCGACCTGTTTGTCGAGAAGCGGATCCTGTACGGACCGGGCAAGGCCGCCAATGCGGGCGGGGTTGCCACATCCGGCCTGGAGATGTCGCAGAACGCGACCATGATGAAATGGCCGCGCGAGGAAGTGGACAGCAAGCTGAACAAGATCATGGTGGCCGTCCACGAACAGTGCGTGGCGGCGGCGGAAGAGTACGGCTTCGCCGGCAACTACGTCGCCGGTGCCAACATCGCCGGCTTCGTCAAGGTCGCCGACGCGATGCTCGACCAGGGCCTTGTCTAATCGGTTTGCCAGGCAACATCAAGGCCGGCACGGGTTTCTCCGTGTCGGCCTTTTTTTTGTTTACAGTTCCTTCAGCCACTTGATTACGTTCGGCGCGTCCGGGTCGTTGGGAGCCAGATCCAGGAACCGCTCGTAATGCAGGCGGGCCTTCTTGGCATTCTTGAGATTGTCGTCATACAGGATGCCCAGGTTGTAATGCAGGGCGGCATCGTCATCCTTCATCTCCAGCGCCTTCAGGAACTGCGCTTCCGCCCGGTCATACTGGCGTGCCGCCTTGTAGATGCTGCCCAGGTTGTAGGCCAGTGCGAACCGCTCGCGCGCATTCCCCTGCTGCGAATCGGCCAGTGCCTTCTGCAGGCGGGCAATATCGCCGTCCTTGACACGCAACGCATCCTCGTTTCCTGCCTGCACCCCGCGCAACACCGCCAGCTCCGCATCCCGCTCCGCCAACCGGGCTTCCAGCGCCTTGATCGCCGCCTGCAGGCTTTCAACCTGCACCCGCTCGGCATCGCGCTCGGCCACCACCGCATCGCGCTCGGCGGCAATCGTCTTGCGCTCAGCCTCGCCCTTCTGCTCCAGCTCGGTCATCCGTTGACGGAATGACTCGGTGATTTCCTCGAAGGCGTTTTTCAGGTCGCCGATCCGCCGGTCGGTATCATCCTGCGCACACACCCAGGAAGGGGCGGCAGCCAAAAACAAACCCACTAACACCAGTTTACCCACCGCCACGGTTGCCTCTCTCATACTTACTCTCCATCCATTTACAGTTGCGTTAAACCAACACTATCGTCACACTCAGTCCACTACCCTTCGTCCAATGCCAATTCACCGCCGCGTGTTCACCCGCCGAGCCGCCAGCCATCCCCATGCCATGCCGGTAACCAAGCCGCCGGCATGCGCAGCGTTGGCGATCGGCCCCATCCTGTCCGTCAGTCCCAGAAAGAACCAGATCATCATCATCATCATGGTCTGGCTATGCACATAAAGCCCGCTGGTCAGGTCCAAGCGTCCCCGCACCCAGATATAGCCGAGCAACCCGAACACCACCCCGGACATCCCGCCGAAGGCCGGATCGACCAGCACGAACTGCAGCAGATTTGAAAACAGACCGATCACCACGACCTTGTGCAGCAGCCCGTAGGAGCCCTGCGTGTTTTCCAGCATTCCCCCCAGATCGCGCAGCCAGAGCATATTGAACAGGATGTGCAGGATCCCGAACCCGCCACCGGCCAGCGCCGCATGCAGGAAAATCGGGGACAGCAGGCGCCAGATCTGGCCGTGCGCGATCTCGGGCAAGGCCGCATCGAAGATCAGAGTACCCTCATTCACCGTGTATTCGGTAATCGAAAGCCACTGAGTCAGCCGCGATCCCGTCCCGAGCCCGCCGAAAACCGTAGCCGCCACGCTCAGGACGATCAGCAGACGGGTCAACGGTACCCCTTGCCAGAAACGTCCGCGCAGGATGTGCCGGCGGTCATGCTGGTTCCGCTGGTATCCGGCCTGCTGGCGCTTCTGCTCGCGCCGGCGCTCATCGGCCTCTTTCCCGGCAGCGGCATAGCGTGCATGTCCCGGATCCTCGAGATAAGAGGACAAGGCGGCACGCGCCGCTTCCAGCGAGCCCTCGTCATGCACCCAGAGCTCACCCACGCCGTCATCCGTCCGCTCCACCGACGTCGCGATCCCCTGCGCATAAAGGTAATCCGAAAACACCGCCGCCCGCTCCGCCTGTTCAATCTCACCGATTTTTCGCATTCGCGTTCCCTGTAGCTGCAATGCCGCCCACCGGCCTTGTGCCGGTGGAGGCCAACGTTGAAGTTCCAAGCAAAACAGAATGTCAGCCCCGCGTCAACTGCTACGGTTGCATTCCGGTGCTTTTCATGCTAATTAGGATCCGATTTAAATTAACCACACCTCGAAAGGAAAGCGACCATGCGCAGCGACCAGATTAAAAAAGGATGGGAACGGGCCCCGCATCGCAGCCTGCTCCGGGCAACCGGCGTGAAATCCGGCGATTTCTCAAAACCGTTTATTGCGGTCTGCAATTCCTATGACCAGATCATTCCCGGCCACGCCCATCTCGACCAGGTGTCGAAGCTGATCAAGCGCGAGATCGTGAAAGCGGGCGGCGTGCCCTTCGAGTTCAACACGATCGGTATCTGCGATGGTATCGCCATGGGCCATGCCGGGATGAAGTACTCCCTGCCGTCGCGTGAGATCATTGCTGACTCGGTGGAATCCATGCTCAAGGCGCACTGCTTCGATGCCGTGATCTGCATCCCGAACTGCGACAAGATCGTCCCCGGCATGATCATGGGGGCCATGCGCGCCAATATCCCGACCCTGTTCGTCAGCGGCGGGCCGATGGCTGCGGGCAGGACGCCCGACGGCAAGGTTGTCGACCTGATCAGCGTCTTCGAGGGCGTCGCCGCCCACGGCATGAAAAAGATCAACGACAGCGAGCTGACCTGCATCGAGGAGAACGCCTGCCCGGGCTGCGGTTCCTGCTCGGGGATGTTCACGGCCAATTCCATGAACTGCCTCTGCGAGGGGATCGGTCTCGCCCTGCCCGGCAACGGCTCGATCCTGGCCGTCGACCCGCTACGCAAGACGCTCTACCGCAAGGCTGCCAAGCGCATTGTGGAAATGGCACTGGCCGGCGGACCGCTCCCGCGCGAGATCGTCACGGAAAAGTCGATCGACAATGCCTTCGCGCTCGACATGGCCATGGGCGGCAGCACCAACACCGTGCTCCACACCCTCGCCATCGCCCACGAGGCCGGTGTCGATTACAACCTCGGGCGCATCAACGCGATTTCCGGCAAATGCCCGAACATCTGCAAGGTCTCGCCTTCATCGCCCTTCCATATGGAGGACGTGGACCGGGCCGGCGGGATCAGCGCCATCCTGCGCACCATCGGCGGGATCAAGGGACTGCTGAACAAGGATTGCATCACGGTTACCGGCAAGACCCTCTGGCAGAATGTGTCACGCGCGACCGTCAAGGATCCCGCGGTGATCCATGGCCTGGAGAACCCCTACTCGGCCGACGGCGGGCTGACCGTCCTGCACGGCAACCTGGCGCAGGCGGGAGCAGTAGTCAAGAAGGCTGGCGTGGCTGCCGCGATGCTGACCTTCGAAGGCAGCGCCATCACCTTCAACTCCCAGGAGGAGGCCTGCGAAGGCATCCTTGCCGGCAAGGTCAAGTCCGGTCATGTGGTCGTCATCCGCTACGAGGGACCCAAGGGCGGTCCCGGCATGCAGGAGATGCTGGCCCCGACATCCTACATCATGGGCCAGGGACTGGGCGAGAGCGTCGCGCTGATTACCGACGGGCGTTTCTCCGGCGGTACGCGCGGTGCCTGCATCGGCCATGTCTCCCCCGAGGCGGCCGAGGGCGGACTGATCGCCCTGGTCGAGGACGGCGACCGGATCCGGCTCAGCATCCCCGAGCGTTCACTGCAGGTCTGCCTGGACGAGGAGACCATCGCCCGGCGCCAGGCGGCGTTTGTCCCGCCGCCGCCGCGCGCGATCACCGGCTACCTCAAGCGCTACGCCAAGCAGGTCTGCAATGCCAGCACCGGCGCCGTGCTGGAATAGACCCATGCTGTCCGCCAGACCGACCGTTTGCTTCAAGACCATCGGGTGCCGGCTGAACCAGGCGGAAACCGCCCGGATCGCCGCCCAGTTCGAGGCGGCCGGCTGGCTGGTGATGGAGACCGGCGGCCCGTGCGATGCCGTCGTGATCAACACCTGCACCATCACGCACCACGCCGAGCGCGACTGCGCCCGCTGGGCCCGCCGCCTGCGGCGCGAGGGTGCCCGGCGGGTCATCCTGGCCGGTTGCGCCGTGGAACACGACGGCGAGGCCTTGAAAGCGGCCACCGGGGCGGACCTGATCGCCGGGCAGGCGCAGAAATTCAGACTGCCGGAACGGCTCGCGTCTGAATTCGGGCTGCGGCCCGCCCCTAGCACCGGCGAAAAGCCCGGCGGCGTGGACGCCTCCATGACCGCGCTCTTCGCCACGACACGCGGACTCGTCAAGGTGCAGGATGGCTGCGATTTCCGCTGCAGCTATTGCATCGTGCCCGAGACACGCGGCACCCCGGTCAGCCGTCCGCTGCCGGACATCCTGGCGGACATCCACCGGCTCGTCGACGCCGGCTACCGCGAGATCACCCTCACCGGAGCCAACCTCGGTTGCTACCACGCAGCGCCCTACAGCCTGATCGACCTGCTCGAGCAAACCGAGCGGATCGACGGACTTGAACGGATCCGTATCGGGTCGATCGAGACGACAACCGTCGAGCGCGAGGTCATCGACTTAATGGCCGTCTCGACAAAACTGTGCCGTTTCCTGCATCTGCCGCTGCAAAGCGGCGATGACGGGGTTTTGCAGCGCATGCGCCGCCGCTACACCGCCGCCCGGTTCCGGGAGACGGCCGAGTACGCCGTCGCCGGAATCCCGGATCTCGGACTCGGGACGGACGTGATTGTCGGCTTCCCGGGTGAGGACGACCGGGCTTTCCAGAACACGCTCGACCTGGTCCGGGCCCTGCCTTTCAGCAATCTGCACGTCTTCCCGTATAGTCCCCGGCGCGGAACCCCGGCAGCCGACATGCCGGACCAGATACCCGCCACCATCAAGAAGCAGCGGGCCGCGGAACTGATCGCCATCGGCAAGGGCAAACGCCGCGATTTCGCCAAAACCTTCATCGGCAAACCCGTCACCATCCTGGTCGAGCGGTCGAAGCGGGATACCGTTGGCTGGACCGGCCAATACCTGCCGGTACGCATAACGGGAGCCACGCTGCCACGCAACACCCTGGCAATCTGCATCCCGCAGCGACTGGCTGGGGAGACGCTGATCGCTAGGCAAACGTAACTGCGGGGTGGGTTCTCCTGACCGTGACATTTGAGCATAGTTATTAATGTTTATCATTTTCTAAAATGTAACAAAGCATGAAACCCACACCAAAGCCCGTCGCGAGTCATTTATTCTTATTATTGATTATCTAATAATCGTTTTTGCGAATATCGGTCTTCATTTATAATACTACCTATCCACGGTCAAATAAGCATGAAAGTTGAAAAACCGCAAAATGTATCAGTTTTTTCCTTATGCGACATTCATCCATAACTTGACGCCATACATTGGCACAGGGTTTGCTAATAGGTAACGCAGCCCGCCACTGTGGCGAGCCAACTTGCAAACGGGCACTCGCAGCCCACAACGAACAAGGAGGAATGCGATGAAGAAGATGAACAAGGGGTTCACACTGGTAGAGATCATGATCGTGGTCGCCATCATCGGCCTGCTGGCCGCCATCGCGATCCCGTCATTCGTCAAGTCGCGTAATACGGCTCGTCAGAATGCCTGCATCAACAACTTGCGCCAGATTGACTCCGCGAAGGAACAATCCGCCATGGCAAATAACCTCGCTGATAACGCCACGCCGTCTGATGCCCAGCTCGCCGAGTACGTTAAAACGCTGCCCGTATGCCCGGCAGACGCAGCCAAGACGTTCGCCACCAGCTACACGGTCGGCGACATGTCCACAAAACCTGTCTGCAAGATCAATGCGGCTGATCACGTGCTCTAGTCGAGCCTGACCAGGAAAAGCGGGTCTTCTTCGGAAGGCCCGCTTTTTTGTTTTCATGACCTGACGTTTTCTTGAAACACCACGCTTGATTTTCGGGAAAATACGCCTACACTTCCCGCCGTCGGTATCAACACGTCAAACACCGGAGGCATCCAATGGAAATCCTAGCTCTCACTCTACTCAAGACACTGGCTAGCACCTGCTTGAAATTCTATCTCGGATATCTCTTCACATCCGGCGGCATCCAGGCCAATACAGGTGATCTGGGCTACAAGATCCCAACCTGGTACATGAACCCCGGCAGACAGGCAACCTCCTTCTATTCCTATGGAACCTCTGTCGAGGGCGATGAGTTCGCCTCCATCGAGGACGCCCGCCAACAGGCCGTCAACCAGATGGCCACGCTGATCCGCCGCAGCCATCAGCGCATCATCACCGAGGAAATCCGCTACGACCAGACCAGTATCAAGCAGCGCCGGCTTGTGGACCTTTTCCTGCGCGGCGAGGAGCTGGATGCGTTCATTCTCAATCACGCCTCACTCGACAAGAAGACAATCGTCAAGGTCAAGGGAACGCCCCCTGATCTGCGCGCCTTCGTGCGGCTGAAGCTCGACGTCGAGGATTACCTGTCGAACCAGGACGCCACCTTGAGCGAACTGCGCAAGAAACTGACCTACCAGAAGTCGGAAGACATCATGGAGGAGATGGACGCGGAAATGCGCAAGCAGGAAACGCCGGAGCCGCCTGCCGATATTCCCGTGCCGCCTGCCGACACGCCAACGTCAGCCGCGACGACAGAGGAGTCCCCCCTTCAGGCAGAGGTCGCCCCGGTGCCCGCCGCTATTCCACCTCCCCCGGCGCCCGGCGCCCCGTCAGGTTCGGTATTCGACGCGATGGAGAACGAACTCGAGAGTGTCAAGTAGCCCAGTTGCGCCGCAACTGAGGCGACGGGACGCGTGACCAATTTCGCTAATCCGCGCGAGTATGGCAAGTAACCGTTCGCTTACAACGCAGAAGCCGCACTCGCGGCCCAGCCTTCGCAAGGCTACGGCGGGCAAGCTGCGAGTGGGCTACAGATTGGGATCAGAAAACGCAAGGGTATAATTCATGAGCAACTGGCACCAGAATCCGCCCCCCGGGACGCACAGCATCCTGCACAGTGGCGACACCCTGACGATCACCCTTTTCTCGAATCCGCCCCGGGAAGGCACCGCCTGGCTGCGCACGAATCTCGGTCATGCCAGGCAACATCGCAACGAGATCATCGCGCATGTGGAAGCACACGCCCCGATCCTCGCGCGCGACTGGCATGACCTGCCGATGACCCCGGCAACCACGCCTGGCGTGTTCGATATCCGTATGCCGGTCTTCGAGACCGGACGGTTCGAGGCCAAGGCGTTCTTCCTGCCCGAGGGCGGGGAAACGCCTGCCTGGCCGGATGGCGAGAACCTCGTGATCAAGGTCGAACCGGCGGACACCTTCTGCGCCAATTCCCTGTATACCGCCTTTGTCCGCCAGTTCGGCCCGAACATGCGTAAAACCCAGGAGCTGCCGATCGAACCGGAGACTCTGGAGACCCTCGACAGGCACGGGTATACCCTGATCCCGAAATCCGGCACCTTCCGCGCACTGGCCGCGCAGCTCGACCATATCATCGGCACCCTCGGCTTCCGCATCATCCAACTGCTGCCGATTCATCCGGTGCCAACGACCTTCGCCCGCATGGGTCGCTTCGGCAGCCCGTTCGCCTCGATCGACTTTTTCGACGTCGATCCGGCCCTGGCCGAATTCGACCGCAAAAGCACCCCGCTGGACCAGTTCGGCGAACTTGTCGATGGCGTGCACCGCCGCGGGGCCTCGCTGTTTATCGACCTGCCAATCAACCATACCGGCTGGGCCTCGCACCTGCAGCTCCATCACCCGGACTGGTTCGCGCGCAACGGTGACCGCTCCTTCGCCTCGCCCGGTGCCTGGGGAGTGACCTGGGAGGATCTCTCCGAACTCGACTACCGGCATCGCGGACTGTGGGAATACATGGCAGACGTCTTCCTCTTCTGGTGCGGGCGTGGTGTGGACGGCTTCCGCTGCGACGCGGGCTATATGGTGCCCCTGCCGGTCTGGGAGTATATCGTGGCCAAGGTCCGCCAGTCCTATCCCGAGACCATATTCCTGCTGGAAGGACTCGGGGGCAAGGTCAGCGTCACGCGCGACCTGCTCGACCGAGCCAATCTCAACTGGGCCTATTCCGAGATCTTCCAGGTCTACGACCGCGGGCATCTTGAGCATGAGATACAGAACTACCACGCGACATCCAACAGCAGCGGCAACCTGATCCATTTTGCCGAGACACACGACAACAACCGGCTGGCCGCGCAATCCAAAACCTATGCCCGTATGCGGACCGCCCTGGCCGCGCTCTGCTCGGAAACCGGGGCCTTCGGCATCACCAACGGCGTCGAATGGCTTGCCGAGACCAAGATCGATGTGCACGGTGCCCCCGCGCTCAACTGGGACAACCCCGAGAACCAGAACCGCGAAATCGGTGCACTCAACCACCTGCTCCGGTCGCATGCCGCCTTCCAGCCGGGGACCCGTCTGCGGATCCTGCCCGGAAACGGTGCCGTCCTGCACCTGCTGCGGGAACCACCCTCCGCCCAGCCGGTCCTCGTGCTTGTCAACCTGGATACGGAACACCAGGCGGACGCCACCTGGCCGGTGTCGGCATTCGCCCCGGCCGACAACAACGCGATTGACCTGCTGAGCGGGACGACGGTCGCCATCACCCGGCCTTCCCACGATACAGCCGGCTTATCCCTGCCGCCCGGGGCCGCCATGTGCCTTGGCGGGACCCCGCTGCCGGCGGGATCCGCGCCTCGTGAGCCACCCGCCGTCGAACGCCAGCGGCTGCGCACCGCCGCACTGGCCCTCCATGCACAACTGGCATCGCCAATCCTGCCGCCGGATCGCGATCCGGACACCATGGCCGAGGCCCTGGCCGGCGATCCGGTCGCGTTCTGCGAATCGCTCAGCGGGCACAGCGCACTGCGCGACATCACGGTCTGGCAGTGGCCGCAGGACCTGCACCGGACGGTCATGCTGCCCGCCGGGCATACCCTGCTGCTGCAATGTCCGCACCCGTTCAGGGCGGCGCTGCACACTCCGCTTCCGGAGGACTGCGGCGGAATCACCGTCAAGAGCCTGCCCCGAACCGGGGAGAACGGCCATTTCGCCTTTCTACCGTATGAGCAGGCCGGATCCGCCCCGGCGACGCTGGTACTGGACTTCTCGGTCTACACCCCGGAACGCGTCACCCACGAGCACGCCAGCATCCTGCAACTGGCCCCCGACCTGGAAGAACCGCTCCGCATGCGCTACGACCGCGAAAGTCTCCGGGATTCACGCCGCTGCGCCCTGTTGACCAACGGGGCCGGAGCCATGAGCCAAGTACGCCTTGAATGGAGCCGGATCCTGAGCCAGTACGACTGCATGCTGGCCGCCAACCTCCATGACCGCGTCCCGGTCGACCGCCGCGTACTGTTCACGCGCTGCCGGGCATGGCTCGTCTACATGGGATACTCCTACGAGATCGGGATCGACTGCACCCTCCATGCCGATGTCGTCACCGGCAGTTCCGTGCAGTGGCGCTTCGAGGTGCCATGCGGCATGGGCAAATCCGTTCCGCTCGTCTTTACCCAGACGCTCCTGCAGCACCGCAACAGCATCCATCTGGATATCTGCCGCCAAGCGGCCGAGACCGGCGTGGAGCAGCTCGACGACGGGATCACCGTCACCCTGATCCTGCGCCCGGACATCGAGGACCGCAGCTACCACGACGCCTGCAAGGCCTACAGCGGCCCGGAGTACCAATGGCCCGGGGCGGTCCATCCCTTCGAGGGCGGTTTCCGTTTCGACACCGGCGGCCATGCCCCCCTGCAGGTCCGGCTCGGTGGCGGGCGGTTCGTGCATGAAACCGCATGGCTCTACGGCATTCCCCACCCCTTCGAGGCCGAGCGCGGCCTTGAGCCCAATAGCGACCTCTTCAGCCCCGGCTTCTTCTCGATCGATCTTGCCGGCGGGCAGGAATGCCGCATGGAGGCCTTTATCGAGGGGGAACCCGAACCGGAAAAGCCGGCACTCCCCACCAAGTCAAACGCCGAGAACAGTCCGCCCGAGCACACCCCGAAGGCAATCCTGACCGCGGGCATCCGTGATTTCATTGTCCGGCGCGATGATTCGCTGACCGTGATCGCGGGCTACCCGTGGTTCCTCGACTGGGGGCGTGACACGCTCATCTGCCTGCGTGGCATCATAGCCGCCGGGATGCTGGACCAGGCGAGGGACATCCTGCTCCAGTTCGCCCGTTTCGAGGATCGCGGCACCCTGCCCAACATGATCCGCGGCAACGACGACCGCAACCGCGACACCTCGGACGCCCCCCTCTGGTTCTTCACGGCCTGCAACGATCTCATGCAAGCCACAGGCAAGGGGAAAACCTTCCTCAATGCCGACTGCAACGGGAGACCGCTGATCGATGTCCTGCGCTCGCTGGCGACGCACATGATCAACGGGACACCCAACGGCATTATCATGGACCCCGCCAGCGGGCTGATCTTCAGTCCCTCGCATTTCACCTGGATGGATACCAACTACCCGGCGGGAACCCCGCGCGAAGGCTATCCGATCGAGATCCAGGCGCTCTGGTATGCCGCCCTCCAACTGCTGGCCCGCGTCGACGGCAACCCGCGCTGGGAAGCCCTGGCCGGGCTGGTGCGCCTCTCGATCACAAACCTGTACCCGCTGCGCGACCGCGGCTACCTCTCCGATTGCCTGCACGCCTACCCCGGCACACCCGCCGCCCAGGCGACGCCTGACAATGCCCTGCGCCCGAACCAGCTTTTCGCCATCACCCTCGGGGCGATCGAGGAATCGTCACAGGTGCGCGGCATTCTCAACGCCTGCGGCAGGCTCCTCATTCCCGGCGCGATCCGCAGCCTTGCCGACCAGCCCGTCTCGCCCCCTCTGCCGGTAACCGGCAGCCACGGGCTGCTGAACGACCCGAATCATCCCTATTTCGGCGAATACCGCGGCGACGAGGATACGCGCCGCAAACCGGCGTACCATAACGGGACGGCCTGGACCTGGCCGTTCCCCTCCTATTGCGAAGCCCTTGTGATGCACGACCCGGTCCTCAGGCCCACGGCCCTCTCGCTGCTTTCCAGTATCGGGGAACTCCTGGTGCAGGGTTGCGCCGGCCATCTCCCTGAAATCCTGGACGGCAACCATCCGCATCAGCAGCGAGGCTGCTGGGCCCAGGCCTGGGGCACGACCGAGGCCTACCGCGTGCTGAAGCTGCTGAATCTTCCGTGATGGGACAAGCAGGTCGGTAAAGTCTGCACTTGCGTTCTTATCAGCATGCCCGTTACCTTGTGCCCTATGAATGCGATTGTCAGCGTGGCGATATCCGGAGGTCGGCAGTATTGAAAACATTGGTGCTGACACCGCCGCTCCTGCAGCCGAACACCCCGTATGCCGCCACACCGCTGCTGACCGCCAGCCTCCGCGCCAGCGGCCAGGAGGCTGTACAGGCCGATCTGTCGCTGGCGCTGCTGCTCAAGCTCTTTTCACGCGACGGGCTGACCGAGCTCTGCGAGGCGCTGGGCCGGTCGCCGGCCGCCGGCGAGGCCGCCGGTTTTCTTGCCACCGCCGGAGACTACCTCGCCGTCATCGACGAGGTGATCGCGTTCCTCCAGGACCGCAACCCTTCCGCCGCCAGACGCCTGGCACGGCGCGGCGGGTTGCCGGAAGGACCGAACCTCGCCCGCGCCTACCGGCAGGAAGCACAACTGAAGTGGAATTTTTGCGGACTCGACCGCGACGACCGAGCACGGCACCTGAGCAGCCTTTTCCTGGATGACATCGCGGAAGCCGCGACCCTGCTGGACCCGCAATTCGAGTTCTCCCGCTACGCAGCCAAACTGGCCGCCAGCCTGCCTGACTTCAACACCCTCCGGCAGCATCTGGCCCGCTCCGGATCCCTTTTTTCACGATCCGCCTTGCCCGGCGACGACGGCAGGACGGGGTGGCTGGAAGCACTGACCGACGAACAGCTCGACACCCACCACCCGCAACTGGTAGCCATTACCGTCCCGTTTCCCGGCTGCCTCGCCGGGGCGCTGCGGATCGCCTGCCGGATCAGGCAGACCCACCCCGAAATCCGGATCGCGCTCGGCGGGGGCTACATCAACACCGAACTCCGCGAACTCACCGATCCGGCTATTTTCGACATGGTCGACTATATCACGCTCGATAGCGGCATGCTCCCCCTGCTGCGACTGGCCGAAGGCGTCGCACCCATGCGTTTCGTGCGCACGTTCGTCCGGGAGGACGGCATCGTGCGCTTTCATGACAGCGGCGAACCGGACCCGCCGCATGATACCCTGCCGCCACCGGTATACGACGGATTGCCGCTGGAGCGCTATTTCGGGCTTTTCGAGATGCTCAATCCGGTCACACGGCTGTGGTCGGACGGTCGCTGGAACAAGCTGGTCCTGGCGCACGGCTGCTGCTGGCACCGCTGCGCGTTCTGCGACACGTCCCTCGATTATATCCGCCGTTATGACCCCGCCAGCCCCGGCACCATCTGCAACTGGATGGAACAGGTCATCACGGCCACCGGATTCAACGGATTCCATTTCGTGGATGAAGCCCTGCCCCCTGCGCTCCTCGACGGCCTTTGCGATGAAATCCTGCGGCGGCACCTCACGGTGGAATGGTGGGGCAACATCCGCTTCGAAACCCGGTTTTCAAAACCGCTGATCCGGAAAATGGCCGCGGCCGGCTGCATCGCCGTCACCGGCGGCCTGGAGACCTGCTGCGACCGCACGCTGCGGCTGATGACCAAGGGGATCACCGTCGCCGGGGCCGGAAAGGTTTGCGCGGATTTTTCCCAGGCCGGGATAATGACGCACGCCTACCTGATGTACGGTTTCCCGACCCAGACCCTGGCGGAGACCCTCGCCGGACTTGAAACCGTGCGCCAGTGGATGGAAGCCGGCATCCTGCACTCCGCCTACTGGCACCGCTTTGCCTTGACCGCGCACAGCGAGATCGCCAACCAGCCCGGACGCTTTGCCATCCGCCTGCCGCCGGCACCGGCGGGCACCTTCGCCCGCAACGAGATCCCGTTCGAGGGGTCGTTCGATCACGACCTTGACGCCATCGGCGAGGCACTGCGCAAAGCCATGTACAACTACCAGCACGGCACCGGCTTCGACCGCCCCACGGCCGGCTGGCTGGGCGACCGGTAGTCAACCAAGTATAAACGTGCCACGAAACAGAGGCAGACCACCTGATTCCGTCAGGTCTGCAATCGCGCCAGGGCTTTTACAAGCTCGGCCGGCTTGTTCGAAGGGACAATCAGCTTCACGGAAGGCATCGACTCGACCCGCTTCCGGGTTGCAGGACTGGCGTGTTCATCATAAATCACCACCGGGACGTTCTTCAGGCTTGGCATGACCGCGAGAAGACTGACAGCGGCGGATCCATTCAGGCCCGGCAGGATCTCCTTGATGAGCAACACATCCGGCTTGCAAGAGACGGCCTTCTCGATAATGGCCGGACCGCTGACAACCCGTTCCACCTGGTATCCGGCACCTTGCAGCGCCATTCGTATCCCGGCATGCAGTTCCGCGTCATCTTCCGCCAGCAGCACGAGTTTCTGCTGGCGGGCGTTCTTGACCAGGCGACTGCGTTTTCCCGCCAGCACCTCGCGGATCTTCCTTGCCAAGGCATCCTCATCACAGGGTTTTCCCATGAATCCGTCTACCGCCAGATTGCTGAAGAAGTCTTTCATGTCGGCACGGGCGGTCAGGACAATCACGGGATACCGGAGGTTGCCCCCTGTATCGGAAATATGCTTCAGGAAACCGACACCGCCCATCCCCGGCATGCTCATGTCCAGGATAATCAGATCCGGGGCCTCCTGTTCGCACCGTTTCAGGGCGTCCTCCCCGCTGCGGGCGACCATCACCTCAAACCCCTGGTAAGCCAGGAAATCCGTTAGTGAGATCAGGAGGTGCTTCTCATCATCCACCAGCAGTATCCGGTCTTTTTTCTCTGTCGTCATCATCGTGCCTCGTGGTTAGGGTTGCCCTTTCGGGTGATCAGGAATCATTCCTTCAAGCATGTTCAGCATATCGCCCGGATTCCAGGGGGCCCGCAGGAGGGACACACCAAGCCCTTGCAGGATCTCGTCCCTCGCCAGATCCCGGGTTTCGCCTACCAGCACAAGCAAGGGGATCGATACTGCAGCCGGATTGCCCCGCAGATGCGCCAGCGCGATACCGGCAGTCATCCCGGGCTCGGTCCAGTCGAGGACAATCACCGCCGGGGAATGGACGGTCGGCAGCCCGGCCAGCAAACCGGCGGCAGCATCGATCAGCAAGGGGTACCCTTGTTCTGCAAGCTCACCGGACAGGGCCCTGCGGACCGTATCGGTCCCGCTCAGCAGGAAGACCTGCGGCGGGCTGACACGGGGGAGCGTCACGGTCACCTGGGTACCGCCCGGCGTACCCGGCACCGGGCTTTGCAGTTGCAGACGGCCATTGTGGCACGAAATCAATTCCTTGCAGATCGCCAGCCCGAGACCGGTCCCGCTGACATACTCCCCGACACGGTAATAGCGTTCCGTAACCCGGGTGATGTGCTCCGGGGGAATCCCGGGGCCGGTATCGCAAACCGTGATTCCAATCTCCTCGCGAGGCGTATCAACCGGGTTGACACGGATCTCGACATGGCCGCCGGCAGGCGTGAATTTGATCGCGTTCTTGACGATATTCAGGATGATCCGCTCCATCTTCTGCACATCGCACGTGGCGAACAACGCCCCCTCGGCGAGCGTGCAGCCGACGGTCAATCCCGCCTTTTCAGCCTGCACAAGCAAGGAATCGACGGTCCGTTTAACCAGCCGCCCGATCGGGGCGCGAACCCAGTGCATCCGGAGCGAGTCCGCATCGATACGACTGAGATCCAGGATATCCTCCACCGTCCGGGCCAGCCGCTCGCAATCCGCCAAAATCATGGAGAGGTAATCCCTGGACTTGGGGGTCATGTCGCCAGCAATCCCCCTGAGCATGTTGTCGGTGGCATACTTGATGGAGGTCAGCGGGGTCCTGAACTCGTGCGAGACGTTCGAGATGAACTCCGACTTGGCTTCGTCATGCTTCCGGAGCCGGGCGATCGCCGCCTTCAGTTCATTCTCAATCCGAGTGCGCTCCGCGATTTCCTGCATTAACTCCTGGTTGGCCCGGTTGCTTTCCTCCACCTGGCAGGCAAGGTCATCATGGACCTGCTTGAGGGCCTCCTCCGCCGCACGCCGGACGGATACATCCCGGACAAAGAAGCAGAGCAGCGGCTTGTGGGACAGGTGGATCAGGCTGGTCGAGATTTCCGCGCGGAACCGCGTGCCGTCTTTCCGCCTGCAGTCGGTTTGCAGCAGGGTGAATTGATTGTTCCGGAGATTGTTATTGATCGTTGCCAGGATCGTTCCGCCAATACCGGTAATGATGTCACCGATGACACTGCTCGTGAAATGTTCCCGCGAGTATCCGAAGAACTGGACCGCCCTGACATTGGCATCCAGGACTTTCCCCTGCATGTCGGTGAGCATCGCGGCGTCGTAGATCCCCTCGAAGAAACTGATTAGCTCGTTACTGAGGACCGCCGGTTTCGAGGAGGCATTATGCGGATGGGGGAGGGGCAATGGCTGTCCAGACCGCCGCACCACGATTCGTCGGACAGGCGTGCGGGCGGATGGCGACAGGGGTGGCGACGGGAATGGCAGCGGCGGCGATTTCCCAACCATGTCAGGATGGAAATCAATCATCATTGTCTGCGCCATATTACGGCGATTGGTCATGAACCGCTCCCGGTTGCCAGCCGCTCCCGCCAAATACGGGTGCCCTGAATCCGCAAAACAGTATGGGCTCGTGCTCTACGTCACAGTTCTGGAATATACTTGCGCAAACTCGTGCGGTCAATCGAATAACAGCCATTTGCTTCCCCGTTAATTCTTGCGGAAACCGAGGACCGCCTTCTGCATGCAGGCATCCAGGCCCGGCGTATAGGCCGCGATCGGCTGCGTATAATCGTGGCTGTCGGCCCCCGCGAATCGACCGTCCGGCTTCTGGGCACCAACCAGGTAGCGCAGTCCCGCTTCAACGGTGCTGCCAAACTCCGGCTTATGATGAACCGGTCAAGCGCCGCGACTGGCCCCACCGGGCCGCGGGTGGCCAGCGGCAAGCGCATCACCAACGGGGTATTGACGATTGCCACAGACTCAAACGCAACGAATGGCTGCTCGCTGGCGAGCTCCGCCGACGAGGCCATGGCTTGCGCCAGCTCGGAGTGCATCGTGGTGGGTGCGTCAACAAGCACATCCTCAGGATCAGTTGGCTCCGTCGGTTCAACTTCAGGCACCACGAAGGATTTGTGATGCATTCGGCTTGACCGGCTTCTGCCAACAGGCTACCGTTTCGCATCGTTATGGAGTCAGTTCGGATAAACAACAGGAGGCGAGCAATGCGGTTTCATCTACGGTGGTTGTTCCCGGTGCTGGTGGCTGGCGCGGTAATGATGAACGGCTGCGAGGACGATGACGACGGCGGTTCTCCCGCCCAGGTTGCCGGCAAGTGGAGCCTGACGCAATCCTTCAGCACCGGCAGGGTGGTGACCTTCTCCATGACGCTGGCCCAGAACAACGGCAATCTCACGGGAACAAGCTCGTATGGCGACGTGAGCGGCTCGGTTTCCGGTGTCTCGGTTGATTTCACCATCCGCGACGAGGATCTCAAGACGTTTACCGGCAAGGCGAGCGGCGATACCATGAGCGGCACGTTCACCGAGAACTTCGAGGATGAACTTTTCCGCGACGGGAACTGGACGGCGGTCAGGACCGCTCCCTGACCTCGGTACCGATGCTTAAGCCGACACAACCGTAGTTCTACGAGAGACTCCCCTTGCAGAATATCGGACCGCTGCCAGGATGCAGGGATAGATGGACTTTCACGATAGCGATTCAACCAGGCAGAGGCAACTCAGGCCGGTTCAGGTAAGCAGCATCCGCGAAATCGGGCGGGATGTCTTTGTCCTGAGCTTTCCCGGTCAGCAACCATTCCTGCCAGGACAGGTATTGGCAGTCACACTTGACCGCGCTATCCCGCCCAGGCTCTTCAGCATTTGCAGCGGCAGGGGGGAACCGGACGTGTCCATCCTGTTCAACATCAAGCATGGAGGACTGCTCAGCCCGCGACTGGCAACCCTGGAAGTCGGGGACCGGCTGCTGGTCTCGGAACCGTTCGGGACGTTCACCGGGGATGACCAACCCGCCTGGTGGATCGCGGCCGGAACGGGGATTGCACCGTACCGTTCAATGCTGCGTTCCGGCCTGGGTGCCGGCAACATGCTGATCCATGGCGCCAGGACCACCGACCGTTTCTATTTCGAGGCGGAAATGAAAGCCGCCCTCGGAGACCGGTACGTGCGCTGCTGCTCGCAGGGCGGTGATGCGGACGGCGTGTACCCCGGGCGCATCACCCAGTGGCTGCGGGACCGCCGGGAACTGCCGCAGGGACAGCGGTACTACCTCTGCGGCAGTGCCGAGATGGTGGTCGAAACCCGGGATATCCTGATCGGCAAAGGTATTGAGATTGATAATATCCTCGCGGAGATATACTTTTAGGCCATGAGCAAGGAATCCCTGATCGGCAAGACACCGGAGGAACTCGAGGAGATCGTCGCCCGACTGGAGCTGCCGGCCTTTGCGGGGCGGCAGCTCGGCGCATGGCTTTACAAGAAGCAGGCACGATCATTTGATGAGATGACCAATCTCCCGCAGCGGGCCCGGCAACTGCTCGACACCGGTTATACCATCGGCCTGACCGACTTCACGAATGTCCAGACGTCTGCCGACGGAACCAAGAAGTACCTGTTCCCGACCAGTCATAACCGGTTTATCGAGGCGGCCTACATCCCCGATGAGGACCGCGCCACGCTGTGCGTCTCCTCGCAGGTCGGGTGCAAGATGGGCTGCCTGTTCTGCATGACCGGCAAGCAGGGGTTCCAGGCCCAGTTGACCGCCGGCGAGATCCTCAACCAGATCCTCAGCCTGCCCGAACGCGATCGCCTGACCAACATCGTGTTCATGGGCATGGGCGAGCCCTTCGACAACCTGGACAACGTGATGCGCAGTCTCGACGTCCTTACAGCGGAATGGGGCCTCGCCATGAGCCCGCGCCGCATCACCGTCTCAACCATCGGCATGATCCCGGCCATCCGGCATTTCCTTGATCATTCCGCCTGCCATCTGGCCGTCAGCATGCACAACCCGTTCCACGAGGAGCGCCAGCAGATGATGCCGATCGAGAACGTGTATCCGATCGCCGATGTCGTGGCCCTGCTCCAGTCCTGCGATATCGACCGTCAGCGGCGGATTTCCTTCGAGTACATCCTGTTCAAGGGCATCAACGACAGCCCGCGTCACGTCCGTGAGCTGGTACGGCTGCTGGGCGGGCTGCGCTGCCGCCTGAATCTCATCCGCTTCCACCCCATCCCGGACACCTCGCTGGAGAGCTCACCCGAAGGCACCATCCAGGAGTTCCGCGAGGCACTGGTCGGCAAAGGCATCAGGACAACGGTACGCGCTTCCCGCGGGCTGGACATTCTCGCGGCCTGCGGACTGCTTTCGACCAAGACACTGGTAAAGATGCAGTCCCCGGATTTCTAGGCCGGTTAATGATTTTGCTTGCCTGTCGCAATCGCTTTAGGGAAGGATGTCCACTTCAGTACGTCGGATGAGCACGGGCAAGGACGACACCTCCCGGACACACACCCCAACAGCAGGAGTTTCCCATGGATTTACTTGAAAAGGCGCAAGCCGTTATGGATTGCGAGATCGACGGGCTGAAAAGCGTAAAGGCCCATCTGGTGCATGGTTTCAAGGAAACCGTCGAGGCGGTTCTGAAAGCGCTGGAGCAGAAGAACAAGGTCGTGGTCACCGGCATGGGCAAGAACCTGCATATCGCCGAAAAGCTCTCGGCCACGCTGGCGAGCACCGGCAGCACCAGTGTCGTGCTCAATCCGGCCCAGGCCATGCACGGGGATCTGGGCATACTCCAGGCTGGCGATGTGCTGCTGATGCTGAGCTATTCCGGCGAATCCGAGGAAGTGCTCCACCTGCTGCCCGCCGCCCGCCGCCTGAACGTCACCATTATCGGCGTGACCGGCAACCGCGAAAGCACGCTCGCCAGGCACAGTGACATCACGGCCTGCGTAGCGGTCCCGCGCGAGGCCTGCCCGTTCAACATGGCACCGACCGCCAGCACCACCGGCACGCTGGCTTGGGGGGATGCCCTGGCGATGGTGCTGCTGGAGGCGCGCGGGTTCAAGCGCGACGATTACGCCCGGCTGCACCCCGGCGGAGCCATCGGCCGCTCGCTGCTGCTGCGAGTCGCCGACATCATGCGCCGCGACAACCGCGTCGCCTGTGTCCCCGAGTCGTCCGACGTGAAAACGGTCCTGCTGGCCATGACCGAAGCGCGGGCCGGTTCCGCCGCTCTGGTGGACGCAAATGGCATCCTGAAAGGGGTTTTCACGGACGGGGACCTGCGGCGGAACATCGGACGGCACGCCGATATCCTGAATCTGCCCGTGGCCCGCTTCATGAGCCGGACCCCGATCACGGTGCGCGAGGACGAGCTGGCGGTAAACGTCCTCAACATCTTCGAAACCCATAATATCGACGATCTGGTTGTCGTGGATGCCGCCAACCGGGTCATTGGCGCGGTGGACATCCAGGATCTACCCAAGATGAAAGTGCTGTAAAGGCGTGAGGCCGGTCCATTTTTTTCTTTTTGACTGGCAATCTGTGATTGACGCCAGCCCGCTGTCCGTCTATCTTCTATCACGTAACTGCGGGAGACTTACTTATGGCCGACAATTCCAACAACGAGAATGGACTTCCTCCGAAACTGGACCTTCGTAAGAAAGTCTTCACGCCATTGACCGCCACGAGGGCATTCCCGGCATCGGCGCCAAGCACGGCTGGGACCAACAGGCTTGAATCGCCATCCATGCCGAGCCCCTTGATGAGCGATACCACGGCGACAACGGGTGACGGCTCTAAAGGAACGGTGCGGATCAAGCTGTCAGCCGCGCCGGAGCCAGCGGCGATGCCGACGTTGATGAACCCGTCAGCAGACATCCAAGACGGAGCGGCGACCGCAACCGTATCCGTCGAGGCGGCACCTGCAGCCGATAGTACGCCCAGCGCATCGGGACCTCGCCCGTTAACGCGCCCGGTGATGGCCCCGAAAACCATCAAGTTGAAGAAGCCGGTCCCGCTCGGCATCAAGCGCGACACGCCGGATCCCGCCGCACCATTCGGCTCAAAGCGCGCCACATCGAAAATCTCGCTGCCATCGGATCAGGACGGACCAATGACCTCGACGCCAATCAGTCTCCAACCGATCCGGATCGCGCAAACAACGCCGATCCAGGCGGTAACCACCCAGGCCGCTGCCGATGCAAGCGGGAACGAGAATATCGCCCCGGTACTGGCCCCCCCGCCCCCGCAACCGGCACCCGACCCGAAACGCCAGACATCGCGGATCTCACTGGAGTCTGTACTCGGCAACGAGGGCGAAACCGGCCCGAAGACTATCAAGCTAAAGCGCCCGGGCATCAGTACAGTCAAGGTCCAGGGGCTTGAGCCCTCTGAGGTTGACGAGCCTCGCAACAAGACCGCCATGATTGTGTTGCCCATCGAACACGCTGGCGAGGATACGCCGGATACCCAGAAGAAGACCATCAAGGTCAAGCGC
Source organism: uncultured Victivallales bacterium (assembly GCA_964609395.1). Lineage (GTDB taxonomy): Bacteria > Verrucomicrobiota > Kiritimatiellia > UBA8416 > UBA8416 > UBA8416. The sequence goes on from CAZSRU010000008.1 coordinate 54,916, forward strand.
CCGTCCGCTCGTCCGTCCCTGAGGACATCGGCATCGGGTGAAGCAGGCGGCGGGAGTTCGCCAACCCTGTTCGCCCCGCCGTCAAAGTCGCTTGTTCCGGACGACAGCGCACACTGGACCTTCATCCTGGCGGGCTGTGCCGCCACGCTTATCACCGGCGTGCTGATCTACGTGTTTTGCGCACAGACGTTCGGCCCGAACCTTTCGCTTACGCCGCTATCCTACAGTGGAGGCGGCTCGACCACGGAACTGCCCTGGCCTGGACGTATTTACAGAGTTCCGAGGTAATAATGACAGCCGCCCTTTCTGGGGGTTGATTAACGTGGAGACGATAAATGAGTGCTGAAAATATCGTGCATATCCAAGGTGATAACTGGGCAACCGAGGTCGTCCAGTCCCCGATTCCGGTACTGGTCGATTTCTGGGCCGAGTGGTGCGGGCCATGCCGTGCCATCGCGCCGATCCTGGATGAGATTTCCGGCACGCTTGCCGGGAAAGTGAAGATCGTCAAGGTGGACGTCGACAAGAACCCGCAGCTCGCGGGCAGTTTCGGCGTCCGTTCAATCCCGACCCTGCTGGTCATGAAGGGCGGAACCGTCCAGGAGCAGATGGTCGGAGCCCTGAGCAAGACCGCCCTGCTGGACAAGCTCAAGCCCTATATCGCCTGACGTCTGGCTTACTCCGTTTTCGTGGAATCAGACAACGTCAGAGAGATCAACAGTCCGGCCAGAAGCAGCAGGGCACCTGCGCCATACGTCCAAGTCGGGGCAGCCGAGCCGAACCGGTCGCGCAGGAACGCGGCAAGCTGCGGCCCGGCAATGCCGGCCATCGACCAGCCCGTCAGGATCGTACCGTAGACAACCGGCATCATCGCCGTGCCGAAACTATCCGCGACATACGAAGGCATCGTGCCGAAGCCGCCGCCGTAGCATAGCATCACGTAGCAGACCAACCCCCCGAACAACCATGGGTTTACCGTCCAGGCCAGGGCCATGAAGGCCACAAGCTGCGTCGCGAAGATCAGGCGGAACGCGTTGGTCCTGCCGATCTTGTCGGAAACCCCGCCCCAGAAGAAACGCCCGATCCCGTTGAAGAGCGAGCTAACGCCGATAAGGGTGGCCCCCATCGCGGCCAAGGCCGCCGCATCCAGCGTACTGCCACCTCGCTGCAGCAGATCCTGGAGCATCGGCGACTGCAGGCTGATGAACATGATCCCGGCCGACGTGTTCAGGAACAGCAGCAGCCACATCCGCGCGAACCGTCCCGACAACAGCGCATGCCCCGCATGCGCGAAATCCGGCACGACGGCTTGCGCAGGAAAAACCGGCACCGATGGCTGACACGGCGGATTACGCATCAAGGCGGCCGCCGGCAATCCGATCGCCAGCAGTATCCCGCCCGTGCACCAGAACACATGCACCAGGTTGCCACCGAAGGTGGTCATCAACAGCGGTGCAATCACCTTGGACATCAGCAGCGCACCCAGTCCGAAGCCCATGATCACCATGCCGGTAATGAACCCCTTCTTTTCCGGGAACCACCGCGCTGCCGTCGCCACCGGGGTCACATACCCCAGCCCCAGCCCGATCCCCCCGATCAAGCCGAAACCGGCATAGAGCAAGGGCAGGCTGCGCAGCGACAGGGCCCATCCGCCCAGCAGGTAACCGACCCCGTAGAGCAGCGCTCCCGCCAACGCGAGCCGACGCGGCCCCGCTTTCGCCATCAGCAGGCCGCCTCCCGCCGCCGCCAGCCCCAGCGAACAGATGGCGATACTGAATATCCACATCACCTGGACATTGGTCCAGCCATACCCGGTCACGATCAGCTTCTGGAAATAGCTCCAGGCGTAGACCGTCCCCAGCACAACCTGCAGCAGCGTCCCCATCAGCGCGACCACCCAGCGGTTCATCCCGTCCCTATGCAAGTTCATCTGCCGCCCCTTCAAACGCCGTCGCGGATGGCGGCCGCCAGGAAGTCACCCATCTGCACCGTCGTCTTGGCCTCATGCCTGCGGTCCGCCGGCAGCAGTTCCGCCGTGAAGTACGATTCCGCCAGTGCCTTGGCCACGGCGCGCTCGATCGCGTCAGCTGCCGCGTACTGCGCGAAGCTGAACCGCAGCATCAGCGCCGCAGACAGGATCTGGGCCACCGGATTCGCGATGCCCTTGCCGGCAATGTCCGGTGCCGAGCCGCCCGCCGGCTCGAACAGGCCGAAGCCGGTCTCGTTGATGCTGGCCGAGGAAAGGAACCCCATCGAGCCGGTCAGCATCGCGATCTCGTCGGAGAGGATGTCGCCGAAGAGGTTCGAGCAGAGCAGCACATCGAATTCGGAAGGCCGGCGCAGGAGCTGCATGGCCGCGTTGTCGATGTAGATATGCTCCAGCTCGACATCGGGGAACTCGCGCTTGACCTCGATGACCACCTCGCGCCACAGCACGGACGTGGTCAGCACATTGGCCTTGTCGACCGAGGTCACCTTGCCGCGCCTCAGGCGCGCCGCCTCGAACGCCTTGCGGGCGATGCGGGCGATCTCCCGGCGGCTGTAGCGCATCGTATCGAACGCCTCCTCCGCTTCGCCCGTGCCCTGCCGCCCTTTCGGCTTACCGAAGTAGATGCCGCCGGTCAGCTCGCGCACGCACAGGATATCGAACCCGCGCGCCGAGATATCGGCACGCAGGGGCGAGAGATACTCCAGGCCGCTGTGCAGCTTCGCGGGGCGCAAGTTGCAGAAGAGACCGAAATGGGCACGCAGCGGCAGCAGCGACGCCCGTTCCGGCTGCTCGGCAGGTGGCAGCTTCTCCCAGGCCGGGCCACCGACGGACCCGAACAGGATGGCATCAGCCGCCTCGCAGCCGCGCAGGGTCGCCTCGGGCAAGGCCCGGCCCTGCCGGTCGATCGCCGCCCCGCCGACGTCGTACTCGTTATAACCGATCGACAAGCCGAACCGGGCCTCGACCGCCGCCAGGACCTTGCGGGCTTCCGCCATCACCTCGGGGCCGATTCCATCCCCCGCCAGGACCGCTACCTTGTATGCCATATTACCCTCCATCCAGTTTATAACTTCAATTCATTTGAACGTCCAACATCGAACATTCAACATCGAACATCGAAGTAAATGCTGCTGTAATTGGACGTTGAATGTTCGATGTTCAGTGTTCAATGTTCAATGCCCTGGTTTCTCCACCCCTAATCTTTTGCCTTAATCTTTCGCCTTAATCTTCCCCAGTTACCAATATCGTTTTCGCACGAAGCCCTGGGCGTCAGTCTTTCCTTTGATCGGAAATCCCCGCATACTGCCGCATTTGCAGCCAAGACGCAAGCGCAACCCACACCCGTTCCGACATTATCTTGACTTGTCGGGCGGTCTGCGCAACTCTTTGCGCGCTCAATTTGTGCATTCACGGAAAGGAGAGCGAACATGTCCAGGACACTCATCATCGGGGCCGGCGGTGTCGGCCAGGTCGTTGCCCAGAAATGTGCCGCGATGCCGGCGGTCTTCACGGAGATCATGCTGGCCAGCCGGACCCTGTCGAAGTGCGACGCGATCGCCGCCGATGTGAAGCGGCGCCAGGGCTTGGATATCGCCACCGCCAGCGTGGATGCCGACAACACGGCGGAGCTGGTGCGTCTGATCAAGGCATTCAAGCCCGAACTGCTGATCCACGTCGCCCTGCCCTACCAGGACCTGACAATCATGGACGCCTGCCTCGAGACCGGCGTGCATTACCTCGACACGGCTAATTATGAACCCAAGGACAAGGCCGCGTTCGAATATTCGTGGCAATGGGCCTACCAGGACCGCTTCAAGGCGGCAGGACTGACCGCCATCCTCGGCTGCGGCTTCGACCCCGGCGTCTCCGGCATCTTCACCGCCTACGCCGCCAAGCACTACTTCGACGAGATCCACTATCTCGACATTGTCGACTGCAACGCGGGCGATCACGGCCACGCGTTCGCCACCAATTTCAACCCCGAGATCAATATCCGCGAGATCACCCAGAAGGGCCGGTTCTGGGAGGACGGAGCCTGGCACGAGACCGAACCGCTCGCCATCCACAAGCCGATCGACTACCCCCAGGTCGGCCCGAAAGAATCCTACCTGCTCTATCACGAGGAACTCGAATCCCTCGTGAAGAACTTCCCGACCATCAAGCGGGCTCGTTTCTGGATGACTTTTTCCCAGAACTACATCAAGCATCTGGAGGTGCTGCAGAACGTCGGCATGACCCGGATCGACCCGGTCCGCTACCAGGGCGTGGACATCGTGCCGCTGCAGTTCCTCAAGGCCGTGCTGCCGGAGCCCTCGTCGCTGGGCGTGAACTACCACGGGCAGACCTCGATCGGCTGCCAGTTGAAAGGGATCAAGGGCGGACGCGCCAAGACACTGTTTATCTACAACAACTGCGACCATGCCGAGACCTATCGCGAGGTGGGTGCCCAGGCGGTCAGCTACACGACCGGCGTCCCGGCGATGATCGGTGCACAGATGCTGATCAAGGGACTATGGAAGAAGCCCGGCGTGTTCAATGTCGAATCCTTCGACCCCGACCCGTTCATGGAGGAGCTCAATCGCCGCGGCCTTCCCTGGCATATCCTGGAAGACATCACGCTGCCGCATGAATACAACGATTAGCCCGCAGGGCAACGTATAGAAGCCAGATAAACCGGGGGGGGTATGGAACCAGACAGCGAAAACAGCGTCGAGGACGCCACCCTGATGATCCGCAATGAGCGCTGGGAGCAACTGCGCCCGCTACTGGTGGAACTGCATCCGGCCGATATCGCCGAACTCATCGAGCGTACGCCGGAAAGCCTGCGCGCAGGCGTCTTCGACCTGCTCGACGACGAGACGAAAGCCGATGTCCTTTCCGAATTGGACGATACCGTCGAGGAGGAGTTGCTCGAGGCGCTCTCACCCGAGAAAATCTCCGACATCGTCGAGGAAATGGCCCCCGACGATGCGGCAGACGTGCTTGGCGAGATGGATGAGGACCGCAGCGAATCCATCCTCAACCTGATGGACCGCGAAGACTCCGAGGACGTGCGCGAGCTGCTGGCCTTCGACGAGGAAACCGCCGGCGGGATCATGAACTCCGATTTCGTGGCGATGTCCAGCCACAAGACCGCCAGGGAGGCGCTGGAATATATCGGTTCACTGGAACTTGAGGAGCCGCTGCACTCCACCTACGTGATTGACAGCGACGGCAAGCTCCTCGGCTACGTGCAGATCTGGAAGATGCTCAAGGCCGGCAACCGCGACAAGACGCTGGACGAGCTGGCCGAGGCCGAGGCCATCTTCGCCCGCACGGATACCGACCAGGAAGAGGTCGCCCGCCTGATGTCGAAGTACGACCTGAGCTCGCTGCCCGTGCTGGATGCCGACGGGCGCCTGGTCGGCCGGGTGACGATCGACGACGTCGTCGATGTCCTGCAGGAGGAGGCGTCGGAGGATATCTTCAAGCTGGCGGGTTCCTCGGACGAAGAGCTGGAATACTCGTCGCCCTTCCAGGCCAGCCGGGCACGGCTGCCCTGGTTATTGATAACCCTGGGCACGGGCCTGGTCACCAGCATGATCCTCAAGGCATTCATGCACAGCATCAGCGCCATGGAAGTACTTGCGCTGAGCTTCTTCGTGCCCATCGTCATGGCCATGGGCGGCAACACCGGCATCCAGTCCTCGACCCTGATCATCCGCGGCCTGGCCATCGGCTCCTTCAGCGGCAGGAACCTGTACCGCGTGTTCCTGAGGGAAATGGTCACCGGCATGCTGATGGGCGGCATCTGCGGGACGGCGATCGGTCTGTGGGCCGCGTTCATCATCGGCGGCGGGACGGCCTACCCGCCAGCCGTGCTGGGCCTGGCGGTCGGCCTGGCCCTGTTCAGCGCCATGATGTTCGCCGCCACCTTCGGCGCGTTCGCCCCCCTGCTGCTCAACCGCTGCAAGTTCGATCCCGCCGTCGCCTCCGGCCCCTTCGTCACCGCCTCCAACGACATCATCGCCCTGCTGATCTACTACGGCATCATCCTGCTGATGCTACCCGCCGCCGGGTAAAGTCGAAATTGGGAAAGTCGAAAGTCGAAATATTTTATCAAAGTGGCGGGAGCATCTTGCTCCCGATGGGCGAGCAGGAAGCTCCCCCCACCATTTCCCCAGACGGAGGGAAAGGTTAAACCCCGTCCGCCGCGTTGCATGCACTGATCACCGATTACTGATCACTGCCGCGCAAACCGCGCAAACCGCCCGCGAAATGCCACAACAAAGAAATCATGTTGCCATCATGCACACATCGTGACATATTTGACGTATGAAGTTGTTCGACTGGAATGATGAGAAGAACGAATGGTTGAAACGGGAGCGCGGGGTCGCGTTTGAGGACGTGATCTTTCACCTGACTCACGATGGTCTGCTCGACACGATTGAGCATCCCGACCAGGAGCAGTATCCTGGTCAACGACTCTTCATTATCAACGTCGACAGGTACGCCTACATCGTACCGTTTGTTGAAGATGAGGATGTCATTTTTCTGAAAACGATCATCCCCAGCCGCAAGATGACAAAGCTATACCTCGGAGGTGATACGAAATGAAACTCACGAAAGAAGAAAAAGACATTCTCGACTCTGTCGAGGGGGGGGAATGGAAGCGCATCCCTGGCTTCAAGCAGGAGGCAGCGCGCTACAAGCAGGCGGCACAAGCCACATTGCGAAAGGATAAACGGGTCAATATCCGGATGACCGAACGCGATCTTGTCCATTTTCAGAAGACCGCCCAGCACGAGGGACTTCCCTACCAGACACTGATCTCCAGCATCCTGCACAAATATATCAACGGACGACTCGTCGAGAAAGCCGGGTGACGACACCATGCGATTGACAATTCTGCTCATGATTGCCTGCACGCTGTTCACGGGGGGCTGTGCCACGTCCTATGAAGGAGAGCTTCCGTGGACGGAACGTCAACCCTGGGAAGGTTCCCCGTCGATCCCTGGCCTGCAGCAGGAATAGAACCGCGTGCCAGGAAACAAACCGTTCCACAGCAGCAGCCACAACCCTTTGCTCCGCAGACCGCTTGGAATCGGGCCCTCCAGAAGATCGAGAGAGACGGGATCCACCCCATCCGCAGTGTTGCTCCATGCCCCTCTGCCTCCTGCAGCGCAAACCGCCTGACAAATTACTTGCGGCTTCCACTCGAATGGCCTAATTTACTCGTCAACATGGTGAAAAGGAGAGGTCGAACAAGATGCCTGGACACGTACCTTGAAAAGCCGCGCTTCGCACGGCTTTTCAAGTCCGGTCAGGCACGACGTTGGCACACCACCGGCGCAAGGACGGTGGGCTCTCCCAGGCTCACACACCCCGCCCTGACAGCGCCTGGTGCGCGTTGCGGAGCTGTTCAGGGATGGCGATGCCCTGCGGGCACTTCGGCAGGCACTGGCCGCAATCGATGCAGCAATCCGCCGGCAGGAGGTTTTCGCACCGGGCCTTTTCAAGCTGGGCATACTGGGCGCGGGCATGGTCCAAGAGGCCGTACACGCGGCCGGTGTTGTAGATGGCGAAAATCTGCGGGATATCCACTCCTGTGGGACAGGGCTTTTCCAGCCACTTGTAGATATGCGGCACGACGAACTGGTCGTAGCTTTCGGCATTGATGCCGTGGGTATTGTAGATGTCGATATGCTGGACATCGAGCCGTTCGAGGCTGTTTTCCAGATTCGTCCACCAGGCCTTCTCGTCGGCCTCGAAACAGTGGTTCTTGGTGGAGAGCACGATCCGGTCGCGCCAGCCCTTGAGCGCCTCGCCGACAGCCCGCTGGCTATCCTGCTGGCAATAGAAGACCGCGGTGTCGATATAAGTCACCCCGGCCTCGAACGCCCGGTGGATCATGGGGATCGCCAGCCCGCGGTCCACGATTTCACCCTGCATGGGCAACCGCATGGCCCCGAACCCCAGCCGGGATACCTTCAACCCGGTTTTGCCAAGCATCGTGTACTGCATTAGAAAGGGTGTGATTTTATTTCGTTGAGGGATTCATGCGGCCGACCGCATTCTGGCT
>CAZSRU010000009.1:0-60970 GCA_964609395.1 uncultured Victivallales bacterium
GTGCATTCCGTCCTCGTACACTCGAATCTCTTGTGGCAAATTGTTAAGAAAACAGTGAAGTTATAGGCAAGGTATCCCCCCGCCACCCGACACGCGCCACCCGCCACCCCGTCGATTTTTCGCCGCTGTTTTTTCACGAGGGTATTGACATCCTCATCCTCATTTGTTATGTGTATCATAATTGGACTGGGAACTACTAACGAAACATTCAAGAAAAGGAGTCGACGTGAACCTTCAAGACCTGTACCTGCTTGTTCGATCCGAACGTACCGCCACCGGGAGAAAACGCGCGACGGACACGAGAGCACTGGCACTCCTCCTGATTCTGCTCGGGGCTATCGCCACGCCCATTCATGCTGAAGTCATCAAGGCCAACCGCCACGCTTCCATCTCCGACCATTCGGCGGAACGGGACAAGGTGAACGGCAACCGTGGGGCGATGAAAATCAAATTCTTCGAGGAATTCGGCCTCGTCGGCTTCGACACCACCGCGCTCAAGGGGAAGAAGATCAAGAGCGCCACCCTCATTGTCAAGCCGGCAGGCGGCGAGAAGTTCAATCTCAACGGAGGCACGGATCTCACCTGGATTTCCGTCTCGTCCGTGTCCCAGGAGTGGGATGTGAACAAGGTCTGCGCGAACCGCAGCGGAGTCCGGGATGACTGGGGCTGGGCGGGTGCACGGATCTACGACGTGGTGCTCGGCAACGGCAATACCCTGCGCGGCAACGGGCGCCTCCAGCCTTCCGGCGGCGTCCACAAGATGCCGCTCGATCCGAAACTGGTCGAGGCGCTGGTGGCCGGGGCCAGCACCGGACTCTTCATCGCGGACGGCTCGACCAGCTACATCATGAACTGCAAAATCGCCGGTGATGTGACGATCGAGGTGGTGACCGATGGCACCGACACCCAGGCCCCGGCTGCACCGGCTAATCTCAAGGCGGCACCGGCCCCGAACCTGGCCACCCGTGAATTGGGTGCGGCGCAGATTGCCGTCACGGCTCCGCAGGATGCGCTCACCTATGATATCAGCGTGAACGGCCAGAAGCTGCCGCGCTGGCAGATCCCGTTTGCCGTTCCCGGCGTGCAGCAGGTATTCCCGATCCTGGATCTCCCCCCCTCCACCGACGTCCGCATTGAGGTGACGGCCGTCGACGCCGCAGGCAACCGCTCGAGTGCGGTCACGGTCTCCTGCAAGAGCAGTCCGGCGCTCACGGTGCCGCTACTGCCTGCCCCGGACTTCAAACCCGCCGCCGGCGAACCGAAATCGCTGGGCACGGCAACAGTATACGCCTTCCCCGAGGTGACGGAGATCGACGCCGTGACCGGCAAGGTGTTGCACGAGAAGCAGACGGACTTCAGCCGCGCCAACCCGGTCTGGGATGGTGCCTCCGGCACCGTGAGACTGGCCGCGGCCCGCGGCGAGATCGCCAGCTTCCAGATCGCGCTCGAGGGCAGCATCAAGGGAGTCACCCTCGCCCTGTCCGATCTGGCCGGGCCCGGCAAGGTCGACAAGCGCAACGTGCGCCTGTGGCGCAACTGGTACGTCAAGAACCAGCCGGAGTACGCGCTGCCGCTCACGGGAGCCGTGGACTGCCCCATGGAAGACAATGCCGTCGTTGGCCAGACTCACCAGGCGGTGACGGTGGATTACTTCATCCCTGCCGCCACGCCCCCCGGCAACTACGCCGGCACCGTGACGCTGACCGCCGGGGGCTCCAGCGTCAAGCTTCCCTTGAAGATCAAGGTCTACCCGGCCGTGATTCCCGACAACATCCATTTCAACCCGGAACTGAACTGCTACGGGGGGCCCGGCCGGGCCGGCAGCGACCAGTTCAAGAACAGCTTCCGCATCGCGCACTACAACCGCTGCACGATCAACCGCGTGCCCTACAGCCAGAGCGGCAGGGTGCACGACGACTACGTGCCGGCGGTGGATGCGACGGGCAAGGTCACCGACTGGTCGAACTTCGACAACAACCTCGGCGGACTGCTGGACGGCTCATGGTTCAAGGACAACCCCCGCGCCGGCGTGCCGGTGGCAAGCCTCTATCTGCCGCAATTCGAGGGGTGGCCACTGGACTTCCAAAAGTACTACCAGCCGGGCCCCGGCGTTCCGCCCGCCTCCAAGAACCATGATGACAACGTCAAGCATCACATCCTGGCCAAGCCGATCGAGGAAGCGATGGACCCGGCGTTCAAGACGGCCTTCGTCAACAACGTGCGCGACTTCTACGAGCATGCCCGCAAGAAGGGCTGGAACCGTACCGCCTTCCAGTGCTACCTGAACAACAAGGCCAACTACGGTTACACCCGCTGGACCCTGGACGAACCCAGCATCTATCGTGATTGGGAAGCGCTGAACTACTTAGGCGCACTCTGGAAGCAGGGCATCAACGATCCGGCGGTCTATACACCCCAGTGGCATGAGGCCTTGTTCCGGGTTGGCCTGGGCGAGATGAAACGTGACCGCCCCACCTTCCTGTTCCGCGGCGACATTTCCCGTATGACTTGGCAGGGTAACCTGTCGGACGGGCTGATGAACATCATTTATCTGAACGGCGGCGATTTCGACAAGCCTCGCCTGATTCAGAATCACAAGCGGCGGATGCCCAGCATCATGTATGCCTATGGCGGTTGCGCCCCCTTCGAGAAGAGCAACTGGGACAACGCGGCCTGGTGTCTGAAGGCCTATGCCAGCGAGTCCGACGGCGTGCTGCCCTGGCAGTCAGTCGGCACAGGGCTGACCAATCCCGATCCCGATGGCAACGGCAACGCGGTGATCACCGACGCTGGCGAGAAGTACGGCAGCGCCGTCGGGTCCCTCCGCCTGCACGGGTTGCGCCGCGGCGCACAGGATTGCGAATTGCTGCGCCTGCTGCAATTGAAGAAGGGGTGGTCCCGGCAGCATATCGGCCTGCTGGTATCGCAGAAGGTGCCGCTCACCAGCGAATACAAGCAGCGCTTCAACGACGAAGCCGCTGCCGCCTCCTTCGGCCAGTTGAGCAGCCAGGGCTTTGTCGAAATGAAAGAAGGCGTGCTGAAGATGCTGGGAGAGTAGAGAGGGGTCAGGAGATTCCGTAGTGGATCGCGCTGTTCGAGTTCAGTAAAAAATCCGTTCCTTTTTTATTATACCCCTTGTTGGATAAAGGTGGGTTTGGCTACCATTCCATCAGTGGTAGCGCCCACGATGGGGCTACCTGAGTAGTTACTGTCCAACAAGGAATATACAATAACCAGAAGGACGACGGAATGACGACAGCCCAGACACCCGACCGCGCGCAGGATCGATCCGAGGACGATATTGAGACGGTGAAGGCGCTGAACAGCGCCTACCAATCCATGGTGGATCAGTTGGGCCACGCCATCGTCGGCCAGACGGACGTGATCGAGCAGGTGCTGATCGCGATTTTCTGCCGTGGGCACGCCTTGCTTGTGGGAGTACCGGGGCTGGCTAAGACGCTGCTCGTCAGTACGCTCGCGCGTGTGCTGGACCTGAACTTCAAGCGCGTGCAGTTCACGCCCGACCTGATGCCTTCGGACATCACCGGCACCGAGGTGCTTGAGGAGGACCGGACCACCGGCAAGCGGCTGTTCCGCTTTGTCCACGGGCCGCTGTTCACCAACATGTTGCTGGCGGACGAAATCAACCGCACGCCGCCGAAGACGCAAGCGGCGCTGCTGGAAGCCATGCAGGAACGGCATGTGACGGTCGGCGAGGCCACCCACAAGCTGCCGGAGCCCTTCTTCGTGCTCGCCACGCAGAACCCGATCGAGCAGGAAGGCACCTATCCCCTGCCCGAGGCGCAGTTGGACCGATTCATCTTCATGATCAAGGTCGGCTACCCCAGCGCCAAGGAGGAAATTGAGATCGCCAAGCGCGTGGCCAGCGTCTACGAGGCGCAGTTGAGCCCGGTGCTGACCGGTGCGAACATCATCGATCTACAGCACATGGTTCGCCGCGTGCCCGCCGCCGACCACGTCTTCGAGTACGCCAGCAAGCTGGTGCGCGCCACGCGCCCGGATGCCGCGGCCCCGGCGTTCATCCGTGAGCTCGTGCACTGGGGTGCCGGTCCGCGCGCCACCATCAACCTGATGATGGCCGCCAAGGCCAGCGCCATCCTGCACGGCCGCTACCATGCCACCACGGAGGATGTGCGCCAGGTGGCCCTGCCCATCCTGCGCCACCGGATTGTGCCCACCTTCAACGCCGAAGCCGCCGGCATCAGCACGGACCAGATCATCACCCGCCTGCTCGAAGCCCTGCCCGCCGTTGTCGAGCAGAGGATGACGTGAACACCGAGACGATGACCAGCCACTCTCCATCGCCCAGCATGCCGGCGTACCTGGAGCTGCTCGACCCGGAGGCCATGGCCAAGATCAGCCGGATCGAGGTCCTGGCGCACGGGCAGGTGGCCGGGTTCATCTCCGGCCGCCACCGCAGCCCCTATCACGGCTCTTCCGTCGAGTTCGCCGAGCACCGCGAGTACACCGCCGGCGACGACCTGCGCGACCTCGACTGGCGCGTGCTCGGCCGCTCGGACCGCTACTACATCAAGCGCTACATCGAGGAAACCAACCTTCGCGCCACGATCCTGCTCGACGCCTCGGGCTCCATGGCCTACGGCGGCGAGCGCGCCAGCCGGCACCGCGGGGCCCCCCTCACCAAGTTCGCCTACGCCCGTTTCCTGGCCGCTTCCATGGCGAGCCTGCTCCTCAACCAGCAGGACGCCGTCGGGCTCGTCACCTTCGACAAGGCCATCCGCCGCTTCATCCCCTGCCGCAGCCGCCCCGACCACCTGCGGCTCCTGCTCGGCGAACTCCACACCACCACCACCGGCGAGGAAAGCGCGCTCGCCCCCGTCTTCGACGACATCGCCGAACGCATCCCGCGCCGCGGCCTCGTCATCATCATCTCCGACCTTTTCGACAACGCCGAGTCCATCGTCCGCGCCCTGCACCACTTCCGCTACCGCAAACACGACGTCATCGTCATGCACGTCATGGCTGATGAGGAACTTACCTTCCCGTTCGACCGCTGGAGCCAGTTCCGCGACCTCGAACACGAGGGCACGCACGTGGAGGCGGACCCGGTCGCGCTGCGGGCCGCGTATCTGCAGGCCGTCCGCGATTTCACCGATGCGGTTTCCAAGGGCTGCGGCGAGATGCACGCGGACTACGTGCCCTTTTCGACGCGGCAGGAATTCGATGTGGAGCTGGCCGGCTACCTCGCCCACCGAAGGAGTATTCTGAAGTGACATTCCTCAAATGGTCCATGTTGCTGGGTGTGGCGGCCATCGCCATCCCCATCGTCATCCACCTGCTGAACCGCAATAAACCGCGGGTGATCAACTGGGGGGCGATGCAGTTCCTGCACGCCGCCCTGGTCACGCGCAGCCGGCGCATGCAACTGGAGGAGATGATCCTGCTCTGCCTGCGCTGCCTCTCCCTGGCGCTGATCTCCCTGGCCATGGCGCGACCGTTCCTGCCCAGTGCCTCCGCCATTCCCTGGGCCGTCATCGTGCCGGCCATCCTGATCGCCGTCGCACTCACCGGCATGGCCACCGTCCTGTGGAGCAACCGGTCCCTGCGCCGGCGGCTGCTGCGGGTCGCCGCCATCCTCGCCCTCGCCGGCATCCTGTTCGCCGTGCTGGAGCGCTGGATACAGGCCCGGCATTGGCTCACCGCCGGCGGCGGGCGCGACGTCGTGCTCGTGCTCGACGCCTCCATGTCCATGACCCTCCAGAGCGCCGGCCGCACGGCGTTTGAGCAGGCCGTGGCGGAGGCGCGCACCCTGATCCGGGCCGCGCGCCCCGGCGACGCCTTCGCCATCGTGCTCGGCGGCGCCGTGCCGGAAGCACTCATCCTCCGCCCCACGTCGGACCGCGCCGAACTGCTCGGCGCCCTCGAGGGGCCCGCCTGCCGTATCATCGGCGGCCGCATGTCCGCGCCGGAGGCCGTGAACCTCGCGTCGACACTCCTGGCGGATGGCCCCAACGCAGCCAAGATGATCGTGGTCTTCACGGACGGCCAGGCCGCCGGCTGGGATACACGGGCCGACGCGCGCTGGAAATTCGTGGCCACCGGATTCGCGGGCCTCCCCACCCCACCACGCCTGGTCGTCCGCCGGCTGACGCCACCCGCCGCCTTCCGCAATGCCGCGGTCACCGCTCTACAGCTCTCCCGCCGCGTCATCGGCACCGACCGCCCGGTGAAGATCGACGTCAGCGTCTTCAACGCCGGCAGTACCCCCCTGCAGCCGGCCGCCATCGAGCTGTTCGTGGACAGCAACCGCGTGGAGCGCATCCCCATCGTGAAGGAACTGCTGCCGCAGGCCACCGAGATCTTCCGCTTCGACCATACCTTCGCGCATCCCGGCTACCACGTCCTGCGCGCCGACCTGGTCGCGGACGATGACCTCTCGGCCGATAACACGCTCGTTCAGGTCGCGCACGTCCTCGATCGCCTGCCGGTGCTGCTCGTGGAAGGCGCATCCTCCGAACGCTTCTTCTTTCGCCGTGCCTCCAGCTTCGTCCGCACGGCGCTGACCCCCGACGGACGGGACAGCAGCCGGAAGCCGTCGGAGGCCGACAGCGCCCAGCGCTTCCTCGTGGACCCGACGATCGTGACTGCATCCGGCCTGCCGAAGATTCCAGACCTCGCACGCTACCGCGTGATCATCCTGGCCGACGTGCCGCGCCTGCCTACCGATGAGGCCGACCGCCTGAGCGCCTTCGTCAAGGAAGGCGGCGGCCTGCTCGTGACCCCCGGCCAGCGCGCCTTGCCCGCCTTCTACAACGCCTGGCAGGCCAGCTCCGGCGAGCCCGTCATGCCGGCACCGCTGGGCGAACGCGTCACGCCGCCCGACCCGCTGCGCCTGAAAGCGGCCTCGCTGACGCACCCCTCGCTGCGCCTGATCGGCCAGCGCGACCAGTCCGACATCGCCCTCGGCTTCTTCTTTGCGCACTGGACACTCACGCCGGATGCCGCCGCGCCGCTCGTCCGAATCGGCGCGCAGTTCGAATCGGATGCGCCCTGGCTCGTGGATCGGCAGCTTGGGCGCGGGTATGTGCTGACCACCGCCACGGCGTTCGACCGCCGCGACAGCACGCTGCCATCCCTGAAGTGCTTCGTGCCCCTGATCCACGAGATGGTGTACTACCTTGCCTCGCCCATGGTGGTGAACGCCAACGTCGAACCGGGAATCGAGTGGACCCTCGCCGGCACACTGACCACGCCGCCTGACCCCGGTAAGCCCGTGACGGTCGCCACGCCGGCGGGGACCAGCCGCCCCGTCTCCCTGGCGTTGCAGGGCCGCGAGTTCACCCTGCGCTTCCCGGAAACGCGCCAACCCGGCCTCTACCGCGTGCAACTGCCGGTGCCGCTGGCCACCGCCGTCGGCGTCAGTTCCAACGGCGTGGGCGAACTCCCCTTTGCCGTGAACTCCATGCCCGAGGAGAGCGCGATGGACCTGCTGAGCGACTCCGATCTCGCCGCGCTTGCCCGCCACGTGGATCTCTTCGCCCCGCCCCGGCTTGAGGATCTTCTCGCGGCGCAGGCCGGCGAGGTTCCCGGCCAGGAACTCTGGCGCATCCTGGCCCTGTGCGCGCTGGCCACGCTCGTTCTCGAAACCGTGCTCGCCCGTTGGATCACCATTCACCGCCGCCTGCACAAGCCGGAGCCCGTGATCCTCCTGTCGCAAGCCGACGCGATCAAGGCCACCCGAGCCCGCATGGCGGACATGCTCGCGGGGGGTGCCAACACGAACCCACCGGAGGCACAGGGATGACAACCGAAGACACCACCGCCCTATTGCTTCCCGACGCGCCGCTCTGGCTGCTGCTGTCGGCGACCGTGCTGCTGCTGGTCCTCCGGGTGCGCTGCCAGGCCTGGGGCCTTGGCCTGCCGCCGCGGAGGCAACCGCTCGCCTGGCTCGGTCGCGCGGGCATCGGCGGCCTCGCGCTCGCCGCCGCCGCCCTGGCCCTGCAACGCGTGGTCACGCTGGCCACCTCCTGGAACCTGTGGCTGATCATCATGGGCGGTGCCCTCACCATCGAAGGCCTGCTGGCCCTCTACCGCCTGGAACGCCGCGCCGTGCCGCGCCGCCTCGGCCTCGCCCTTACGCTCCTGCGCGTCGCCCTGGCGCTCGCCCTCCTGATCGTGCTGTGCCAGCCCGTGCTCGTGCTCAACACCGTGCGCGAGTTCCGCCGCCAGGTGGTGGTGCTGCTGGACGAAAGCGATTCCATGCGCGTCCCGGACAACAACCTGACCGCGGGAGAGAAGGTCCGCCTCGCCGAAGGCCTCGCGCTCCCGGCCGCCCGGCGCGTCATCCCGCTGGAGCGCGAGGCGGCGACCCTGCGGCAGGCGCGCGACCAGCTCCAGGCACAAGCCGACTGGTTCAGCGCGCTTGGTGCCGGCGATCCCGAACTCACCGGCCGCCAACTGCACAAGAACCGCGCCGCCCTCCAGGACGCCTTGCGCGCGGTGCTCGCGGCCACCACCGCCGCCACGAACGCCCTGGCCGGTGCCGCCAACCAGCCGTTCATGACCAACCAGCCGGCGGTCACGACCCAACTTGCCGGGTTCGCCAAGACGCTCACCACCGGCGCACAGACGCCGCTGGACGCGCTCATCGCCCGCGCCTCGCACTGGCGCCGGGCCTCCACGAATGGCGTCGCGGAGAGCCAGGCGGCCCTGGCTGATCTGCAGGCCGCCGGCAAGGTACTGGCTGAGCTGCACACACCCCTGATGGAGACCGGGGAGATTCTCGACGGCGCGTTCTACCAGGCCGCCTCCGCTGCCGACCGCGCCACGTTCGACCGCGTCGCCGCCATGCCGCGCCTGGCGCTGGCCCGAGCGCTGCTCCTCGGCGCCCCCCCGCAACCCGCCGCGAGCAATGCCGCGCCAGCCGAGGCCGACGACCGCTCGCCGGGCCTCCTCGACCGCCTCGATCGCGAGTACGGCGTGCGCCTCTACCGCATCGGTGCCGCCCCCGTCGGAGTCGCGGTTGCCGATTTCCTGAAGGAATCGCCCGACGCCAGCGCGACCGACGACGCGGACGCCCAGCGCCGGAGCACCGACCTCGCCGGCTCACTGGAAAAGGTCGCCGCCACCCTGAAGCCGGAAGAAACCGCCGGCATCCTCCTGCTCACCGACGGCCGCCACAACGCCGCGTCACCGGTCGAGCCCATCGCGCGAAACCTCGGCCTTGAGCCCGTCCCCGTCTACCCCGTCATCTTCGGCGGCAACCGCGCCCCGCCCACCGATGCCGCCATCGTCTCCGTCACCGCGCCTGAAACCGTCAGCACCAATGACCACGTTCTCTTCAATGTGGAACTCAAGGCTGACGGTCTCGCGGGCACCAACATCGCCCTGCGCCTCTTCGATGACGGCCGCCTCGTCGCCTCGAACGCCTTCACGGCCGTCGGCGGCACGTTCCGGACGCGGCTCCAGCTTTCCGACCGCCCGATGACCAACGCCCTCCACGACTACCGCCTCGAACTCATGCCCCAGCCCGGCGACGTCAATGCCAGCAACAACGTCTGCCACGTCCCCGTACTGGTCGCCAGCGATCCCGTCAAGGTACTGCTGGTGGACGGCCTGCCTCGCTGGGAATTCCGCTACCTGAAGAACCTGTTTCTCGAGCGCGACCAGAATGTGAAATTCCAGCACATGTTGTTCAGGCCCGACTTGATTGACGGGGTTACGAACCGGCCCGTCATCGCCGCGTCGGTGGCGCGGCCGGACGACGAGCTCGAAGCCACGGCCCTGCCGGCGGACGAGTCGGAGTGGATGAAGTTCGACGTGATCCTGCTGGGCGACGTGAGTCCCGCAGACCTGGGCGTGGAAAACCTGGGCATACTCAACCGCTACGTCCTGAACCGCGGCGGCACGCTGATCGTGCTGGCCGGGCCGATGCACATGCCCCACGCCTTTGCCGGCACGCCCCTGGAAGCGGTGCTCCCGGTAACCTTCACCCCCTCCGCCCAACCCATCCTCGCCGCCCCGGAGTCCGCTTTCCGCATCGTCCTCACCGCGCTGGGCCGCGACACTGCTTTCATGAAACTGGCGGACGATGGCGCCCGCAACCTGGCGGCATGGCAGGCCGTGCCCGATCTCTACTGGCGCCATGGACTGATCGCGGCCAAGGAGGGCGCCTCCGTTTTGGCCTACGCCCTGCCCACCGCCGAAGCGCAGCGCGCAGGCCAGGCCGGGTACGTCCCCGGGGTGGACGCGCTACAGCAGCAACAGGCGCGTGAGCGCAACCGGGCGCTGATCGTCTCGCAGCACGCCGGCTACGGCAACGTGCTGTTCCTGGGAACCGACCAGAGCTGGCGCCTGCGCTACCGCGAAGGGGACACACGCCATCATAAGTTCTGGGGCCAGGTCATGCGCTGGGCCACCTCGGACCGGATCGGCGGCGGCACCGAACTCCTGCGCCTCGGCACCGACCGCACGCGCTACAACCGCGACGAACCCGTGCGCATCCGCGCACGCGTGTCCGCCCCGGACTTCTCCCCCGTCCTGAAGGCCAGCTTGCGCGTCTCCGTGTGGAACGGCGATCGCCACATCCTGCGCCGCGCACTCGCCTACGTGGAGGAATCCCCCGGTGTCTACAGCGCCGAAATCGGATCCCTGCCCGCGGGGCGCTACCGCGTCGAACTCGATCCCAAGGACGCCCGCGGCCTGCCCGAGGCCCTGCGGGAATCCGTCACCACCGCGTTCGCCGTCACCGATGCCATCGACGCCGAGCAAGTCGAACTGGCGGCCGACCGCGGCCTGCTCAGCCGAGTCGCCTCGCTTTCCACCGGTGCGCTGCTCGATCCGCTGGAGTTGGCCGCCGTGGCCGAACGCCTCGGCCCGGCAACCGTGCGTAACGAGGAACGTCGCCAGATCGACCTCTGGAATTCCTGGATGTGGTGGGCGCTGATTGTGGCGCTGTTCACCGCCGAGTGGCTGCTGCGCAAGAAAGCGAGGTTACCATGATGAAGCCCTTTGCCTTCGAGGGCGCCGAGCGACTCCCCGGCGCGATTGTCGATTTGCTTGCGCACCTGATCCGGCGCGCCCGGTGCCTGATTGTCCTGCGCGGCCTCGGTGCCAGCGGCACCGCCGCGCTCGGCACCTTCCTCACCGTCATGCTGATCGATGCGAACACGGCCATCGCCGCCGCCTGGGGCCGCTGGCTGCTCGCGGGGCTGGCCTATCTGAGCGTCGCCGCCACCCTCTTCTGGTTCCTGGTCCGTCCGCTCGCGCGCTCCTTCACGCTCACCGGCGTCGCCCGGCTCCTGGAACAGAAACACCCGGAACTACACGAGCGCATCAGCTCCGCCGTGGAGCTGCTCACCAGCCGGGATCTGCCTGATCTCCGCGGTTCGGAGGTGCTGATCCAGGAACTCGCCAGGGAGGCCGTGATGGACGTGGGCACGATTCGCCCCAAGGAGGAGTTGTCCTGGCGCCTCGCGATCCCCTTCCTGGTCAGCGCGGGGATTCTCGCCGCCATCATGGGCGGATTGCTGCTCATCCGGCCGCGGGAAACCATGGTGTTGCTCGCCCGCGCCACCGCCCCGTTCCTCAACCTCTCCAATGCGAAGGCACTCACCCTGGTGGTGACGCCGGGCGACACCATCATCGCCGCCGGAACGCCGCTGACCATCCAGGTGGAGACCAGCGACAAGCGGGTGGAAGCGGCGCACGTGCGCCAGACGGACAAGCGGGGGCACATGACGAAGATGCCGATGGCCCCCGTGGCCGGCGGCACGAATGGCCACGCCCGCGCGTTCACGCTCACCCTGCCCGACGTCGTCCAGGATTTCCGCTACCAGGTCCAGGCCGGCAACGCGCTCACGCGCCAGTACGCCGTGCGCGTGGCCGTGGCGCCGGTGATCGAACACCAGGACGTGGCCTGCGTCTACCCGACCTACGCACGCCTGCCCGAGTGGCGTGAACGCGATGGCGCCGGCACCATCCGGGCCCTCGCCGGCACCGCCGTCACCATCACGGCCACCGTCAACAAGCCGGTTCCCACGGCTGAACTGCTCGTGCGCTCGCAGTCGCAGACCAACGCGTTCACGGGCACCCTGCGCACCGCCGCCAACACCGCCGCCTACGACTTCGCCTTCGTCCTGCCGCCCGGCGTCGACGGCCGCTGGACCATCCGCCTGCGCGACGAGATCGGCCTCGAGAACAAGCCCTTCGAGAACACGATCCAGACGCTGCCCGACCAGCCGCCCGCGGTCCGCATCACCAACCTGGAACGGCGCGAATTCCGCCTCAACCGCACCGACCGCCTGCCCGTGCGCTACGCCGCGGAGGACGACCTCGGCCTCACGCTGGTGGACCTCATCACCGTCATCAGCGGCGACACCAACGCCTACTCAACCCGGCTGGCCGGGCCCACCAATGAGGCGCACGTCCTGCGCGCCATCGAGGGCGGATTGGAGATCGACCTCAGCAGCTCCCGTTACGCGCAGGCGCCGCGCCTGGAGTTCCACCTGCTCGCGCTCGACAGCCTGCCCGCCGGGCAGCGCGGGCCACAGGCCGGGCGCACGGAGACCGTCACCATCCTGCTGGAGGACGCGGCCCCCTCATGGAAGGAGCAGGTACTGGATAGCCAGGAAGCGCGCATCCGCGCGGGCCTCGCCGAGCTCGGGAAACAACTGAAGGACGCGGAAGAGAAGTCCGCTGCGCTCGCCGCGCCACTCGCCAAGCCGGGGCCGCTGCCGGATCAGGCGATCACCCAGACCGGCGCGCTGCAGGATACGCTGGCCGCGGCAGATACGAACCTGCGCCGGCTCACCAGTGAAATCGCCGATGGGTTCTTTGAGGCCCTGGCCACGAACCTGAGCGCGGTGGCGGATGCGCACATCGCGCCGGCGGAGCGCCTGGCGGGGGAGATGCGGCTGGTCGATACGCCGGAGGAGCGCACCGGCATCAACAGCAACGTCACCGCGAACGTGCAGGAGGCCCGGAGTGCGGTCAACGCGCTGGCGCAACAGTTCGAGCGCACGCAGGAGGCCCTCCAACGCGCGGTGGCGTTGGAGCAGATGGCGCAGCAGCAGGAGCGCCTGGCCCTGGAGAAGCAGGCGCTGGAGCAGGCCGCGCAGGCGGCGGCAACGAATGCGCCAACGGCCGAGGCCGTCGCCGCGGAAAAGGCCTGGGACCAAGAACAGGCGCGCCTGGCGGCGGAACTTGCCAAGCTGGCGCTACAGGCGGAGGGCGCCGCGCAGGAGGTCGCCACGCTGGTCAGCAACCAGTCCGCCAGCGCGGCGTCGGATGCACGGGAACTCGCCGAGCGCCAGGCGGAGAATGCCGACTGGATGCGCGATGCCGCCGCGGACGCGGAGCGCCTCTCCCGGGAGCGCGCGGCGTTGGCCACCAAACAGCAACAGCTCGCGACCGAAGCCGAAAAGGACTCGCAGGCCAAGGCGCAAAGCCCCGCCATGCAGGCGGCGGCGGAGCACCTGCGCACCGATGCCATGGAGGCCGCCCAGCGCGAGCAGGCGGCGACCGAGGCGGCCCTGCGCAAGGAGGCGTCGGTACTCCGCAAAGAGGCGGATGCCGCCGTAGCGGCGTTGGCACAGGCGCGGCCCCCGACGGAACGTGCGGATGAAGCCGCCAAGCGGGGCGAAGCGGCCGCACTGGAGGCACGCCAGGCCGCGCGACAGGCCAAGCGGGATGCCGCCGGGATTAAGGATTCGGCCGGGGCGAACAAGGACGAGAAGCAGGTCGCGGCCACGGACGCCTGGGCCAAGGCCGCGGAGCAGGCGGCGGAGCAGGCTACGCAGGCCTACAAGGACGCGAAGCAGGCGGCCGAAGAGGCACGCAACACCAGCCTGGCAGAACCTGCGCGAGAGACTGCCGCGGACCGCGCGGACCAGGCGGCCGACCGCGCCGAGCGCCATGCCGAAGAGGCGCAAGCCTACCAGCAGCAGGCGGCCACCGAAGCGAGGCAGGACGCGTCGCCCGAAAAGCAGGCCGTGCAGGCCGCCCAACAAGCTGCGGAAGCCGCCGCACGCGCACAGGCGCATGCCCTGACGGCGAGTGCAGCAGCGGCCGAGGCGGAACGCGAGGCCAACACCCGCGAGCAGAAGGCCGAAGCCACCGCGCCCGAGGCCCGGCAGCGGGCGGAGAAGGCCGGCGCGGCGGCCGACACGGCCCGACAGGCGCAGGAGACCGCGACCAAGGCCGCCGAAGACGCACGCGAGGCGGCCGCCCGCGCCCTGGACGCCGAGACACCCAAGGCCGGCGCTGCGGCCGCGAAAGAGGCACAGGCCCAGGCCAAGCGCGCGGACGCCGCGGCCCAGGAGGCGCAGGCCGCCGCCCAACAAGCGCTTGAGGCCGCGGGGAAGCAGCCAGAGGAATCAGCGATCTCGCCACCGGCACAGCCGCCAGCCGATCCGGCTGCCGCCGCCGGGCAGGCCGGCAAGCAGGCCGAAGCGGCGCAGAAGATGGCGCAGCAGGCGGATGCGGCGGCGAAACAGGCGGCGCAGCAGGCGTCCGCCACCCAGCAGCGTGAGCAGGCCAAGTCGGCGACCGCCCAGCAACTCGCGCAACAGGCGGAAGCCGCGGCCAAACAGGCCGAGCAGGCCGCCGAGCAAGCCGGTACACAGGCCAAGCAGGCGCAGGACGCGGCGCAGCAGGCCACCGGAAAACCGGAGGCCCGCCAGGCCGAGCAGGCGGCGCAGACCGCCCAACAGAACGCCGACCAGGCGCAGCGTCAGGCCCAACAGGCGCAACAGCAGGCGCAAACAGCCAAGCAGGCAGCCGAGGCGACGGCGCAGAGTGCGCAGCAGACCGCGCAGGCCGCGGCACAGGCCCAACAGGCGGCGCAGCAGACTGCCCAGCATGCCCAAGCCGCCCAGACCCAGGCGCAACAGGCGGCAAAAGCCGCCCAACAGGCCGGCGCCGCAGCGACGCCGCAAGCGAAGGAGCAGGCACAGCAACAAGCCGAGTCGGCGGCGCAACGGGCGCTGGACGAGGCCGCCGCGGCGGTGGAGGCCGCGCGCCAAGCAGAGCAGGCCGCCACCGGCGCCCGCCAGGCAACCGAAGCGACCGCCCTCGAAGACCTCGCCAATCGCCAGGCGGACATCCGCCGGCAAACCGAGACGTTGATGAAGGCCGAGAACAGCGGCCGCGCCGAGACACTGGACGCACTCGCCGAGCAGGTGGGCGAGATGCAGCAGTCGCTCGCCACCGAGGCCGATGCCCTCGCGCAGGATCTTTCCGATTCCCAGGCTCAGGCCGCGTCGCCCGCCGCTCAAGTCGCGGCACAGGCGCGCACCGCCGCCGGGGAGTGGCAGCAGGACGACCGCAAGCCGGCCCGCGCAGCCGCCAGACAGGCGCAGACCGGACTCGACCAACTCGCGGACACGCTGGCAGAAACCGCCCGGTCTGGTGCGGCCGACCCCACCGTCCCGCCCGCGGAACGGGTTGAACGCGCGCAGCAGGCGCAACAGGCGGCCGCAATGGCCGAGCGCCAGTCCGCCCTCGCCGAGCAGATGAACGCCATTGCCGACGGGCAACTGATGCAGGCACTCGCCAACCAGCAGGCGATGCTGGGTGCGGACACCGAGGCTCTCAACGAGCAGGCCGCGGTGCTGAACGAACAGGCCACCGCCATGCGCACCGCCCTGCCTGCGATGGCGGCGCCGGCGGCGCTCGCGGCCCAGAGCGCGGCCCGCGCCGACCAGATGTCCGGGCTCGCCGACAGTGCCGCGCAACAGGCGGCCGAACGTGCGGGGGAAGCCCCCATGCCCGGCGCCCTGCCGCCGGATGCACAGGCGGCGGGCAGCGCCAAGACGGCCACGCAACACCAGGAGGCGGCCGCGCAGTCGCTCGCGCAGGCCGCGCAGAATCTTGCCGCGCTATCGGCTGGCGCACCCGCACCCCAAGCACCGGGCACGGATCCCGCGCCCGGGCTTGCGTCCATGGCCGCGGCGCACGAGGCCGCGTTGCAGGCCGCGGCGAGCAGTGAGTCGCTGGCTGCCGCCAAGGCGTCGGCACAGATGGCGCAGGCCGCCAACGAGGCCGCCTCCGCCGCGGCCGCGCAAGGAGCCAACCCCCAACCACCGGACCTGCGCATGGCATCCGGCGGCGAGGGTGGATCCAAGAACTTCAACGAATCCGCAGAGGCCGAGGTCGGCGCGTTCGTCAATCGCTTTGACCCGCGACTGCGCGACTGGCTGCGCCTGCACGGCGAACTCGAGCACGATGTGCTACAGGCCCAGGGCACCGAGGGCCCGGAGGAGTACCGCACCATCATCAAGCGCTACTTCCATGAAGTCACCCGGCGAGGCAACGAGGAGAAGGAACCATGAACGACAAGCAATCCATAGGTGTTGGCATGCGCACCGCCGCAGCGCTGATCTGGCTCGCCTCCACGGCGATCCTCCCGGCCCAGACGGTGACCGAGGATGACAAGTACCAGCGCTCCTTCGATGAGGCCGTCGACCGCGGACTCGCCTTCCTCGCGCGCGGTCAGGCCGTAACCGGCGCCATCGGGAACCAGACCCCGGCCACGACCTCGCTGGCCATCATGGCCTTCCTGGCCCGCGGCTATACGCCGGGGCTGCCGCCCTATGGCGATGTGCTCGACCGCGCCATCGACAGCGTGCTGACCGCCCAGAAGCCCGGGGGCAACATCACAGACAACATGTACCACCACAACATCTCGACGTTGATGCTATCCGAGGTCTCGGGGATGACGGACCCCGAACGGCAGGCGCGCATCGGCGAGGCGCTGGCCAAGGCGGTGAGGGTGACGCTCACCGCCCAGGCGATACCGAAGCCGGAGCAGCATGCGGGCGGCTGGCGCTACACACCCAATGCGGGGGACAGCGATCTGTCGCACTCCGGCTGGGGCATGATGGCGCTGCGGTCGGCCCGCAACAATGGCGCCCCGGTTCCCAAGGAAGCCGTGGACCGCGCAGCCCGCTACATCCTGCGCTGCCGCGCCAACGATGCGGCAAAGGGATTCGGCTACCAGGCCGGCGAAGGGACGCGGCTGACCTGTACGGGCATCGGCCTGCTGTGCCTCGAGTTGGCCGGCCATCATCGCGACGAGATCACGCTGAAAGCCAGCCAGCACCTGTTAACGGCTTTTGGCCCCGGCAAGGATCCGGAGTTCGGCGAATTCCGGTACTACGGCTACTACTATTGCGCCAACGGCATGTTCCAACTGGGCGGTGAGCAGTGGGAGCAATTTGCGCCGCGCATCTACGAGCTCATTCTGAAAAGGCAGAACCCCGATGGATCGTGGAAGGGTGGAGGGCATGAAGCCGACCCGCACTACTGCACCGCCATGGCCGTCCTCGCCCTCAGCGTCTCGTACAGCCAACTCCCGATCTACCAGCGGTAGTACATGTAGCCCGCTCGCGCCGCGAGCGTGGCTTCTGCGTTGTAAGCAAACGGTTGTTTGCCATACGCGCGCGGTTTTACTTTACCATGCACACTACGTTGCTATTGCCGCAAATCCGGTTGCGATTTCTCCGTGCTTGACTGCGGGATCACGGGTGCGGTAGTATTTACGACCATCATGTTTATCAGCCGGGGTTTGACGGTTCCGGCAAAAGGAAATAAATGAAAACGATAGCCAAAGGTCCCTACGGTTACTTCGATCCCGATCAACGTGAATACGTGATCACGCGTCCGGACACGCCGCGTCCCTGGTTCAACTACCTGATGAACGGCACGTACGTCGCCATGCTCTCCAACACGGGCGGCGGGGTGAGCTACGACACCGACCCGCGCGTGTACCGGCTGCTGCGCTACCGCTACCAGAACGTGCCCTACGACCGGCCGGGGCGCTATGTCTATGTGCGCGACCGCGATTCCGGCAACTACTGGTCGAGCACCTGGGCACCGGTCCACATGCCGGTCAAGGCGTGTCGCTACACCTGCCGCGTGGGAACCGGATACTCCGTCATCGCCATGGAATACGAGGGGATCCGCACGGAGGTCACGTATTTCGTCCCGCCCGAGGGTCGGCTGGAGATCTGGGATCTGACGGTGACCAACGTCTCAAGCACGACGCGCCGTCTCGCGACCTTCAGCTACGCCGAGTTCGCCTTCTGGGGCGCGATGCGCGACCTGATGAACATCGACAACTGCCCGAACGTCTCGCGCCAGCGTCACGAGGATGGAGCCATTCTCCATTACAGCTACAACGACGTCGGGTCCGGCCTGCACGACATGCACTTCGTGCAGAACTGCGGCTATCATGTCAGTTCGGAAAAGCCGTACGGCTTCAACGGCGACCGCGACCGTTTCCTCGGGCGCTACCGCGACGAGAAGAATCCGTCCGTGGTGGAAAGCGGCCGGTCCACGAACTATTGCGAGAACGGCGGGTACCCGATCGGCTCGCTTGAGCACCGTTTCACACTCAAGCCGGGGCAAAGCAAGCGCCTCGTCTACCGCACCGGCATCAGCGAAAGCGACAAGACCTGGCGGCGCGACGCCCGCTGCTACGACTCGCTGGAGAAGGTGGACCGCGCCTTCGCGGCGGTCAAGGCCGGCTGGGCCGAGCGCCTGTCGCGCTTCACCGTCAGCACCCCTGACCCCGAATTCGACGCGCTGGTCAACGGATTCGTCCAATACCAATCCGCCGTGACCATGCGCCTGTCGCGCTCGATTTCCTCCTACGAGTGGGGCATTGGACGCTCGATCGGCTTCCGCGACTCCTCGCAGGACCAGATGGGGCTGATGCACGCCTTCCCCGAGATCGCGCAGGACATGATCGAGAACATCATCCGCGCGATCCGCGAGGACGGCTCGGCTTGCCACGATTTCAACCCGATCACGGGGAACTTCGGCAGCAACGGGTTCTACGACGACCACAACTGGCCCGCCCTCCCGGTGAACCAGTACATCCGGGAAACCGGGGATCTCGCGTTCCTGGACAAGGTCCTGCCCTATGCATTCTCCGAGGCTCGCGGGAGCGTGTACGAGCATCTTCAGCGCTGCAACGACCTAGCGTTCAAGCTGCGCGGCCAGCACGGCCTGCTGCAGATCGGGGCGGCCGACTGGAACGACTCACTGAATCCCGGCGACAAGACGAGCGAGAGCATGTTCACATCGGCGCTCTATGGTGCCTCAACGCAGGCGCTGCTCGAACTGGCCCGCCTGCGGGGCGACACCGCTTATGCGGGTACACTGGAGGCGCGCTATGCGGAGGTCGGTCAGTGCCTCAACACCATCGGCTGGGACGGTGCCTGGTACAAGCGCCTCATCAAGACCGACGGCCTGGTGCTGGGCTCCAAACGCACGCCGGAATACGGACGCATCTTCCTCGAGCCCCAGCCGTGGGCGGTCATGGCCGGCTATGCCGCTGGCCCGCGGGCCTGCAAGGCCCTGGACAGCGTGGAGCAGCACCTGGGCACGCCCTTCGGCCACACGATCATGGATCGCCCCTTCACACGGTTCGACATGGATGAGATCGGATCCGCCGGGATCTATCCGCCCGGCATCAAGGAGAACGGCTCGGTCTTCCACCATGCCGCGAGCTGGATGGTCTCCGCCGAGGCGATCCTGGGCCGCGGCGACAAGGCCATGGCCTACTTCAAGCGACTCTGCGCGGCGGGTAAGAGCCGCGCGGCCGAGCGTCACGAGGTCGAGCCCTATGTGATGTGCCAGTTCGTGTCGCAGCCGCCCTTCCACATCGTCGGCCGCGGCCGCAATGCCTGGCTCACCGGCTCCGCAGCCTGGATGGCGATCGGGGCCCTGCAGCATATCCTCGGCTGCCGCGCGGATTTCGACGGCCTGCGCATCGACCCCTGCATTCCGCCCGGGTGGAAGCGGCTCGAGATCACGCGCGTCTACCGCGGCGTCACCTACCGTATCAAGGTACGGAATCCCGATGGTGTGATGAAGGGGGTTCGGCAGGTGACCGTGAACGGTGAACCCGTTGGCGGCACGTTGATTCCATACCAGGCCGGGACAGCGGAGGTCCGCGTGGAGGTCGTGATGGGCGGAAAGGATACCGTATGAACAGTCGTGAACGCGTTCTCGCTGCCGTCGCCCACCGCAACCCGGACCGGGTGCCGATCACTTTCGACGCGGAGAAGGAGGTGATCGCCGCCCTGCAACGGCATTTCGGCGTCACGACCCGTGACGCGGTGTGGGACGCCCTGCAGGTCGACACCCGCCTGATCGGCGCCGACCACCACGATCCGCGCATCCGCACCGAGGGCGAGATCAGTTACGATTTCTGGGGCATCGGCTCGAAGGATCAGGCCTACTCCGGCGGGACCTACAGCGAGTACTGCGTCTTCCCGCTCGCCGACATGGAGACGGTAGCAGAGATCGAGGCCTACGACTGGCCCACGCCCGACGAGTTGTCGTTCGAGACGCTGCGCGCGGTGCGGGCGGCGTACCCGGACAAGGCCATCATCGCGCACATCACGCACGCGCCGTACTTCAAGGCCACGCACCTGCGCGGCATGGAGGCGTTCATTACCGACCTGGCGCTCCAGCCCGAGCTGGCGCAGGCGATCCTGGACCGGATTCTTGGCTATCTCATCCCCGCCCTGGAGCGGCTCTGCCGCGAGGCGGGGGAGACGTTCGACATCTTCTACATTGCCGACGACTTCTGCACGGCGCTGGGGCCGCTCGTATCGCCCACCATGTTCCGGCAGTTCATCCTTCCCTACCTGAGACAGTTGGTGGACATCGTGCATCGGCACGACAAGAAGTTCCTGCTGCACACCTGCGGCGCGGTGCGCCCGCTGCTGCCGGACATCATCGACGCCGGCGTGGACATCCTGGAACCTATCCAGACGTCGGCAGTCGGAATGGCGGTTGAGGAACTCAAGCGCGACTTTGGCGACCGCTTGACATTCTACGGCTCGATCGACCTGATCAAGGTGCTCAGCCGCGGCACGCCCGCCGAGATCCGCGCGGAGGTGCTGAAGAACTTCCTCGCGCTGGGCACCAACGGCGGCTTCATCGTGGGTCCGGGCCACACCTACATCCAACCCGACGTGCCGCTCGAAAACATCCTCGCCATGTACGAAACCGCCTACCGGGAGTGCGTCTACGCCTGACCGTCGCCTGCGGATCCTGTGGATCGACATCGACACACCCTGCGGGCGGACCGGCTGGGGTGCTACGGCTGCGCGTCCGCGTGGCCGACTGGTTGCGCGCACACGAAGACCGCGGCGGAGATCGTGATGGGGGGGCGTGGTTTCTGCCAGAAGTTGTATGAAAAGGATAAAAACACTGGAGAAAGCCTCAAACAGAGGCTTTGTCACGGATTAGAAGGGAATACACATGACCGGGAAAGCAGACTATGACTTTCGGGTGATCGCGGGACTTTTCGACCTGCGCGGGGACTTCGTCCACGCGGAGCCCTACGGCACGGGCCACATCAATGACACCGTGTCCGTGACACAGAGCCAGGCGGGCCGCGAGGTTCGCTACATCCTCCAGCGTGTCAATCACAACGTGTTCAGGGATATCCCCGCGCTGATGGACAACATCGAGCGCGTGACGCGCCACCAGCGGCGCCATCTCGAAGAGGTGGGCGACCCCGATGCGTCCCGCAAGGCGCTGACGCTCGTGCCCGCCAAAGCGGGCGGCTCGTGGACCCGTGACGCCGGGGGCAACTTCTGGCGCGCCTATCTGTTCATCGAGGGCGCGGTCACGCACGACGTGATCCGCACAGAGGAACAGGCACGTCAGGCCGCCCGCGGTTTCGGCCTGTTCCAGAAGCAACTGGCCACCCTCGGCGGCACGCGCCTGGCCGAGACCATCCCCGACTTCCACAACACGCCCGTGCGCTTCGCCCAGCTCGAGGAGGCACTGCGGGCCGACACGGCCAACCGCGCCGCTCTTGCGAAGCCCGAGATCGAGTTCTGCGCGTCCTGCAAGCCGTGGGTGGCCCGCCTCGCCGAGCTCAACCGCGCGGGCCAGCTTCCCGAGCGAGTCACGCACAACGACTGCAAGCTCAACAACGTGATGCTCGACAACAACACGAGCGAGCCGGTTTGCGTGATCGACCTCGATACGGTGATGCCGGGCCTCGCCCTGTACGACTTCGGCGACATGGTCCGCACCGCGACCAACAGCGCCCCGGAGGACGAGCGCGATCTCGCGAAGACGAAGGTCCGCATGAACATCTTCGAGGCCCTCGTCCGCGGCTACCTGTCGACGGCCCGCGACTTCCTCGTGCCCGCGGAGATCGAGCAGCTCGCGTTCAGCGGCCAACTGATCTCGTTCGAGATCGGTGTACGATTCCTCACGGACTTCCTGCGCGGCGATGTCTACTTCAAGGTGCACCGCGAGGGACACAACCTCGACCGCTGCCGCACCCAGTTCACATTAGCTCGAGAGATGATGCAACGGATGGACGAGATGAACGGGCTTGTACAGCGCGTGCTGGGGAATGGCTAAGCGATGTCGCGTTACCTCATCACCGGCGGCGCCGGGTTCATTGGCAGCCACATCGCTGAGGCCCTCGTCGGCGAAGGGCACGCGGTGCGGATCTTCGACAACCTGTCGTCGGGCCACCTGCACAACCTCGACCATCTCGCGGGCAAGGTTGAGTTCGTGCGCGGCGACGTGCGCGACGCCGCGGCCATCCGCGCGGCGGCGCAGGGCATCGACTACCTGTTCCATGAGGCCGCGCTGGTCTCGGTGTTCGAGTCGGTCGAGAAGCCGTTCGACAACCACGAGATCAACATGACCGGCACGCTGAACGTGCTGCAGGCGGCCAGGGCGGCGGGTGTCCGCCGCGTCGTGTTCGCCAGCTCGGCGGCGATCTACGGCAACGACCCCGAGCTGCCGAAGCGCGAGGGCATGGCCCCGCAACCCGCGTCGCCCTACGCGGCCGGGAAGATCACCGGGGAGTACTACCTCTCGATCTTCGCACAGCTCTACGGAGTGCAGACCGTATCGCTGCGCTACTTCAATGTCTACGGGCCCCGCCAGGACCCGAAGTCCATGTACTCGGGCGTGATCTCCAAGTTCACCGACGACCTCAAGGCGGGGCGGACGCCGACGATCTTCGGCGACGGCGGCCAGACGCGCGACTTCGTGTTCGTGAAGGACGTGGTCCAGGCGAACCTGCGGGCGATGCATGGCGACAACGCCGGCACCGGTGAGGCGTTCAACGTCGCGTCGGGCCGAACCGCCTCGCTGCTCGAGCTGCTGGGGACGATCGGCGACCTGGCCGGGCGCAAGATCGAGCCGCAGTTCAAGGAAGCGCGGCGCGGCGACATCCGGCATTCGGCGGCGGCGATCGACAAGGCCCGCGCGGTGCTCGGTTACGAGCCGGCGTTCGACCTCGCGTCCGGGCTCCGCGAACTGCTGGCTTGGATCAAGGAGGAACTGTGAGCGATTTACGTTTCGAGACATTCACCATGCCTGCGGCCGCCATCGGGCCGGAGAGTCCGCACCCGCAGTTCGGGGTACCGCCGCCACCCAACGCAGCCGACAAAGGGAAGATCGACCCGACGGTTCCGCCCGAGGAATCGCGCTATCTCGGGTACGGCGTGCCCAGGCACTGCCTGCCGTACCGGCTGCAGGACGACTTGTCGCGCCAGCGCGCGCCCCGTGCCTTCGACGTGGCGGTGCTGGAGAATGACACGCTGCGGGCCACCATCCTGCTGGAGATGGGCGGGCGACTGTGGTCACTCATCCACAAGCCGACCGGACGCGAACTGCTCTTCCGCAACCCCGTCTTCCAACCCGGCAACCTGGGGCTGCGCGTCGCCTGGTTCAGCGGCGGCGTGGAGTGGAATTTCTGCTGGACCGGTCACACGCCGTTCACTTGCGAGCCGCTTTTCGCCGCGCGTGCCCGGCTTGCGGATGGCACGCCCGTGCTGCGCCTGTACGAGTACGAGCGGGTGCGCGGCCTGCCCTACCAGATCGACTTTTTTCTACCTGACGGAAGCGAGGTGCTGCTGGTGCGCGTCTCCCTGCGCAACCCGGACGAGCGCACGGTGCCGGTGTACTGGTGGTCCAACATCGCGGCCCCCGAGCACACCGGCGGGCGCGTGCTGACGCCGGCCGAGTCGCTGTTGCATTTCGACTATCGCTCCGGGTGGCTGAGCCAGTTGCCGCATCCCATGCACGCCGGCGTTGACCGTTCATATCCGAAGCACATCCCCATCGGCAATGACGATTTCTACGTCATCCCGCCGGATCGCCAGCCGTGGATCGCGTCGCTGGACGCGGAAGGCCGCGGGCTGTTCCAGACCTCCACCGGCGGGCTGCGGGGCCGGAAGCTGTTTGTGTGGGGGCAACAGCCGGGCTGCAAGTACTGGCAGGAATTCCTCAACACGCCGGGGCACGAGTACGTCGAGATCCAGGCGGGGCTGGAACGTACCCAGGGCTCGTGCCGTCCGCTGCCCGGCGGTGAAACCTTCGAGTGGCTTGAAGCATACGGACTGATGGAGACCGAGGCGAGCATCACGCACGGGACGGATTGGCAGGCGGCGGTGAAGGAGGCGGAGTCGCACGTGGCGAGGTACGCCCCGCAGCCGGATTTGGAGCGGATTCTGGAGGAGACGCGCCCGATGTCGCTCGCGGCACCGGAGGAAGTCGTGCAACTCGGCAGCGGCTGGGGTGCGCTGGAGCGGCGTCGGCGTGAGCGTGATGGCGAGCGGCCGTTCTGCGGGCCATCCCTGGTATTCGGCGATGATTCGCTCGGCCCGGAGCAGGCGCCCTGGATCGACCTGCTGGAGAAGGGCGTCTACCCGACCGCCACGCCGGCGCAGGCGCCGGTATCGTACCAGACGGGCGAGTCGTGGCAGAAGCGGCTGGAGGCGTCGCTAAGTGCTGACGGCGGATTGCACTGGGCCGCCCTGCTCCAACTGGGGGTGATGAATCTGGCGCAGGACCGGCGCGCAGAGGCGCGGTTGGTGTGGGAGCGATCACTCCGCGCGACTGAAAATGCCTGGGCACTGCGCAACCTGGCTTGCCTTGCGGCGATCGAAGACCGTGCGGAGGAATCCGCCGAACTCTATCGCCGCGCCCTCCGCCTGGACCCGGACGACTGGCGGTTGACGGTCGAGTACGCCACGTACCTGGCAGAGTGCAACCAGCCTGACGAGTGCCTGGAGGTGGTCGATTCCGCCCCGGAGGCCACCCGAGCCCGCAGCCGCGTGCGCATGCTCCGGTTGTGGGCGGCGGTGCAGTTGGACATGCTCGACGTGGCGGCCGGGCTGATTGCGGAGGGGACAATCCTCGAGGACGCGCGCGAAGGGGACACATGGACGGCGGAGATATGGTTCGCCTACAAGGCGAAATGTGTGGCGAAGGCCGATGGCGTCCCCTGCGACAAGGCTCTTCACAAAAGGGTACGGCAGTCCTTCCCGCCCCCACGCCATCTGGACTACCGTATGACGCAGACATGACGCTGCCATGACTGGTGACGCGTGATACCCAGATACATCCGACGAAACATCCTTTCACGCATGATCCAGATGCCTGTCCGCTTCCGTCAACCGATGTCGCGCTTGAAGCGGCGCAGTTCGGTCTGGGCATCGATAACGACCAGCTCGACGCCAGCCATCTCGCAGAACATCTCGATGTGCGCCGTTCTCAACTGATGGGAGAAGACGGTGTGATGCGCCCCGCCCGCCAGGATCCAGGCCGTGGCCGCGATTTTCAGGTTCGGCTGCGGGATCCACAGCGCCCGCGCCACCGGTAGTTTCGGCAGGTCGTGCGGCGGCACGACGGTCTCGACCTCGTTGACGATCATGCGGAACCGGTCGCCAAGATCGATCGGCGAGACATTGATGGCCGGCCCCGCCGGCACGTTGAACACCAGGCGGGCGGGAGCCTCCTTGCCACCGATACCCAGCGGATGCACCTCCAGCCGGGGTTTGCCGGCGGCGATCGAAGGGCAGACCTCCAGCATGTGCGAGCCGAGCACGCGCATGCCGGCAGGGTCGAGATGGTAAGTATAGTCCTCCATGAAGGATGTGCCACCCTCCAGCCCCTGCCCCATCACTTTCATGATGTGCACCATGGCTGCGGTCTTCCAGTCGCCCTCGGCGCCGAACCCGTAGCCGTCGGCCATCAGCCGCTGCACGGCCAGCCCTGGAAGCTGCCGGAAACCGTGCAGATCCTCGAAGGTAGTGGTGAACGCCCCGAAGCCGCCCTGTTCAAGGAAGGCGCGCATGCCGATCTCGATACGGGCCTGCTCGCGAATATTCGCGCTGGCGGCATCGCCGCCACCCATCGTGTAGCGCTCGGCGTATTCCGCCACCAGCGCGCTGACCTGGGCGTCGGTCACCGCATCCACGCAGGCGGCCAGTTCGCCCATGCCGTAGCCGTTGACCGCGTAGCCGAAACGGATCTGGGCCTCGACCTTGTCGCCTTCGGTGACCGCCACTTCACGCATGTTGTCGCCGAAACGGGCGACCTTGAGATGCTGCGAGGCATTCCAGCCGAGCGCGGCACGCGTCCAGTCGCCCAGCTCGGCACGCACGTCCGGATCCTGCCAGTGACCGGTGACAACCGTACGGTTCTTGCGCAGGCGGGTGCAGATGAAACCGAACTCACGGTCGCCATGTGCCGACTGGTTCAGGTTCATGAAATCCATATCGATCGCGCTCCACGGGATGTCGCGCCCGAATTGCGTATGCAGGTGCACGAAGGGTTTCTTCAGCGCGGTCAGGCCGGCAATCCACATCTTGGCTGGGCTGAAGGTGTGCATCCAGGTAATCAAGCCGATGCAGTTCTCGTCGGCATTGGCATCGCGGCACAGGGCATATACCTCTTCCGGCGTTTTTACCGTCGGCTTCCAGACGACGGTGGCCGGGATCGCGGGGTCGGCGCTGAGTTCCGCCGCGATCGCCTTGGAATCGGACGCGACCTGTGCAAGGGTTTTCGGCCCGTAGAGATGCTGGCTGCCGGTTACAAACCATAGTTCCATTTTCTTTGACATTTTCTTCTCCTCCAACTTTCGGTTAACGAGAACGGCGACGAGAACGATTAACGAGTAGGGAGCATCACAAATCGTCCTCCGTTCTCGTCGCCGTTCTCGTTAACCGATTCCCTTTTGACAGTACCTACTCACATCCCCACACACTCACGATGCCTTGCTCACATTTTCCCGGATCGCGATCAATTCCTTCATCACATTGAACTGGTTGTCGGCATATGTTTTCGTGCCGAACAGGTCGTGCATCCGCCTATAAAGCCCGAACAGCCGCTCGTAGACCGCCACGTTGGCCGGAATCGGCTGGTATTGGGCATCGCTGATCGTCGTCATGGCGCTGGCCGCCGCGCCGAAATCGGCGTGCGCCCCCGCCACAACGGCGCCCGCCATCGCGGCACCCAGGGCACAGGTCTGGTCGCTGCCGGAAATCTGCATCGGGCAGTTGAACACGTCCGCGTAGATCTGCATCAGAATCGGGCTCTTTATCGCGATCCCGCCGCAGTTGATCACCCGCTCGATCGGGACGCCGTAGGCCACCATGCGGTCACGGATCATGCGTGCACCGAAGGCGGTGGCCTCCACCAGCGACCGGAAGATCGCGGCGGGCGTGGAATGCAGCGTCAACCCCATGATCATGCCGGTGAGCTGCTGATCCACCAGCACCGTCCGGTTGCCGTTGTGCCAGTCCAGCGCCAGCAGGCCGCTCTCGCCCGGTTTCAACGCCGCGGCCCCCTCGTCCAGGGCGCGATGGTTGACCCCGCCCCCCGGCTGCAGCTTATGGACGAACCAGTTAAAAATGTCGCCGACGGCGGATTGGCCGGCCTCGATGCCGTAACTGCCCGGCAGAACCGATCCAGGCACCACCCCGCAGACGCCGGGAATGTCCGACAGCGCATGGTCCATCGGCAGCACAGCCAGATCGCAGGTCGAGGTGCCGATCACCTTGACCATCGTCCCCGGCCGGATCCCGCACCCGACCGCGCCCAGATGGCAATCGAAGGCCCCGCCTGCCACCGGTATCCCAGCAGGCACCCCCAGCCGCTTCGCCCAGTCGGCGGTCAGCCCGCCGACGGCGTCGGCGATCGTTACGGCGGTTGCCGGTAGCGTGGCCCGCACGGCGGAGAGCACACCGCCGTCAAACGCGTCAATGAAAGCCGGATCCGGGTAGCCGCCCCAGGCCGGATTGAACATGGCCTTGTGGCCGGCCGCGCAGATGCAGCGTTTCACCTGCGAGGGCGCGGTTGTGCCCGTCAGTACCGCCGGGATCCAGTCGGCCAGTTCCACCCAGGTGTGGGCGGCATCGAAAACGGCACGGTCCGTGCGGGCGCAGTGCAGCAGCTTGGCCCAGAACCACTCGGAGGAATAGGTGCCACCGCATTTGGCCAGGTACTGCGGATAGCCGATGGCTGCCGCACGGGTGATTTCCGCCGCTTCTCGGAAGGCGGTATGGTCCTTCCATAGCCAGGCCATCGCGTTCGGGTTGCCCGCGAAGGGTGCCTGCAGTGCCAGCGCCTCGCCAGCCGCATCGACCGGGATCGGCGTGCTTCCGGTGGTATCGACACCGATGCCGACCACATGGGCGGCCACCCCTGCCCCGGCCTGCCGGAGCGCCGCAGATACAGTCGTCTCGATTCCCGCCAGGTAGTCGGCGGGATGTTGGCGGGCGACATGCGGATCGCGCGGGTCGGTCACCACGCCCATGTCTCCGGTCGGGTAATTGAAAACCGAGGTGCCCAGTTGAGCACCGTCATTCACCCGCACCACGATGGCCCGCACCGAGTTCGTGCCGAAATCAAGCCCGATAGAAAATTGCTGTCCTGAAGCTCCCATCACATGTTCCTCCCGTGATTGACAAAAAAGCGATGTTTCCAGGCTACACCTGATCGTCGCTTTTGTCTTGTCGAATACGAATCTTATTTTGTAGATTTACGACACGATGTCAGTAGTTTCTAGAGACATACAACCGTTATCCCCTGCAACAGATATCGCCATCAGGCGCGAAAGTGCGGTTCCGCACGTCGCGCTGCTGGTCGATACCGCCCTTGAATCCGGGCGTGGCACCCTCGGCGGGATCGCCGCTTTCACCCGCCGCTACGGGACCTGGCTGACCTTCCATGAGCCGCGCGATATCGAGCACTCGCTACCCGCGTGGATTACGAACTGGCGTGGACACGGCATCATCGCCCGCATCCAGAACGATGAGATGCGCCGACTGCTGGCTCGCACCGGTCTGCCGGTGGTGGACGTGCTGGGCTCTTCCCGTGATGCCGCGTTCCCGCTTGTGCATGTGGACGATGCCGCCATTGCCGGGCTCGCCGCCGGGCATCTTCTCGACCAGGGGTTCGCGTCCTTCGGCTTCTGCCACATGGCCGGACAGCCGTGGTCGGTGGCGCGGCGCGACGCCTTCCGCCTGAATCTCAAGCACGCCGGGCATCTCTGCGCCTGTTTCGACATGGCGGGCGACAGCCTTGGTCAGTACGCCTGGGAAACCGAGCAGGAGCAGCTCGCCGCCTGGCTGCTGTCGTTGCGCAAGCCGGTCGGCATCATGATCTGCAGCGACTGGCGCGGACAGGCCGTGCTGGCCGCCTGCCGACGGGCCGGCCTGCGGGTGCCGGACGATGTGGCGCTGATCGGCGTGGACAACGACACGACGCTGTGCGAGGCCTGCGAACCGCCGCTGAGCAGCGTCCAGTGCGACTACCACCGCGTCGGGTTCGAAGCGGCCGGGCTGCTGGCCCGGTGGATGTCCGGCGAGGCACCGGCCGGCGGGGCGCTGCTCGTACCGCCGCGAGGCGTCAGGATCCGCCGATCAACGGACACGCTGGCCATTGAGGAAGGCCATGTCGCCCAGGCCGTGCGCCTCATCCGCCAGCAGGCGTGCGACGGGATCACCATAGAAGAGGTGGTCCGGCGCATCCCGCGTTCACGGACGGCACTGCAGCGCGAGTTCAGAGCCGTACTCGGTCGGTCGATGCACGACGAACTGCTGAGTGTCAAGCTGGATGCGGCCATGTTCCTGCTTCGCGAAAGCCGGTTGCCGATCGCCGACATCGCCGAACGGTGCGGATTCCGCAGCCAGGCCTACCTCGGCGCGGCACTCAAAGCGCACCGCCACACGACCCCGCTGCAATACCGCCGCCAGTGGACGGCGTGACATGCAAGTTGACAATCACCAGCGGACGGTCCAGCTCGTTGGCCCACCACTGGCGGTGCGCGGACTTCACCTTCTCCCAGCGTTCTGTCGAAAAATCAATCTCACTTTCCATGACAAAATCCTTTATATTTCACCAAACAGAACGCCACTGTAATGCGAAGACTTAAAAAAGTCTTCTCTTCATGTGCCGGCATGTTATCATTCAAATCCGGGTCTTCCGCAGAATCTGTGGGTGGCTTCCCGTTTTTCCTGTTCATGTATGACCGACGAAGCGGGTGGATTAAGCGTAACCAAGTAAGAGTGAGCTTAAGTGTACGTTCAAGTGTGGGATTAAGCGTCATGTTCAGCCTCGTTCCCCGTAGTCGTCGCCGTAGTCGTTAACCGGATCGTGCAGGAGCGGGGTATCGGACGACGACCACGGCGACGACTACGGAAGACGATGAAACGCCTGTCGACGGTTATTTCGCCAACACTTCATCGCACACGTATACCCCGACTTAATCCCCACCCTTACTTGGTTACGCTTAAACCACTCTCTTTATCGATCTTTGCAGCCCAAACAATTCTGGTACGAGATCATTCCGCCAATTCTACGCCGCCAATTCACGCAATCCCACTGCCAGCAGGCCAGTTTGACAGAACCCCGCGAACATACATACCCACAGATTCTGCGGAAGACCCTCAAATCCAGAGCCTGTGCGACATGAAAGCAGACCGTTAGCCCTTCTTCGGCGTCTTCCCGCCACGGCGCACAGCGGCCTCGGCC
The DNA here is from genome assembly GCA_964609395.1 of uncultured Victivallales bacterium. Classification (GTDB taxonomy): domain Bacteria; phylum Verrucomicrobiota; class Kiritimatiellia; order UBA8416; family UBA8416; genus UBA8416. The sequence goes on from CAZSRU010000009.1 coordinate 30,802, forward strand.
TGCGCCTTGCGCAGCTCCATGGCCTTGTCCGCCGCCCCGGCATTGCGGCGCGCCGCGTCGGCGTTCTTCTGCATCTCGGCAACGGTCTTGGTCTTCAGCCTCGCCGCTCCCTTGACGGACTGTTTGCCCAGTCTCGGCTCGGACGCGAACCGCGCTTCCGCTTCAGGAATAGCATCGGTGTACTGCGGCAGCCACTGCGCCTGCGCGATGAGCATCTCGTCGGTCATCTGCGAGATCTCGGGCGGCGTGCAGACCGCCGCCGTCAGCGGGTCCATGAGCATGGCCTGCTTCAGCAGCATCACATCCCCATGCACAGCCGCCTCGACCGCCAGCCGCTGCACCGAGATCGAGGCATTGCAGACCGCCGCGCAACCCAGCGGCAGCGGCCCGACCGTCGGCACGCTGAGTCCGTTGCCGTCGACATACACCGGCACCTCGACGATCGCGTCATCCGCCAGGTTGGTGATACAGCCCTCGTTGGGCAGGTTGAAATGCCCGCGGTAGCCGCGCCCTGTCACCAGCGATTCGATGATATAACTGCAATGCTCGTGACTGCGCGTGGCCGGATCAAACACCGGCGTGGGGGCCTTCATCCAGTTCGGGAAATCGGTCTCGAACCAGTTGCGGCCCTCGGTGCAGACCCGCAGATAGCCGCCGGTCTCTCCGTTGATCCAGGAACTCAGGTCGATCCACTGCTTCAGTTCGCGCGGCCGCTTGCGATACCAGGCCACGTACTCCGAGACATGCCCGTTGGACTCCGTGGTGTAGTAACCGAAACGGTTCAGCATATCGATCCGCACCTTCTCGGTCTTGCTATAGACGGGATGGCGCGCAAACCCTTCCGCCAGGCGGTCCGTCCAGTCCTCGCCCTTGTAGCGCACCTGGATGTACCAGGTCTGGTGGTTGATCCCCGCGCAGATGATGTCCACCTCTTTCATGGTGATATTGATATAACCGCCGTCCTCCGCCTTCTTGTCACCGTTGACCAGCAGCTTGATCACCTCGACGATCTGGCCGTGCCCGCCCTGCACCCCGTGGCAGAGCCCCAGCGTCGGCACATCACCATAAAGGTTTGCCGCCCAGGTGTTCATCGCGTTGGGGTTGGCATAGTTGAGCAACATGCAGTCCGGCGTGGCGACCTCCCGGATGTCCGCACAGAAATCCAGCACGGCCGGGATGTTGCGCTGGCCATACATGATTCCGCCGGCGCACAGGGTGTCGCCGACACACTGGTCGATACCGTACTTCAGCGGGATGTCCACATCCAGCGCAAATGCCTCCAGGCCGCCGATGCGCGTCGTGTTCACCACGAAATCCGCTCCACCAAGCGCCTTGCGGCGGTTGAGCGTCGGAACGACCTTCGCCTTCAGCCCGTTAGCCTTGATGTCGCGACGGGCAAGCTGCGTGATCATGTCCAGGTTCGCCTGGTTGATATCCGTGAACGCGAAAACAGTATCATTCAACTCCGGCACGGACAGGATGTCCTTCATCAAACCGCGCGTGAATCCGATACTGCCCGCCCCGATAATCGCCACTTTGATCGACATCCCTGCTCCTTGTGTTGATGGTGATAATCTTTTTTCCAATCCATATTTAACAATCGTGCTTGATACTATGCGTATTAATTAATGCTTGTAAACGGCATTCTATTGCTGTTATGTGCTTTCATTATGAAATTCGTGCCTACCATTGACGGACTCGCACTTCGGGAAACCGGCTTCAGTCGAAGCAGCGTGTCCCCACTACACCAGTGTGATCCAGTCGCCGTTGGCGTTGCAATAGAGACAGGCCAGCGGGAGTACGATTGGGATAACCGCCACCGGCACGAAGACTGTCTTTTCCAGTACACATTGCACGGTGAAGGACGTTTCCAGACACTGCCCGACGGGCGGACAATCGTCCTGCAACCGGGTACCGGATTCCTGGCGGAGCTGCCGTCAGAAACCCGTTACTGGCTGGAAAAAGACACGCAATGGGGGTTCTGCTATGTGATCCTGAACGGCCATATGGCACGGACGCTGGTACGCGATCTGATCAACCGACACGGGCACATCTGGACCCTGCCCATTGAGCACCCCGCCCTGCAGATCATCCGCGATGTCCATCTGCGCGTCACGGACGGACGCATCCCGGACGGCTTCGAGCTGGCCATTGCCGGCTACAGCCTGCTGATGGAACTGTTCCGGTCCGGCCCGCACCCCGCCCGGAAGCAATCCGCACCTGTCGCACAGGCACTTGAACTCATGGAGCGGGAATACGCGGATAGTGCCCTGTCCATGGCCCGGATCGCAGAGGCGGCGGGCTGCTCGCGCTATCACCTTTCGCGACGGTTCCGAACCGAGACCGGCAGCAGCCCGTACGCCAGGCTGCAGGAGATCCGCATCCGGCACGCGCTGCAACAGGTCACCGGCACAGCCCAGCCGATCAAGGTGATCGCCGCCAACTGCGGTTACCGCGACACCGCCAATTTCTGCCGCGAGTTCAAACGCCGCACGCTCAAGACCCCGACAGAAGCCCGCCATCTCGGCCACCACCTCAACCTCAGCGCCGTCTATACGGCCTGACAGTTCAATCCATCAAGAGGTACAGCGTGGATGAACCCGCTGCGGTGTTGATGCCGGATAGAGCCATAACTGAATTGCCGGGACAATACGGGGACAGGCCCCTAAATATTTTCGATAATGCCTGTTATTTTTTGCTTGTGTTATTTTTAAACATCTGTATGTTTAATTTGAACATTAGGAGCCTGGTTATGAATGCACGACAGGATCGCATCCTGAAACTACTGCTTGAGCGGGGGCGCCTGACCGTCGAGGAACTGGCTGAGCATGGCGGGGTCAGCGGCATGACGGTCCGGCGCGACCTGCAGGTGCTGGAAGCGGACGGGTTGCTGACACGGACGCATGGCGGCTGCGTGCTGCAATCCGGCCAGGTCCGCGAACAGCCGTTCCAGGAGAAGGCGCAGCAGAACCGCGCCGCCAAGGCGGCGATCGCGCGGGCGGTGGCCGCGCGGCTCGCGGATGGCCAAAGCGTATACCTCGACACCGGCACCACCTGCGCGGCGGTGGCCCGCCTGCTGCCCGGACACCGGCATGGCATGCACGTCTTCAGCAACAACCTGCCGGCTGTACTGGACCTGTTCGGGGCACCGGACATCACCGTCACGGTCCCGGGCGGGGTGCTCGGACGGCGCAGCCCGGACCTGAGCGGGGACGCCGGCATCGGCGTTGTCAATCGCGTCTGTCTTGATGTCGCCATCGTGGGGGCCGACGCCCTTGACCCCGCCAGCGGCGAGTATTACGCCGCCGACCTGGCCACGGCAGCGCTGTCGGCGGCGGCACAGCAGCGGGCGGACCGGACCTTTGTCTGCATCGACCGCACCAAATTCGGCAAGCGGGCGATGGCACTCGCCGGAAGGCTCGGGCCCGGATCGGTCCTGTTCACGGATGCCGATCTCCCCGCCGCCCGGATCCACCAGTGGAAACGTGAGAACATTGAAGTTGTAACCCTAAAAAAGGAGCAGGAATGAACACGACCGGAAAGACGAGCAACTACTGGGCCCATGTGGATCTGGACACGGTACCGAACATGGTGACCGAAGCACCGGGACCGCAGTCGCGGCAATTACATCAGCGCTGCACGAAGTACTTCAAGGGCCTCAGCGGCCAGGTCAAGCTGTTCCCGGTCGCCTTCGAATCCGGGCACGGCTGCGTGCTGCGCGATGTGGACGGCAACGACTATATCGACTTCTCATCGGGGATCTACGTCACCACGCTGGGGCACTGCCACCCGAAGGTGACCGAGGCGGTCCAGCGGGCGGCCGGGCAACTCATGAACGCGCATGATTTCACGACGCCCATCAAGACACAACTGGTCGAGAAGCTGGCGGAAATCCTGCCGGGCGATCTGTCCGGCTTCCAGTTCTACGATTCCGGCACCACCGCTGTCGAGGCCGGCCAGCGCGTGATGCGGGCGGCCAGCGGCCAGCACGAGATGATCTCCTGCTTCAACGATTACCACGGCAAGACCTATGGCGGCGTCTCGCTGGGGCATATCCGCTCGAAGGTCTACGGCCCGGCGCGCATGCCCGGTGCCCATATGGTGCCGCGTCCCGATGTCTACCGGCCCATGTGGACAAAGGCCGATGGCACGATCGACACGGACCAGTACATCAACTTCTACGAGGAGTACCTCGACAAAGGCACCTGTGGCCAGGTGGCGGGCTTCGTGCTGGAGCCGATCCAGGGCTGGGGCGGCTCGGTGATGCCGCCGGATGATTTTTTCCCGAAACTGCGCAAACTGTGCGACAAGCACGGGATCCTGCTCATGATCGACGAGGTGCTCACGAGCATGTCGCGCACCGGGAAATGGCTCTGCATGGAGCACTGGGGCGTGGTGCCGGACGTGGTCACCCTGGGCAAGGGCTTCGGCAACGGATTCCCGGTCACCTGTGTGGCGGTGCGCGAGCCCTACAAGGAGTCGTTCGAGGCCATCAGCGCCTCCAGCAGCTACGGCGGAAACCCGATGGCCTGCGCGGCGGCCCTGGCCTGCATCGAGGCGATCGAGGAAGAGCAGCTCAACGAGCGCTCGCTGCACCTCGGTGAACTCGCGCTCAAGCGCATGGACAAGATGAAGGCGGAACATCCGATCGTCGGCGACGTCCGCGCCAAGGGCTGCCTGATGGGGATCGAGCTGGTCAAGGACAAGGCGACGAAGGAACCGCTCGCGGAGGCGGGCAAGCGCGTCTACCAGAAAGCCTTCGCCAAGGGGCTGGCCTGGATTCCGGCCGGCCATATCCTGCGCATGAGCCCGCCGGTGGTCATGGAGGATGACGTGCTCCTCAAGGGGCTTGATATGATCGACGAGGCAATCGGCGAGACAGAGAGGGAGCTGGGATACGCATAATGCAATCCGGCGTGGCCCGGAACAATCATGATCGGGAAGGATGCGGCAGGAACGCCGGCAAACATAACTAGGAGAAACACAGAATGAGAACCATACATTTTGGAATTATCGGTTGCGGGCTGATGGGGCGCGAGTTCGGCAGCGCCGCCGCACGCTGGTGCCACCTCACGGAGATGGACGTCCGTCCTGAAATCGTGGCGGTGTGCGACACCAACCCGGTGCTGACGCAGTGGTTCAGCGATCAGTTCGCCTCGGTGCGGCAGGTGACCGATGACTACCGCGCACTGCTGGCTAATCCCGATGTGGATGCGGTGTACATTGCCGTGCCGCACAACCTGCACGCGACGTTCTACTGCGCCGCCATCGAGGCGGGCAAGCACCTGATGGGCGAAAAACCCTTCGGCATTGACCTGGAGGCCAACATACGCATTTCCGACTGCATCAGGAACCATCCCGATGTGTTTGTGCGTTGCAGTTCGGAATCGCCATTCTTCCCCGCCATGCAACGCATCGGCACCATGATCGAAGCAGACGCTTTCGGACCGCTGATCGAGGTGAACAGTGGTTTTCTGCATTGCAGCGACATGGATGTGACCAAGCCGATCAACTGGAAGCGCCTGCTGAAGTTCAACGGCGAATACGGTTGCATGGGCGACCTGGGCATGCACGCCTGTCACATGCCGTTCCGCGCCGGATGGCTGCCGGGGACCGTGCGCGCCGTGCTCTCGAACCTTGTGACCGAGCGCCCCGACGGCAAGGGCGGGATGGCCGCCTGCGAGACATGGGACAATGCCACGCTGCTGTGTACCGCTGATGACGCGGATGGCCGTCCGTTCCCGCTAACGATCAAGACCCAGCGGATCGCGCCCGGCCATAAGAACACCTGGTATCTGGAAATCCTGGGAACCAAGGGCTCGGCGCGTTGGAGCAGCAAGCAGATCAATACGCTGGAAATCATGGAATACACCGGCGGCGATCAGGCCTGGCAGGTGCTTGACATGGGGCACGAAATGGCCTTTAAATCCCTCACCGGCGGTATTTTTGAAGCGGGCTTTTCCGATTCCATCCTACAGATGTGGGCAGCGTTCCTCCACGAGCTTGTCCACCAGGAACCGCTCAGCCGCTTTGCCGGCTGCGTGACCCCGGAGGAAGTGGCGCAGAGTCACAGGCTCTTCACCGCCGCGCTGCGCTCGCAGGCGACGGGAACCACCGAAAACCTGTAAAGGAGGAAATGCCATGCTGAAAGCCGGAACCGGTCGGGTTGATATCTCGCCCCGCGGATCCCTGTTTCTCTGGGGCTATCCCCACGTCGAACGTATGTCCACGGGTATCAACGACCCGCTGTATGCCACCGCCCTCTGCCTGGACGACGGTGATCGCAGGCTCATCAGCATTGTCGCGGATGTACTGTTTGTGACAGCACAGCAGACCGCCGAGTGCCGACGCCGGATTGAAATGCGTACCGGCGTGCCGGCACCGCACATCATGATCAGCGCCACGCACACGCATTCAGGCCCCGTCACCTGCACGGTGCTGGCCATGACCGGCGATCCCGTCGTGCCGGAGCCCGATCCTGATTACACGGAACTGCTGATGCAGGGCATCACCGATGCCGCCTGCGAGGCGGTTGAGACACGCGAGCCGGCGGAACTGGCCGTAACCGCCGCGCAGGTGGACGGCGTGGGCTGCAACCGGCTCGATCCCGACGGGCCGCGCGATCCGGAGGCCGGTCTGCTGGCCGTACGCCGGACTTCGGATAAGAGCCTGCTGGCGGTGCAGATGATCTACGGCATGCATCCAACGGTGATGCATGAGGATTCCACACTCGTGTCGTCCGATTTTCCCGGCTACACACGGCAGATGATCGAAACCGCATTTCCCGGCTGTCGCGTCCTTTACCAGAACGGCCCCTGCGGAAATCTCAGCCCTCGTTATCACGTCAACGCACAGACCTTTGCCGAGGCCGAGCGGCTCGGGAGCCGTCTCGGCGGGTTTGTGCGCGATGCGCTCTATGCCCTTGGCAACGCCGATTATCGCGCCGACATCGCCGTGTCGGCCCGGCACGTCCGCGTGCCGCTGACGGCGCGCGCCTATCCGTCTGTTGCCGATGCGGAACGGGCGCTCGCCGACGCGCACGCGGACTATGAGCGGCTCAAGGACGAGGGTGCCGGGCACGGGCCCGTGCGCACCGCCGAGTGCGTGATCTTCGGTGCCGAGGAAGTGGTGACCATGGCGCGGGTACAGGCGTCAGGTCAGCTCGATTGCGTCAAAGCGCACTATGCCGATGCCGAGGTGCAGGTCTTGCGGGTAGGCGATGTGTACATTACGGGACTTCCTGGCGAGTGGTTTGTCGAATACAGCCTCGGCATAAAGCAGCATTCGAAGAATCGGGTGTTTGTTGTCACCTTGACCAACGGCGAGCTACAGGGCTATATCACCACGCCCGGTGCCAAAGGCTACGAGGCCAATCTCAGCATGTTCAACCCTGATTCCGGCACTGTTTTAGTTGACACGACCTTGCGGCTGATCGAGGGGTTGAACCCATGATCCTCGGCATCGATCTCGGTTCCAGTTTTTTCAAGGCCAGCCTCTTCAATCCGGATGGCCGCGTACTGGGGCAAGGCACCGCCCCCGTGCCCTATCTGCCCGCCGAAAGCCGCCGCGTCGAGATCCCTGTCAAGGGGGCGCAATCCGCCTTCCATGCTTGCGTGCAGGCGGCCCTTCAGGGTGCCGGTGCCCGGATGCGGGACATCGCGGCCTGCGCCATCACCAGCCAGGCGCAAACCTTCACCGTGGCGGACCCGCAGGGCCGGGCCCTGTTCCCGTTCATCTCATGGCGCGATACACGCACTATCGACGACAATATCGCGGCCACCGCACTGGCGGAGTTCCCGCGGCATTGCAGCGTGGCCGAATGCCTGCCCTGCCTGACCGTGGCCCAGTTGGCTTTCCGCCGGCGGCAGACAGGCCAGGGCTGCACACCTGGCGATTCCGTGCTGTTCCTGCCCACCTGGTTTGTCAGATGCCTGACAGGGAAGTCCGTGGTGGACACGAACCTCGCCGCCATGAGCGGCCTGTACTCCCTGCCCGGGCGGGACTGGTGGCCGGCGGCTCTGGACCTTTGCGGGCTGACACCCGCCAACCTGCCGGTCCTGGCCGAGATTGGAACACCCGCCGGCCGCACCACAACGGCGGCGGAGGCGTTCGGATTGCCAACGGACATACCGGTGATCCTGGCCGGCAACGATCAGACAGCCGGTGCGTTCGGTGCCGGGATCGAGAGTCAACAAGCCGCCTTGATCACGCTCGGAACCGCGCAGGTCGTCTATGCCTGCCGTCCCGACTTACCGCCCCCCACCCCCGGCATGATCCGCGGGCCCTATCCGGAAGGCCGGTATTATCAACTGGCGGCAGACACCTGCGGCGCGGCCACCATCAACTGGGTCTGCTCCGTGCTGCCGGGATGCGAGACCCCGCAGGCACTCGACCGCCTGGCGGAATCGGCCTCACCGGACTGCCACGGGGTGCGTTTCCTCGCGGACGGCCCCAACGGCACCGGACGCTGGACGGGGACCGGGAATCCGCAGGCCACGACAGCCGATCAAGCCCGCGCGGTATTCCTGAGCCTGGCAGACCGGATGGCGGACATGCTGGCGCGGTTCTCGCCGCGTCCCACCCGTGCCCTGGTCGCAGGCGGTGGGCGGCATAGCGCCATCTGGATGGACACCCTGGAACACCGCCTCGGCATCCCCCTCCAGCCGGTCGATCACGCCGACCCAGCGCGCGGCGCCTTCCGCCTCGTTCGCAAAGCCATCAGCCCGCCGCTCAGCAGCCGCTAACCCTTTGTACCAGCGGATCAGCGATCCAACCGCACCGCTTCGAGCCCCGGCACGAAACGGCAGGCCTCCTCGAGGATGCCGGCATGGTGGCCGTACGTCATGGCGGTGTGATGGATCCAGGGACCCTGCATCAATGTCCGCTCCCATCGCGGCCAGTCGTCCACCTTCATCCAGACGTGATTGTTCTGCGTTTCCGGCCCCTCCATCGAGGCTCCCTGCCCCACCGCCAGCTTGTAGTCGCCACGGTCGCCATCGAAGCGGGCCACCGTGATGGGGCCATCCTTGAGCGGGAAGTGTGTCATGCCGGATACGGGACTGGGCAAAATCCAATGACGGCCGAGACGCGGCCTGCAGCCGGGACGGCACATGGAATGCGGCGCTCCGCAATGCCAGAGCAGGACGCCATTGTCATCGGTGGGATGTCGCACGGTGACATCGGCCAGGAAGGCGGGAGCACCACCGGCGGCACGCGAGGCCAGCAGGGTACTGACGGCACCGTGGATATCGGACTCCATCGACAGCGGCAGGGTTTCCGATATCATGCTGTTGGCCAGCAGGCAGTAGGCGCCGAACGTCTCGATCAGCGAATCGAAATCCTGGATCGACACGGCGTCCAGCCCCTTGTCCCGGGCAAGGGCGAGCACCTGGTCGCGCAGGGCCAGAATCTGGACCAACTTCGCATCATCCAGCCCCTCGATATCCATGTCCTGACGCAAAACCGCCACCTCGGCGGCATAGGCGGCAGCACCGGCGGCGGCACGCTGGCGCACATCACGAATGAAAAGCACCATATCCACGGGCAGCACCTCGACACGGAAACGTTCGAGCAACTCGCTCTCGCTGACAATGGTTGTCCAGAAGAAATCAATCCGCTGCCCGATGTGTCCGATACGCATTCCCCGGCGCAGGGCGGTGGCGGCATGGGCGCTGCGCACGAACTCGCGAACCCCGGTCTCGAGCTCGGGATCCTCCAGGCGGCAGTTCCCGATATAGGAAAACGGCACACCCAGCTTGTGCAGGACCTTGCTGGAGGCGAACATGCCGCAGAGACTGTCACGCAGCCGGGTGCCATCGGGCGCAGGTGCCTCGTCACGCGGGCCCCATAGCAGGACCGGAACATCCAGATCGCGGCCGATGATCCCGGCGGCCCCTTCCGTGCCGAAATTGCAATGCGGCATAAACACCGCATCCACGCCGGCCTGCCGGAAATGCGCGACAGCGGCCGCCGCCTGCGATTGATCGCGAATCATGCCATCCTCGATGACGCCATCCAGATCCGAATAAGCAACACCCCACTTGTGCAGTTGCGCCTGCAACAGTCCCTTGATGCGCATCGCATCCGTGTGACTGAACACGAACTTCCCGATCGGGCATATCCCTATCAACGGCTTTATGTTTGCCATTTTCTTCCTTTCCTTGCTGTTACGGGCCACCCGGCATGATGGAAGTGGCCATATCCCATCCGCCCGTCGGCAGCGATTCAAGCTCCAGATGACTGAAGCACGTCAGGATCGAGCGTGGTCCGGGATCGACGCTGCAACTGTTGTGGAACACGGGCATATCCGGTTCTTTACCAACAGGCCGTCCGTGATCCGTCGTGCATCCCCGGCATTGAAATCATCTTTCCAAAGCCATTGCAGCAACGCCATCCACTCGGAGGCGTCGACATGGGATCCGGTCGCGTCCGCCGGTAGCGGTAACCCGACGAGGCCCGGCTCGGCCAGCAGGCACTTGAGCCCGGCGCGGGCACCGCAGGCCAGGCTCCGGGGCTCGATGCCGTTGTCCAGGCAAAGGCGCATCGGGCCGAAGACGCGGTCGTTGAAACCGAGCTTGCGGACCGGGTCGCGCACAATCCGGGCCACCGCGTCGTTCAAGTGCGGATTGGTCATCCGCTGCAGCAGCTCGTCCGCGTACTGCCGGAAGCCGTCCGGCGTGAACAGGCGGTCCCCGGTGGCGGCATGCCGTTTGACCAGTGCCGCCCCGGCCTCGTCGATAAACGCGTGCCGGGCCAGTTCCATGGCATCCGGAAAATCCCGCAATTGCGCCATACCGCTGCAACCGCGCTCGCGCCCGATGAAGCCGAGCAGGGTATGGACCGCGTTATGCCCGAAGAGCTTGGCCTCCTCGAACGGCAGCAGATCCGACTTCTGCTCGAACACGTCGATCCCCGGCTCGAATCCCGGAAGCTGGATTCGCGAGGTCAGGATGTGGCAGAACGACTCGACCAGGAACGCCCGCGGGAAGCCAGGCGCGATCGGCATCAAACCCCGGCGGCTGATCTCTGCCGGATCGCTGATCACCTGGCTCATCTTGCCGATCACGGTATTCAGGAACTGGACCGGACGAAACGCGCCCGCCTGCCCATTCGACGCCGCCTTGACATCCCGCTCCAGGATCTCGGCGGCGTGGTTGTTGTTCTCTGCCGTATACACCACGGTTCCCGCGGCGGAACCACCCTGCAAACCGCGGGCGATCAGCGCCGCCACGCTGCCGGCACCACCGGCGGTGAAGATGTTGACCGATGGGAGCGAGGTGACGATTTCCGTCGCCACCTTCAGCCGGGCCTCAAGTTCGGCGCGGTCCCGTGCGTCGCGCGGGTTGAGCAGCAGCACCTGTTCAACCTGCTCGACATCGATGCCATCCTCGCACGCCACATTCACCGCATAGCGGTTGCCGTTGCGGCGCAGGGCCTCGACCAAAGCCGCATCCACTTCGGCAATCGCGATATCCGCGAACCGCCCGCCACGGCGGGCCTCCGCCGCAAACAAGCCCGCCTGGATCGGCCCGAACCCAAAACCAACCATCACATGTTCCATATCATTAATCCCTGTCTTCACTTTGTTTCACGCACCATCCGCAGCATCTCGTCAAAGGGGCGGATCCGCCCGTACCGGTCATCCAGCGGGGACTGGATGTACGACGCGGCCATCAGGTTGCCGAACTGGATCGCCTCGCCTGCATCGAGATCGCCAGCGCGGAAGGCGTCCGCATTCCGGGCGATATACCCGATCATGCCCGCCCGGAACGAGTCGCCGGCACCGACCAGATCGACGACCTTCGCATCCGTGCATCGCGATGCATGCATGACCGGCTGCACGGCAGGCGAATGCGGCGGAAGGTAGACCGCCATGGCCCCGGTCTTCACCGTCACCCCGAACAGCCGGGGACGGGCTTGCGGGCGCAGGTAGCGCTCCTGGACAAACCGCAGGTAGAATTCAAGATTCTCCGCATTCGTGTAATCCGCCCAGCAACGGGGCACATCCAGCGTGTTGACGATCATCCTGGCTTCGTCCGCCGAGGTGAAGAAGATATCCAGTTCCGGCAGAAGCGGATCCAGCAGACGGTACGCCGGCACCGGCGTTCCCTCCCTGATCAGTTGATCCGGGTTGCCGCACAGCGTATGGCTGTCCACGATCGTGATGCAGCCGAGTTCGCGGCAGCGGCGGATAAAGGCCGCCAGATCGCGGCCGCCGTTGGCATCGCCACGGTCGGAAAGCCCCGAGTACATGTAATACACGACGCGCGGCCGCAGCCGCTCGACGTGCGGCAGGAAGGTCGCGAAGTCGAAGTCGTTGTTCGCGTGCGGGAAGTAGGCCAGGCCGCCGCGCTCGTGCCCCGGCGTCTCATGGATGAAGGTCGTCCCGGTCGGCAGCGTCGGATGGATCACCGTGGCGGACATATCCACGCCGGACGCCGCCAGCGTGTCGTGGAAGAACCGGCCCTGCACATCCAGTCCGTCCTCGTCGCCAGCCCCGAGACAGACGCCCACCGCCACCCGCATACCCGCGCGCGCCAGCAGCGGTGCCGTATTGCCTGGACCACCCGCGCTGGCGCCGCCCTGCCGGATCCAGCGCCGGAAGTCGGCGGGGGTATACGCGGGCATATCAGGCGTCGCGCACTTGGCCAGCCCGCCCGGACCGACCAGATGGTCTACAAAATCAAAGTCGGCACTGCGCAAGTCCAGCACCGCCGTATTCAGGATCAAGATATCCGTTTTCGCTTCACACATACGCACACACCCCCATATTCACACACTTTTTTCGGGTCTTCCGCAGAATCTGTGGGCCAAGAGATGCGCCCGTGCCCTTGATCGTGCAGTGGAGATACGTGTGTACGAGTAGGTGTACGTGTACGTTATTAGTGATCCTGACATGTTATCGTTCCTCCAAGCTTCGTTCCCACGCCACGAGCATTCGCACGACATTTCCGATTGCCTCTCGGTACACCCTCAGGTCTTCATGGTCGAACTGTGATCTCATCATCGAATCCCGTACTCGTACACCTACTCTTACACCCCAATCTCTCCCTATCCATGCCCAGAAAATCTCGCTACGAGATATTTCCGACCCTTCGATTCACTAGTTTACAGCATTTGCCCCAGAATACAACACATCATGCAATCCTACAGGGATGGGTGCTGGAAAATTTGTAACGTTCCTGTCCGTGGCCCCAGAAAACCATGATTCTTTTTTAGCTTGCATTCACTCCGGCGACGGTATACCTTTCCGATCTTTCAGTTTTAGCAAGGGATTATCACCATGAAGAAAGACATCCATCCGAAATACGACATGACCACGATCACCTGCGCCTGCGGCAACGTCAAGGAAGTACGTTCAACCGCCAGGGACATGCATGTTAACGTCTGCTCGAGCTGCCATCCGTTCTATACGGGTACATCGGCACTGCTGGACACCGAAGGTCGCGTCGAGCAGTTCAATCGCCGCTACGGCCGCAAGATAGCCTAGCGATGCAGGGACAGGGGTCAGGGCGGCGACAGGCCGCTTCCTGGCCCTTTTTGTGCCCGCGAACGACGATGCAGGGAATACCATGATCGAACCCGCCTTAATCGACCGAGTCCTCTTCCGGGTACCGCAGATTGAAGCGATGCTTTCCGATCCGGCCACGGCGGCCGACCAAAACCGGTTCCGCAAGCTGATCAAGGAGCATTCGCACCTGAAGCGTGTCGCCGCCAAGGCGGAACACTACCGCACGCTGCGGCGGCGCATCGAGGAGAACACCGCGATGCTCGCCGAGAGCGATGACCCGGAACTGGCGGAACTGGCGCAGGCGGAACTGGACGATAGCGAGGCCGCCCTGCCGGAGGCCGAGAAGGCCCTGCGCCTGAACCTGCTGCCGCCGGACCCGGACGACAACCGCAACGCGATCATGGAAATCCGTGCCGGTACCGGCGGGGACGAAGCGGCCATCTTTGCCGGTGACCTCTACCGGATGTACACGCGCTATGCCGATGGGCAGGGCTGGAAGACCGACATCGTGGAGGCGAATCCCAGCGAGCTTGGCGGCTTCAAGGAAATAATCTTCTCGGTCACGGGCGACGGCGTCTACGGGATCATGCGCTACGAATGCGGCACGCACCGCGTACAGCGGGTGCCTCAGACCGAGACGCAAGGGCGCATCCACACCTCGGCCGCCACGGTCGCGGTGTTCCCCGAAGTCGAGGAGGAAGACGACTTCGACATCCCGCCCGAGGAGATCCGCATCGATATCTTCCGTTCCTCCGGTCCCGGCGGCCAGAGCGTCAATACGACTGACTCCGCCGTGCGCCTGACGCATATCCCGACCGGCGTGATCGTCCAGTGCCAGGATGAGAAGTCGCAGCACCGCAACCGCGAAAAGGCGCTGATGGTGCTCAAGGCGCGGCTGCTGGATCACAAACTGCGCGAGGAGGCCGAGAAACAGGGGGCGGCGCGACGCCTGCAGATCGGCAGCGGCGACCGCAGCGAGCGCATCCGCACCTACAATTTCCCGCAGAACCGCCTGACCGACCACCGCATCAACCTGACGATCTACAGTCTCGACCGCATTGTCGAGGGATTTCTGGACGATGTCGTCGGCCCGCTGCGCGAGCACGCGGTGGAAGCACGCATGAAAGCCGAACTGGGCGGGTAAGCGGCAAGGTGGCGGCAGCATCCTGCTCCCGAATATATACAGGCGAACTGGAAGCTCCCCCCACTACTATCAATGCTGCTGCCAAGCCGGCTTGTTGTCGTACACCCAGCGGTAGTAATCGGCCTTGGACAGCCTCACCGCCGAGGCGTCGTCCAGGATCACATGCGCGCGCGCATGGAATTGCAGGACCGATGCCGGCATCATGGCGCAGACCGGCCCCTCGACCGACCGGGCGACCGCGTCGGCCTTGTTCGCGCCAAACGCCAGCATGACCACCTGCCGGCTCTCCATGATCGTGCCGATGCCCATGGTGATGACGTGATGCGGCTGCCCAGACGGATCCGCGAAATGCCGGGCATTATCCGACAGCGTCTGCTGCGTGAGCGTCTTGATACGGGTACGCGACGCCAGCGAGGAACTCGGCTCGTTGAACCCCACATGCCCGTCGGTCCCGATCCCCAGCACCTGCAGGTCGATGCCGCCAGCCTCGCGGATCGACTGCTCGTAGGCCGCGCAGAACGCGGGCACATCCGCCGTCATGCCGTCGGGAACATGGATGCGGCCAGGCTCCATGTTGATGTGATTGAAAAGGTTCTCGAACATGAACCGGTGGTAGGACTGCGGATGATCCGCCGCCAGCCCGATATACTCATCGAGGTTGAACGTGGTAACCCTGCTGAAGTCGAGCCCTTCCTCCCGGTGCAGCCGCACCAGCTCGCCATACAGCCCCAGCGGTGTGCTGCCGGTGGCCAGCCCCAGGACCGCGTTCGGCTTACGCCGGATCAGGCCGGCAATCATGCGGGCGGCAACCTTGTCGCCAGCCTTCGAATCGGATTGAATAATGATTTCCATCGTGTTGACTCCTTTCTAGCAGAACCGTATCAGCCGGCTGATGACATCGTCCCGGAACCGTTCCAGCAGCACCTGGATGAACGTCTCGACCGGCGGGGCATCATCCTGCACCATCGGCGTCAAGTCCAGCGCATACCAGGCCTGTTCCATCGCATCCGTGGCGTGCGATTCAAAGAACACGGCATTGGCGCGCCGCCGCCCCATCACCGCCAGGTCATAGCGCTTGCCGCCGGCGATCTGGGAATCGAAAACCCCGTTCAGGGCGAACGCCAAGTTCTCGCGGCCGCCGACATCCAGCACGACCTTCTCCGCATCCGGCAGCCAGTCCAGATCACGCCACACTTCGCACCCCAGCACGCGGGCGGGCCGCTCGGCAGCCGGCAGGCTCCGGATCGCGCGCAGCAGCGCGGCCATGACGGCGACGTGCGTATCGTGCTTGTCTGCGGGATTGTGCGTATAGACCACCTCGGGACGCGTCGCCGCCAGGATTGACCGCAGATCGGCCTCGACCGCCGCCGCCGGGGGCGTTTTCACCACCACGCTCGGATAATCAAGCTGCGCCATGAAGCTGTACTGCCCGATCACGGCGGCCGTATCCTGCTCACGGTGCCGGACCTGGCGCATCTGCGCATCGGTGAAGGTGGAATACGCACCGCCGCGGGCACTGCCACCACCGTCGGTCACCGTGACCCCGCCGAACCAGCGGTCCTGACGCTGGAATCCGGCCAGGATCCCATGCAGGGCCATGAACTCCAGATCATCCTGGTGGGCACCCACCCCGAGATGGGTGGTGCGCAACAAGGCCGATTCCAACGGGTGCCCATCCGGCACAAAAATCCCCGCCGTCTGCTGATTCAACTTCATCATTAATTACGACTTTCCTGATTTCGATTTTCTGCTTTACCTATCGCCGGCAGGCTTGCCGCGGCGACTGCCTGCCCGTGCCGTTTCATCTTTTCATCGGGCATCGTGATCGAGAACTGTTTCGCCAGCGACGGGAATTCCGCCTCCAGCACCCGGTCCGCGTTGCGGATGATCAAATCGCCAGCCTCGCCGGAAGTCACGCGCCCGAGAATCAGCACATGCCGCAATTCGTAGAACTCGGCGTAATGCGCCAGCGCATACCCGAAACAGGTCCCGATCGTCTCGAACACCTGCCGTGCCGCCGCGTCACCGGTCGCCAGCCGCGCCTGCACCTTTTCCAGCCGCTCCGCCAGCGGCATCGCCGACGGGAACTCGATCCCGGCAACCGCCGCCAGCCGCGCCACGCCCTGCTGCGAGAAGTACTGCACGCCGCAGCCACCGTCGCCGGACCACTCATCGACCGGGGCCCCGGCACGATAATCAACCGGTGCGAATGCCAGCTCGTTGAGCCAACTGGTGATGCGCCCCTGAGCATCGCAATAGCCGGCGGCCAGGCTCGTGCCCATGGAGATGCCCAGCAGCGCCCCGTCGCGCAGCGACATCGCCCCCGCCAGTGCCGTCACCTCGCCATCGTTGACCACATCGAAAGGCACGTTGCCCCACTCCGCCCGCAGCTCGTGGAAGAGCCGGCGCACCGAGCGCTCGAAGTCCGCAGGCGACACGCCGCGGAACAGCGACGCCACCCGCACCTCGTTGTTGACATACACCCCCGCCGCGCTGCCGCCGATGGCATCCACGCGCGGCAAATGCGCGGCCGCCCGCTTCAGGCTGTCCTGGATGCCCTCGCGATGATAACGGGGATCCGCCTCGAAATAGGGGTTCCAGGGGATCTCCTCGGAAAACACCACCTTGCCATCAATCAACGCTGCGCATTTACGATCACTGCCACCGAGATCGAAACCGATACGGCAGCCATCCAGATTCCCGCCCAGTTCGACGGCAGGGGCCTGCTCAGGCGGCAGGTCTTCACGATCCGCGTATTCGATCAACAGCGATTCCGGGAAAATCCGACCACCAAAGATGTCGGAATCGAACCCGCGCACCCCATCCGGGCAATAGACGGAGGCGAGCCAGTCGGCAATCGCCCGGTTGCTGACCAGGACGCGTGAGGCACCCTTCTGCCATAGCAGGAATTTGAGCAGCCGCTCGGTGTAGACGCGGGTAAGGTCCTGGAACGGTTCACGGGGCGGGAGCACAACCGTCTGGTAGCGGTAGCAGATGCCGTCCGGACGCACCAACGCCATGTCCAGCGGTTCCGAACCAGGCGTCTGCGCCACCCGTTGACCGTAGCCCCGGTTCCAAAGCACCGCCGGCACAAACCCCGGATCCAACACCGGCTTTATCGCCACATCCACCTGCATCGCCTACCTCCTGCCTGGTTGTTGTTGTTTGGGCGACGAAATGTAGAAACGACGCCTCGTCGTGAAAAAGAATGGTGGGCGATACAGAACTCGAATCTGTGACCTCCTGCGTGTGAAGCAGGCGCTCTAACCAACTGAGCTAATCGCCCGTGCGCAAACAACGGAACATACGCTTCTTGAAGCAATGTAGCGGGGACTATAGCGGCACCGGCCGCCACCTGTCAACCTCAAAACCGCCAACCCAGCGGCGAATAATCGCCGCTGTGCCGGGGAAACGATGTTGGCATTTTGCAGACGGCTGTGGTAGGGTTGCCACCCAATCATGCGTTTCCTGCACATCACCACTTTTTTCGGATCCGACAGCTTCGGCGGCGACTCGGTCTATGTGGAGCGGTTGGCCGCCTCGTTGCTGAGCCACGGGCATCAGGTGGAGGTCGCCTACGTGCCGGCGGCGTTCCAACTGCTGCATGGTCGGACGCCGCGCCGGCAGTACACCCCGCCGACCGGACTGACCGTGCACCGGCTGGGCGCCCCGCACGCCTACGGGGCGCTGCTGGCGATGCACCAGACCGGACGCGCCGGCCCGTTCGGCACCGCCATCAACCGGCTGCTGGAATCACGGCACTATGACGTGGTGCACTTCCACAACATCTCGCTCGCGGGCGGCACCGCCCTCTTCCGGCTGCCGGCCCTGGCTGCGGTTCCCGTCAAGCTGATGTCCGTGCTTGAACACTGGCTGGTGTGTCCGCTAAGCCTGCTGTGGCGCCATAACTGGGAACACTGCACAAGACCCACCTGCATTTCCTGCTGCCTGCGGGCCGGCCGACCGCCCCAGCTCTGGCGTTCCACGGAACAGATGAATCACGATTTATCCGGCCTGGATGCGCTGCTTTTCCCAAGCCGCAACAGCCTGGCACAGCATACTCGGCGCGGGATCCGGGCCCCCCGCATGGTCACACTCCCGCTCCTGCTGCCCGCCGGCTGGGGCGCGCCGGACGAGGCGCAGGCCCCGCCAGCACCGCAGCCCGGCCGCCGCCCCGCGTTCCTGACGGCCAGCAGGCTGGTCCGCTACAAGGGCGTGCATACGCTGCTGCCGCTGTTCGCCCGGCATCCGGAGTTTGACCTGCTGATCGCCAGTGACGGTCCGGAACGGCAGTCGCTGCAACGGGCGGCCCGTAACCTGCGCAACGTTCGCTTTACCGGACTGCTGCCGCATACCCGGCTGCGGGCATTGTTCCGCGACGTCCAGGCGCTGCTGGTGCCCTCGCTGTGGGAGGAGCCGTTCGGTCTTGTCGCCAGCGAGGCCGCCGCCTGCGGGACTCCGGTGCTAGCCCGCCGGACCGGCGGACTGCCGGAAGTGCTCGACGGGCAGGGCGGCGTGTGCTATCAGTCCGAACCGGAACTGGAGAGGCTGCTGCAGGATCTGGCAGGCGGAACGGTCCTGCGCGAACGACTGCGTCGGGAAGGACTGGCTGCCGGCCTTTCCCAGTGGTCGGAAGCCGTCCACTACGAGCGTTATCGCGCCATCCTGGCGTCTATCCGGCCAGAGTTGAATATTGAGGAGTTGCCCCGATGAATGAAACCCCTGTTGCGAACCCTGCGGATCTGCCGTTGAGTGCCGCCGTCGTGATCGGCCGCTGCCGCCACCGGGCGCAGCGCTGCCTAGAGGCGCTGGCCGCCCAGCAGGATGCCGCCGACATCGAGCTGATCATCGTCGATCTGACCACCGCAGGCGTCCCGCCGCTGCCGCTGCCGCCTCCGGGCACCTGCGCCTCGGTCCGGTATCTGCGGCCGCCCCTGCCCCTACGCATGAGCGAGGCCCGCGCCCTGGCGGTGCGGGAGGCGCGCGGGGACGTGATCGCGTTCATCGAGGATCACTGTTTTCCGGCACCGGACTGGTCCGCGGCGATCCGGACGGCCTTCACGGAGGGCGACTGGGCCGCGGTCGGATACGCCTTCACCTGCGATAACCCCCGCACCTATACCTCCCGAGCCTGCATGACCGCCGACTACGGGATGTTCACGCACCCCTGCCCGCGCGGAACCCGCACCCACCTGCCAGGCAACAATGTCGCCTATCGCACGGGGGAACTGCGCGCGCTGGGAGCGCGGCTGGAAGCGCTGCTGTCACCGGACTTCGTCATCCAGGATTATTTCCGGCGGCAGGGGCGGCCGCTCTTTCTGGAAAGCCGGGCCATGGCCGCCCACCAGAACCCGGAACGGCTGGGACCGATGCTGGCGGCCAATCATCACTACTGCCGCCTGCTGGCCGACCGGCGGGCCACCACGCAGGAATGGACCCCGCTGCGCCGGGTGTTCTACGGGCTGGCCGCGCTGCCCGCCGCGCCCGTGATCAAACTGATCCGGATGGTCCGGCAGTGCGGTAACGATCCGGAGAAAAGAGCCCGCCTGGCTGCGTCTCTGCCGGTGGTAGCCATCACGTTCGCCGTCTCCGCCGTCGGCGAGAGCCTGGGGTATCTGCTGGGGGCTGGCGACGCCGGACGGCACTTTGACTGGTATGAACTGGACGCGGAACGGGTGATGCATACCGAATGAAAACGCCGCGCGTCTCGATCATTATCCCCGCCTACCACTCCCAAGGCACGCTGCGCATCTGCCTCCAGGGCCTGCGTGCCCAATGGTTCACGGATTTCGAAGTGATCATCGTCAACAGTTCGACCGACACGGACACGGCGGAAATCGTCAACCGGGAACTGCCGGCGGCCCTGTTCATCCAGAGTCCCGTCCGGTTGCTGCCGCACGCCGCGCGCAACCGCGGCGTCCGCGAAGCGCGGGGGTCGGTGCTGGTCTTCACCGATCCCGACTGCCGGGCCGCCCCGGACTGGCTGGCCCGGCTGATGGCAGGCATGGCGCAAGGGGCGGACGCTGTCGCCGGCGGCATGGATCTGGACCGGCCTGACTGGCGTTCGACAGGCATCCACCTCGCCAAGTTCTGGTGGGCCCTGCCGGGCGGCCCGGAGCCCCGCCGCTCCCCGCTACCCACGGCCAACGCCGCCTACAGCAGGGCCGCCTGGGACCGCTGCGGCCCGTTTGAAGGCGATATCTTCGCCGGTGACGCGCGGCTGGCCTGGCGGCTGCACGCGGCCGGACTGCCCTGCCTCTGCGATTACCAGACGCGGGTGTACCACCGGCACGACGAACCGCTGTGGCAGGCCATTATCTCCCGCTGGCAGCGCGGACAGGAATTCGCCCGCTGCCGGATGACCTGCGAGAACTGGTCTTCAAGCCGTCGGCTGCTGACGGCCCTGGCCGCGCCCCTGCTGCTGGGCTGGGTCCTGCTGGCAAGCGCCCGTGCCGCCTTCCGGGCCGGATGGGGCGCGCGCTTTTTATGGACCACGCCCGCGCAGCTCCTGCTGCAGGGGGCCTGGATCGCCGGCGAAACCCGTGTCTACGGGATACAGGCGCGACAAGACTGCGCTCTGCCGGAAACCGCTGGACAGGAGTTCTGCCGATGAAGCCTGACACCCAGCCCGGCACACTGACCCTGGCGGTCGTGATTCCAGTCTACGGAGCGGCGGAATACCTGGAGCACTGCGTCAACAGCGTTCGGCAGCAGAGCCCGGCGGTGAATGAAATCATCATCGCGGGCGACGGGCCGAATCCGGCCGCCGCCGCCGTGGCGGAACGTACCGGCGCACACTATCAGGAAACCGCGCGGCGTGGGGGCCCCGGCGCGGCGCGCAATCTTGGCGCCAGCGCCGCCTCCAGTAACCTTGTGTGGTTTATCGATGCCGACGTCACCGTGCCGCCCGGCGCGGCGCGGCAGGTGCTTGACTTTTTCGCCGGGCATCCGCACGCCGCCCTGTTCGGCTCGTACGACGACTCGCCGTCACAGCCCGGACTGCTGTCGCAATACCGCAACCTGCTGCACCATTACACGCACCAGCACGGCTGCCCCGAGGCTGGCACCTTCTGGGCGGGCTGCGGCGTCTTCCGCCGGGACCGGTTCCTCGCGCTGGGCGGTTTCGATCCCGCCTTCACCCGCCCATCGGTGGAGGACATCGAGCTGGGCCTGCGGGCACGCCGGGCCGGCGATGCCATCCGGCTCGATAAAACGCTGCTGTGCAAGCACCACAAGACCTGGCGGGCAGGAGCGCTGATCCGCGATGACATCACCCGCCGCGCCGCGCCCTGGACCCGGCTGCTGCTGCGCGAGCGGCGGCTGCCGAACGACCTCAACTTGGGCCACGGCCAGAGGGTCAGTGTCGTGCTGGCCGGACTGCTGCCGGCGGCACTCGCCGCACTGGTGCAGTCCGCCGCCGCCGCGATCACGGTCCTGGCCTGCGCGACCGGGCTGCTCGCGCTGAACGCGGATTTCTACCGGTTTCTCGCCCACCGGCGGGGAATCTGGTTTACCGTGCGGGCGATTCCGTGCCACTGGCTGTACTTTATCTGCGCCGGTTGCGGCGGCCTGCTTGGCACGGCACAGTTCCTGATCAGCCCGGTACCTGTGAACAGAAACGGATGAGTCCCCCATGCCAGAAAAAACACCCTTATTGATCATTGGCGCCGGGCCGGCCGGACTGGCAGCGGCTCACGAGGCCGGCCGGCAGGGAATCCGGCCCGTCGTCCTCGAAGCGGGCGCGCTGGTGGGCGGCATCGCCCGCACCGAAAGCCATCGCGGGTACCGCTTCGATATCGGAGGGCACCGGTTCTATACCAAGGTGGAGGAAATCCGCCGCCTGTGGGCGGACATGATGGGCCCCGAATTCATCAAGGTCTCGCGGTTGTCCCGGATCTACTACCGTGGCCGTTTCTACGCCTATCCGTTGCAGCTCGCCGATACGCTCCGCAACCTCGGCCTGCTGGAAAGTGCCCGCATCGGGCTCAGCTATCTGAGGGCCAAGCTGACCCCGCACGGCGAGGACAAGACCTTCGAGGACTGGGTGACACACCGTTTCGGCGACCGGCTGTACCGGACCTTCTTCAAGACCTATACTGAAAAAGTATGGGGCATTCCCTGCGACCGCATCCAGGCCGAATGGGCGGCGCAGCGCATCCACGGGCTGTCGCTGCGGACCGCCGTGCAAAACGCGCTGTTCGGCCGTTCCGGTACCAAATCCCTGATCAGCGAATTCGATTACCCGCGGCTTGGCCCAGGCCAGATGTGGCAGCGTTTCCAGGACCGGGTGGAACAGGCCGGCGGCGAGGTCCAAACCGGCGTGGGCGTTCACACGCTGGAACGGGACGGCGCACGCATCGTCCGGGTGCATGGCAGCACCGCGACCGGGGAGCAGGCCTGGGAGCCCGAACAGGTGATCTCGTCCATGCCGCTGGACCGGCTGGTGGAATCCATGCGGACGACGGCACCGGAAGCCGTCCGGCAGGCGGCCCGCCAGTTGAACTACCGGGCGTTCCTGATCGTGTGCCTGGTGCTGGACCGCGAAACGCTGTTCCCCGACAACTGGATCTATGTACACAGCCCGGACGTCAGGGTGGGCCGTATCCAGAATTTCAAGAACTGGAGCCTGGCGATGGTGCCCGAGACGGGCCGCACCTGCCTGGGGATGGAATATTTCTGCACCGAGGGCGACGACCTCTGGAACCGCACGGACGCAGAGCTCATCGCCCTAGCCGGCCAGGAGCTCGACGCGCTGGGCCTGGGCAGCAGCCGCGAGGTGTGCGACGGCACGGTCGTCCGCCAGACGAAAGCCTACCCTGTCTATGACCAGGAATACCGCGGGCATCTGGAGGTGATCCGCCGGTACCTCGGCGGCATCGAGAACCTCCAGACCATCGGCCGCAACGGCATGCACCGCTACAACAACCAGGACCACTCCATGCTGACCGGACTGCTGGCGGTGCGCAACCTGAAGGGTGGCGGTCACGACCTATGGACCGTCAACACCGAACAGTCCCACTGCGAATCCAGCCTCCCCCGCCAGTCCGGCAGCAAGCCGACGGCGTGACAGCCTGCCGCCGCCTTTCTTGTGATGCCGAATCCGCTGGCGGCATACGAGGGCTTTTTGTCAACAAACGGCTTGTTGCCAAGATCTTTATTGGCACCTTTGTTCAGCAGGGTCTGGTTGCCGAGGCGATAGACCAACGCCTCAACTTCATCGTCGGAAAATGCCTCCCATCCCGTTTCAGGGTTTTCCGGAAGAATGTGCTCCAGATTGAAACTGTCACTGTCAGAATCCAGATCCACACCGGTCAGTTTCTTCTCCAGCTCGCACAGAATATAACGAACAACCCGTTTGTTGCGGGATTGTGTAGTGCGCAGCAGTTTTTCAGAGAAAGCCGCTCGGAAAGCCAGATCACTGGGATAGATGGAGGCCAGCGAAGAAATCGTGGTGCCAGCATCCGTCAGGGTCTGCCGCGAAAGTTTCTCGGCCGCGCTGTTATACACCCGCTCCTGTTCGTTGGTGGGCTGACATCAGCAAGGAAAATGGTTGCCGGACACTGAACATGCGCAGTTCCCTGGCATACGTTTTCTGCCTGGGTGTCCACGAGGATGTGTCGGGTTGGGTCAAAGCCATATAGGTGTCCATGTCCTCTTCCATATGACGGATCAGGTCGGACACCGCATCACGGGTATTGATTTTACTGCGGATCGTTTTGAAAAGCTCGGTTTGGCGGACAAACGAGTGGCGACTGTTCCAGTGACATCTCAGGAAATCGGGAAAACTCTCGCTGCCCAGTCGTCCGACCATTTCCTCCCAGCGAATTTCCAGCGCTTTCATTTCATGTTCGTGCTGCCCCTCGCGGTGGCCGTCAATGACATCAAACACCTTGTCGTTATCCGACTGCAGAACGAGATAGCCCATATAATGAGCGGGCTCTCCACCGTTCTTGATGGTCCCCAGAATGTCCATCCACAGGTCTTCCCATTCTTCTTCAGTCCAACTGTAATCCCGTTGGAATCGAGGAATGCGCTAGGTCAATCCGTTGCCCAGGAGCTTGCGGAGTGTGTCATTCTTTGTATTGAAATTTGTCGCCGACATGGGACACCCCTTTTTCAGCAGATCAACCTCAGGATTGTGCAAGCATCTGGTTGATGGCGGCGGCGGCGCGGCGGCCTTCGCCCATCGCGAGGATCACGGTGGCGGCGCCGAGGACGATATCGCCGCCGGCGTAGACGCGGTCCAGCGAGGTCTTGCCAGTCTCGTCCACCACCAGCGTTCCCCACTTGCTGGTCTCCAGCCCCGGTGTGGTCTGGCGGATCAGCGGGTTGGATTCGTTGCCGATGGCGACGATCACGGTGTCGACATCCATCCCGAACTCGCTGCCCTTGATCTCGACCGGACGCCGGCGCCCGGAGGCATCCGGCTCGCCCAGTTCATACTTCAGCAGCTCCATACCGGAAACCCAGCCGCGCTCGTCGGCCAGGATCCGAGTCGGGTTCTGGAGTAGGTGGAAAATAATCCCCTCCTCCTTGGCGTGCGCAACTTCCTCGACCCGCGCTGGCATCTCGGCCTCGGTCCGACGGTAGATCAGGTGCACTTCCTCCGCGCCGAGCCGGATCGCGCAGCGCGCGGCATCCATCGCGACATTGCCGCCACCCAGCACCGCAACCTTGCGCGACGGGAAGATCGGTGTGGCCGCCCGGTCGTCATAGCCCTTCATCAGATTGGCCCGGGTCAGGTACTCGTTCGCCGAAAAGACGCCGACGAGATTCTCGCCCTCGATATTCATGAATTTCGGCAGTCCGGCCCCCGTCCCGACAAAGAGCGCATCGTACCCGTCCTTCTCCAGCAGGTCGGTCAAGCGGCGCGTGCGCCCGATCACGAAATCGGTCTTGATCTCCACCCCCATCGCGCGCAGCTCGTCGATCTCGCGGTCCACGATCGCCTTGGGCAGACGGAACTCGGGAATGCCGTAAAGCAGCACGCCGCCGGGACGATGGAAGGCCTCGAACACGGTCACCTCGTGCCCCTCACGGCGCACATCCGCCGCGACGGTCACACTGGCCGGACCGCTGCCGATGATGCCGACCTTCTTGCCCGTCGCCGGCTTTACCGCCGGGGTCTTGAGCAAGCCGTTCTCGCGCTCCCAGTCGGCCACGAACCGTTCCAGCCGTCCGACCGCCACCGCCTTGTCCACCGACTTGAGTGCCTTGCCCACGGTGCAGGGGGCCTGGCACTGCGTCTCCTGCGGACAGACCCGGCCGCAGACCGCCGGAAGCAGGCTGCTCTCGCGGATCACGCCGATGGCCGCCGCGAAATCACCATCGGCAATCTTCTGGATAAAGGCGGGAATATCGATACCGACCGGGCAGCCCTGGACACAGGGCTTGGTCGGGCACTGCAGGCAGCGCTCAGCCTCCAGGCGCGCCTGCGCCTCGGAATAACCGAGCGCGACCTCATTCATGTTGGCACGCCGCACAGCCGGATCCTGCGCCGGCATCTCCTGCGCCGGGATCGCCATGCGCTGCTTGGCCTTCAGCGGTTTCTCCAGAGCGCCCAGCAACTGCGTCGCAGCCTGTGTCAATTCCTCGGGTGTGACATGTGTCATTTGCGTTCCTCGATTACTTCGTCCAGATGGCAGCGGTGATGATCCTTGTCCTCTTGCGGCTTGTAGGCCTTGAGGCGGTTCATCATGTTGTCGAAATCCACCTTGTGCCCGTCGAACTCCGGCCCATCGACGCAGACGAACTTGGTCTCGCCCCCGACCGTCACGCGGCAGCCACCGCACATCCCCGTTCCGTCGACCATGATCGTGTTGAGCGAGACCATCGTATGCACCCCGTAAGGGCGGGTGGTCTCGGCACAGAACTTCATCATGATCGGAGGTCCGATCGCCACGGCCAGAGCCGGCTTGGGCTGCGCCTCGCACAGTTCCTTCAGCGGCGCGGTCACCAGCGCCTTGCGCCCGTAGGATCCGTCATCCGTGCAGATGATCAGCTCGTCGGCAATCGCCCGCATCTCATCCTCCAGGATCAGCAGATCGCGGTTGCGCGCGCCCATGATGATGATCACCTCGTTGCCCGCCGCCTTCATCGCCTGGGCGATCGGGTGCATCGGCGCGACCCCGATGCCGCCACCGACACAGACCACCCGCCCGAACTTCTCGATGTGGGTAGGCGTCCCCAGCGGACCGAGCAGGTGCTGGACGCTGTCGCCGACGTTCTTCGCGGCCAGCAGGTGCGTGGTGCGACCGACCGCCTGGAAGATGATCGTGATCGAGCCCTCTTCCGTATCCGCATCCGCGATCGTCAGCGGGATACGTTCACCGAAATTGCTTTCGATCTGGATGATGACAAACTGACCGGCACGGCGTTCGCGCGCGATCAACGGGGCGGCAATGCGCATCTGGTACACATCGGCCGCCAACTGCTTTTTAAAGAGTATCCTGTTCATAGGGCGGGCATTTTAGCGGACTACACAAAATTGGCAAGCAAAGAAGGCTGTAATTCTGCTGTAATTCTGCTTGTCCCGTGGATTGTCTTCCTGCTATCCTCCCCGATTTACTAAAGGAGCTGCCATGACACCGACAAACTGGATTGCGGTACTCGATTTCGGGTCGCAGGTGACCCAACTGATTGCCCGTCGTATTCGCGAACAGAAGGTTTACTGCGAGATCCTGCGTTTCGACACGCCGGCCGAGACCCTGCGTGCCCGCGCCCCCAAGGGCATCATCCTCTCGGGCGGCCCCTGCAGCGTGCCCGATGCGGGCTCCCCGAAATGCGATCCGGCCCTTTTCGACATCGGCATTCCCGTGCTGGGCATCTGCTACGGCATGCAGCTTACCGCGCATACGCTGGGCGGCCGCGTGTTCGGCAGCGCCAAGCGGGAATATGGCAAGGCCATGATGCGTGTGACCGATGCCGGCAATCCCCTCTTTACCGGACTCTCCGCCGACCTCCAGGTCTGGATGAGCCATGGCGACAAGGTGGACGTGCTGCCACCGGGGTTCACCGCCGTGGCGGAATCGGACAACTGCGCCTACGCCGCCATGCACGCCCCCGCCAGGCGGATCTACGGGGTGCAGTTCCACCCGGAAGTGGTGCACACCCCCCAGGGCGCGGAAATGCTCTGGAATTTCGCGTTCAATATCTGCGGTTGCGAGGCCGACTGGGAAATGAGTTCGTTTGTCGAGCAGACCATCCGAACCGTCCGCGAGCGCGTGGGCGACAGGCAGGTGCTGCTGGGCTTGAGCGGCGGGGTCGACTCCTCGGTCGTGGCCGCCCTGCTTCACAAGGCGATCGGCAAGCAGTTGCATTGCGTGTTCGTGGACAACGGCCTGCTGCGGCTGCACGAGGTCGAGGATGTCGAGAACCTGTTCGGCAAGGCCTTCGGGATCGACCTGCATGTGGCCCGCTCGGCGGACCTTTTCCTGGACGCGCTCAAGGATGTCACCGATCCGGAGCAGAAGCGCAAGATCATCGGGCGCATCTTCATCGACGTGTTCGCCGAGAAGGCGCGCGCGATCGGGCCTGTCGACTTCCTGGCGCAGGGCACGCTCTACCCCGACGTGATCGAGTCGATCTCGCCCATCGGGGGACCCTCGGCGACGATCAAGTCGCATCACAATGTCGGTGGCCTTCCGGCGGACCTGAAGTTCGAGCTGATCGAGCCGTTGCGCGAGCTGTTCAAGGATGAGGTGCGCGAGGTCGGACGCGAACTGGGCCTGCCCGGCTACGTGGTCGACCGCCAGCCCTTCCCCGGTCCCGGCCTGGCGGTGCGCATCATCGGCGCGATCACGCCCGAGCGCCTGCGGGTGCTGCGCGAGGCGGACCAGCGCGTGCGCGAGGAGATCCTCAAAATGGAGAACCACCTCGACGTGTGGCAGTATTTCGCCGTGCTGCTGCCGATCCAGTCGGTCGGTGTCATGGGCGACGACCGGACGTACGAGAACGTGGTCGCCGTCCGGGCGGTCCAGAGCCGCGACGGCATGACGGCCGACTGGTACAAGCTGCCGTACGACGTGATGGATCGAATCTCCAACCGGATCATCAACGAGGTCAAGGGCGTCAACCGCGTCGTCTACGACATCAGTTCCAAGCCGCCCTCCACCATCGAATGGGAGTGAGAGTGGTAGGGAAGACTGAAGACTGTAGACTGCAGACCATTGAGTAAAGTCGAAAATCTCTACGTTACGGCATGGCATGGCGGTGGCAGAGGTAGTCGCGGATATCCTCGACCAAGGCGGCGGAACCAAGCGTATGCAGTTGGTCGAAACCCTCTCTTAGATAATCGAATACACCATTCTTCTCGAACAGTCCGAAAACCGCCTCTCCAGGCAAATTCTCCGCTGCCTTGTATTCTTCAAGGCAGAACACGACAAACTGACCGACATCATTGGTATGCTGGTTATTCATCCGGTAACTCCGGAAATCCCGTCTGGCCTTCGCTTAGCAGGGCATCATAAAGCGCACGCGGGCTGTGGTGCCACAACTTGGTATCTTCCCGTTCAAGCAAATGATACAATTTAGAGGCGTACACCCTGCGCAGGGCCTCCATAAATGTCACCTGTTCGTGCTCGGTTACGCACTCGACCAACCCAGCCACCTTGATCGCCAGCAAGGAAATAAACCCATCCTGCGTCATGACGCCACCTCCAGGCAGCCCTCATACCTCAAGCATGACAGGGCTGCCTCTGTGCAGAAAACGACTTGGTCGGCCAACACATGGGTCCGCAACCTGACAATCGTTTCCTGGCGGTTCAGTAACCCGCGTTCAAACAGCGAGAGGGTCTGGTACAAGGTGTCGTTGGCCACTGGACCCGTGATGACATCGTGTTGCGTTCCCACTGGTCGGTCACGCATTCTGTTCGCCATTACAAAATCCAGCCATTCTTCATCCGGTGATTCGAATGTTTTCACATTCAAATCGGGATTCGCCATATCAAATGCATATACCGAAACACGCCCATCGGGTGCCATCATTCTACGCTTTTTGATTTGTGCCCACCGTTGCGCCTGGGAGAGCTCCGTGGTGGTGTAAAAACCAGGACCAAAGTCAAGTCGCCGATTTGCCGGCAAGAGGCAAGGCTTCTCAATGCAGATTGTGCTGCCGTGGTAAAACTTCAACGCTTGCATGATTTTTCAAGGCTCAATCAAAATTCATCCAGTGTAACCTAAAACCGCTATCAACAGGACCACTTATACCACACTAAGCATTCACACTCAAACCCATAGTTCCAAAAACAAATCTGTCCGTCTTGTACGATTGGTGGCTAATCATCCTTTGCGTCAATTTTGTGATTTTTGTGAATTTTTGTGGCTATAATCTCAGATGGGCGTGCGCAGGATGCGCACGCCGTAGCGTTCGAGCGTCACGCTGCCCGCGCAGGGCTTGCCGGTCAGCATATCCTCGTAGTCGCCCCCGCCAAGGTCAACAGTCGCCTCCTGGTTGTTGAAATTCAGAACTCCTTACCTCGATAATTTGATTTGTATGTTGGTGATCGTCTGATTAT
>CAZSRU010000010.1:0-60687 GCA_964609395.1 uncultured Victivallales bacterium
TTAAATTGTTTTCTTTTTTTGAAGAAACGTGAAACGACGGACGTATATAGTGTAGCTAGCACATTATCGAGGGATGTTTATGGAAACCATAGCCCGTGAAAAACCCGGTGAGACGGCGGACGACGACAGCCGGGTGGAGGCGATCATGATTGAGTACGAAGCGGCGCTTTTGCGTTATGCCACCCGCGTGACCGGCAACCCGTCGGCCGCGCAGGATGTGGTGCAGACGGCATTTATCCGGCTTTGCAACCACTGGCGCGAGGATTTGAAACCCTCGCCGCCGCTCAAGAGCTGGCTGTACCGCGTGACGCACAACGAGGCTGTCAATCACCTGCGCCACGAATCCCGTCGGGCCGATCTGCATGAAAAAGCCGCGCTGGAAATGCCGCTGACCACGGAGGAGGATCCGCTGGCGGACCGTAAGCAGCAGGTGCTCGAGCAGCTTGACCGTCTCAAGCCGCATGAGAAGCAGGTGCTGGTGCTGCGGTTGCAGGAAGGGCTTTCCTATGCGCAGATCGCTGGCATCACGGGGCGTAGCCAGGGCAATGTCGGCAATATCCTGCATCATGCCGTTGCTCGGCTGGCGGGATTGGTGGAGGCGAGGTAGGGAAGGCGTGTGGAGAGGTGTGCTTTTTTGAGAGATCAGACGGATCAGACCGATCGGACAGATCAGACGGATCAAATGGGGGACATGAAATGAACGTTAAACCGACTTGCGAGGCGATCCGCGATCGCCTGACTCTTTACCTGCTGGGCGATCTCGACCCGCGGACGCAGGAGACGATGGCCCGCCACCTGGCGGAATGCGACACCTGCCGCACTGTTGCGGACCGGCTGGCGCCGACGCTTGCCCTGCTGCGCGACGCGCTGCAGGATGTCCCTGACGCCCCCGCCGCTCTCTCGCCCGAGCATCGCCAGCGCGTCGTTGCCGCCTTCCGTCAACGGGGGATGGGCAAGCAGACGACGGCCAAGCGCAAACCCCTGCTGCTGCGGTTCCATATCCTGGAGATGGCCGCCGTCCTGATCGCGGGGCTGATGATCTTCAGTATCGTGACAGCCAACTTCGGTAGTCACAAATCGGCTCGTAGTATGACTGTGCCTGTGGAAATGATGGTGCAACCGTCGGCAATGGCGGATTACGAGCCCATGGAGCAGCTTGAGGAAAACGAAGAGACTGCGCCGATGGAAGGCCGCGATCTGAGTGTGATCGGTGGTGCCGTCACATACCGCTCTGGCGGAAAGCCGGCTGGCGAGGACGCACGCCACGCAGACTCATCGGTAACGCTGGATCGTATAGTGGAGGGCGAGCGTCCTCGCGAGTCGTTAGCGAGAGGGCGTGATCATGCTGGCAAGCCAAAGTCCATGGACGATTCCAGCGAGAGAAGGTCTACAGCACCCGAGGAGTCGCGTCTGGGATGGGCTAGTGAGCGTGATCAGAAACAGGATTCAGGCGTTACGGTCGCTGGTGAGCCGATGGATCAGAGCGTGAATGGAACGCCGATTGGCGGTGGACAGGGAGGTAGCGGAGACTCCTATTACCGTTATTTGCCCGAAACTCCGGCCCCCCCCGTGCCGACTGAGGTTCAAATGGATATTTCTGCCGACATGCCATCGCTGCCCACCGCAGCCCCTGAGCCCAAACCGGTAACATCGGTAAACGTTGTAGGCTATTCTAGGAAACCGGCCGAGTTTGATTCGGTGGCGATAGTCAAGAGTCCGGTGATCATGCAAGGAATGCTCGGCAATCGTTCGTCCGGAGTCAGGGTGGAGGCACGGCGAGAGGGGTTCTCGGACGACAGGGATGTTCCCATTGAGATCGTGAATAAAAGTGGAGAGAAGGACTCGCGCCAGCGCGAGAACGCTCCGCCGGCATCGGACTCTGTCGTGAAAAACGAGGTGGCGAAGGAAATGCCAATCCTCGGGAATATTCCGGTACCCGGTCGGCTGATGGCAAAGGACAAGGCATTGCCCGCTGGCGATGTAGATCGTCTTGGTAACACAGAAAACGAGAGGAAATCGGAGGATGCCGCAGATAGAAGTCGGCGTGATGCCATCAAAATCGGTGGTGCGGTAGCGGGCGACCTGTTCACGGTAGGGGCAGGCACCGTGGTCAGCGGGGGAACTCTATCGGCAGAGGAATCCGAGGTTGGCGCAAAGGATGGCGTGGAAAAATTGAAGCGCGTCGCTCAGGAACGGAACGAAGAGCTAGTAAAGGATGAAAAAAAGCTGAAAGCCTTGATTCCGCAGTCTGAGCTGGTTCGGGAGAAGTCCGTGGCGGAAGTATTGGGTGATGAAGAACTGCCCGATGCCTTTGCGCCGCGGTTCAAGGCGGCGGGGGTGAACCCGCTGGTCGCCTCGGCGGCACAGCCGTTCTCGACGTTCTCGATTGATGTCGACACCGCCTCCTATACGGTGTCGCGCAACTACATGCTCGGCGGGAATCTGCCGCCGCCGGAAGCGGTGCGCACGGAAGAGTTCGTGAACTTCTTCGACTATGCCTACGATCCACCCGCCGGCAAGACGTTCCGCGTGGCAGCCGAGATCGCGCCTTCACGGTTCGGGCGTGGCCTGCACCTGCTGAAACTGGGCGTCAAGGGTCGTCGGCTGGGCCGTGAGGAGCAGCGGCAGGCGTCGCTGACGCTGCTGATCGACAGCTCGGGGTCGATGAACCAGCCCGACCGGCTGGGGCTGATGCGTACTGCCCTGGAATTGCTGCTGGACGAACTGGCGGAGACCGACCAGGTCTCCATCATCCAGTTCGACAACCGGGCTCGGCTGGTGCTGGCGCATACGCCGGTGGCTCAGCGCGAGACGATCATCCGTGCGCTCGAGGCGATCCAGTGCGGGGGCGGCACGAATCTCGAGGCGGGTCTCGGGCAGGCCTACGAGCAGGCGGCCAAGGCGTTCATCAGTCGCGGCGAGAACCGGATCCTGCTGATGTCCGACGGCGTCGTGAACCTCGGGGAAACGGCAGCCGACGGGATCGTCAAGCGCATCGAGGCCAATCGCCGCCAGGGGCTTTATCTTTCGGTTTTCGGCTTCGGGATGGGCATTTACGACGACGCCATGCTCAAGGAACTCGCCTCCAAGGGCAACGGTGCGTATGCCTTTATCGATTCGGAGACCGAGGCCCGCCGTGTGTTCGTGGATGACCTCTCGTCCACGCTCAACACGATTGCCGAGGACGTGAAGATCCAGATCGAGTTCAACCCCAAGCGGGTAAACCAGTACCGCCAGCTTGGCTACGAGCAGCGCCAGCTCACGAAGGAACAGTTCCGTGACGACACCGTGGATGCGGGTGAGGTGGGGTCCGGCCAGTCGGTGACCGCGCTCTACGAGCTGGATCTGGCTCCGGTGAATCAACCGGTGCCGTATGGGTTGCAGGCGCGGCTCGCGTCCGATGTGGACGACTGGCTGGCGGTCGCGCGGGTGCGGTACCGCCGGGTGGACAACGGCAAGATCGAGGAGATCGAGCAGCGGATCACCGCGCGTGACCTCCTGCCCGCGTTCGATGCCGCCAGTCCGCGTTTCCGTCTCGCGGCCGGGGCGGCGGCGTTCGCGGAGATCCTGCGCGGCAGCCCGTTCGTGCAGGGGGTCGCCTTCGACGACGTGGCGGCGGTGCTGCGTCCGGTGGCCCTGGAACTGCACCTCGACCAGCGCATCCGCGAACTGGTGCAGATGGTGGAGACGGCCGGGGGACTGGCACGGTGAAGGTTGAAGACAAACTTCTTACAAGGATCTTGAAAAAGCCTGACCTGCCGATTGCGGTTTTGATATTGAATGAGTCCGGTTGAACGAAAAAGGAGAAATCGAATGCAGAAGAAACTGGCGATGCTGGCGGCGGTGTTGTTTCCAATAATGGCGTGGTGCACCCCGGTGGAGGTCTCGAATGTCTCCCTGGAGGGGGCGATCCAGGGCGAGAATATCGTCTTCACTTTGCGTCTGGATGCTGCTGTCAGCGACGATGGCTCCGTGCTGACGCTGGTAACCGGGGATAACGGCTATCTGGACAGTACCCTGCCGCGCGGGGCGGAATTGCTGCGTGAGGACGACCGCCTCCAGGTGCGTCTACCTGCCTCCAGCGGCTGGTTCAGCAAGGGACGGCATCCGCTTGTCCTGCGTTTTGCCGCGCGTCCTGAAAAGGATGGCGAATGGCGGCAGACGGCATTCGCCATTCCCGAGGCGGGCGTCCGCCGCGTCGCGGTGCTGTGCGACCGCAATGACCTGGACGTGAGCTTTCCCGGTGCGCTGGATGTCGCGCGTCTCCAGGTGCCGGCAGAGAGTGACAGCACGAATACGCTGACCCGTGTCGAGGGTTTCTTGGGCATCGCCGACCGCTTTGTCGTGCGCTGGAAGCCGGAAGTGCGCCGATTGGAGGCCGATCTGGTGGCCACCTGCGAGGCCTCGACCATCGTGACCGCCAGCGTGGGTGCCTTGCGACTGGACACGGTCTTTACCTACCGTGTGATTCAAGGCGCGCTGATCGACCTGTCCTTCCGTCTGCCGGATATGAACATCACCCAGGTGCATGGCGAGGACATCCAGGATTGGCGCATCGATCGCGATCAGAACCTCCTACATGTCACGCTGAGTCGCCCGCAGACCGAGGCGTACCGCCTGCGGGTGGAAGGTGAGATGGCTCTACCGGTCTTTCCATGCACCTTCACGCTGCCGGCGCTGACGCCCGAGCGGGTGCTGCGGACCAGTGGATTCCTGATGATCGGGACCGACAGCGCGATCCGCTTCCAGGTCGGCAAAACCGCTGGCCTGACGCAGATCGATACGGGTGCTTTCCCGGCGGTCGCCCAGGGTGCGGTGCCGCGTACGCAGCCGTCGCGCAGTGTGTATTCCTACCAGTTCTCGGGTATGCCCTACGGGCTGGACCTCAAGGCCGATGAGATTGTCACCTCGTTCAGTGCCGATAGCCGCCTGACGCTCTCGCTGGCCGACCGCATGCTCTCGCTGCACGCCTCGGTGGAGCTGGATGTGCGCGATGCACCACTGCGCGAGCTGTGGATCGACATCGGCACCAATGCCGCCTGGACGGTCACCGGCGTCAGCGGCAGCGATGTCTCCTCGGCGGACACCGATACCCGGGAGAAGGAGGGGCGCCGCCTGGTCTATGTGCCCTTCCGCAAGGCCGTGCTCGGCACCGCGCTGGTCGAGATCCAGATGGAGCGGGCGCTGGGTGTCGATGCGACGGGGTTCGCCGCCCCGCACTTCCGCCTGCAGGGTGCCCGCACGGAGCGCGGGTACCTGGTGGCTGCCGCCGAGAAAGGTCTGCGGCTGAAGCCGCAGGCGGTGGAGGGTCTGCGCGAGGTGCATACCGGCTCGGCCCCGATGCGGGTTGCCGATGCCCAGCAGGCCTTCCGCTTCCGCGAGCCGGGCTGGAGTGTGTCCTTCGCTGTTGAGCGTGCCGATGCCGCCGTGCATTCGGAGGTGTTCCATCTGGTCTCGCTGAGCGAAGGCGTGCTGTACTGTAGCGCGGCGATCACCTACCACGTCAGCGTGGCACCCCTGCAGGCACTGCGCCTGCGAGTGCCGCCGGAGATCGAACGCGTTGAGATTGCGGGGGCCGATATCGAGGGATGGACCCGCGAGGGGGATGTCTGCACGGTGCGGTTGCAGTCACGCATCCTCGGGGATTACACCTTGCTGGTGACGTATGACCGCGCCTATGCGGGCGAGAATGCCGAAATGGCGGTCGCCGGGATTGAAACGCTCGAGACGGAAAGCGAGGTCGGCTACGTGGTCATCGCCAGCTCGGCCAGCCTGAGCGTGACCGAGGCGCAGCCGCTGCCGGCATCCATGTTCGCGATCGACCGGGCCGAGATCCCGCCGGAGTATGCGGCATTGGTGTCCGATCCGGTCCTGGCCGCGTTCAAGTACACGCACTCCCCGCATCCGGCGGTGGTGCGGATCCACCGTTACCCGTCGGAACCGCTGCTGGGGCAGATTGCCGATTATGTTGAGTTGGACACGCAGCTTACCCGCGACGGGGAGTCGGTGACCACGGTCAACTATTATCTCAAGAACGCCTCGCGCCAGCATCTTCGTATCCGCCTGCCCGAGGCGGCCGCGCTATGGTCGGTCCGCATGGTGGACGAGCAGGGACAGAAGCAGGACGCGCTCTCGCAGCGCGACGGGGATGTGATCCTGGTGCCGGTGGGGCGGCTGCGCGACCCGAACACGGCGCTCCAGGTCGAGGTGGTCTACGCACTGACTCACAGCGAGCCCGGATTCTGGCGTAGCGGTGTTGGCCGCCTGATGCTCGCGGGACCGCTGATGCCCGACACGCATGCCGCGTTCGTACGCTGGCGCTTGACGGCGCCGACAGGCTTCTCCATCGCCGGGGTAGGCGGTGCGGAAACGACGGTGACCGATCCGGGACGAGGCGGGTTGCCGGCGGTGGCGGGCAAGGCCGTTGCGCTGGTGCGTGCGCTGCTGAGGGGCCGGGCACCGCTGGTAGTCTTGCGGCAGGGGTGGGGCGGAGGCGAGACCACTGAAATTGTCCGGGCGGTGGAACTCGCGACCGGTCAGCCGCCGCAGTTGGCACTGCAGATCGTGCCGGCGTGGATGGGGGCCAGCAGCAATGCGCGTGGCCTGCTCGGCTGCCTGTTGGCTGGGGTTATTTTGCTCGCCTATGGGTTAAGGCGGCGCGGCCTGGTTTCGGCTGCCTTGGGGCTGACCATACTGGCGGCGGGGCTGTCGCAGGCCGCCCTGGGGCGCAGCGTGCTGGCCGTATTGCTGTTGCTTGTCCTGGTCGGGCTTTTTGTCTTTAGAGGCGGATGGCGTCTTTTCTGGCGGCTGCTGGCCTGGGGCTGGCGCACTATCGCGGCGGGGTTCCGGTATTTGATCAGCCTGCTCCGGCGTCGCCGGAAGCCGGAGACAACGATCTCGGACGATCGTGGCGAGGCGTCCGGAGAAGAGGGTGATGCCGGTTTTGATCCATTTGCACCGCTTTGCCCGGTGGACGGCGACGATCCCGCACGGCAGGGCCGCATCTCGTTGCCGCTGCTGTTCCTGTCTTTCGTCATGGCAATGTCGTGCTGTGTTCTTCCGGTCATCGCGGGTGAAGTGGCGCCCGTGCGCGCGGTTCCGGTGATGGACGATGTCCGCTTGGAAATCGATGGTCCCGCGACGGGCGTCGGCATCGAGGGAAGTGCCGAGATCCGCACCACGCTGGCGTTCCGGACCGATGAGCCTGCCGCGATGATCATTGCCCCGGCGGGGCATGTGCTCAAGGGCTACCGGTTCGATCCCGAGGCGATGGCGCTGGTGACGACGGCGGAGGGGTACCGCCTGGACATCAACCGTCCGGGCAAGCATGAGGTGACCTTTACCATTCAGTCCCCGGTCGTCGAGCAGCAAGGCTTCCGGCGGCTGGAACTCACGCTGCCGCAAAGCCTGTGCAACCGCGTGATCCTGCGCATCCCCGAAACCGGGCTCGACGTGCAGTGCGACGAGGCCGTACTCCTGGATCTGCGTGAACAGGCGGATGCCACCGAGGTCGAGGCGGTATTCGGTGCCGCCGAGCGCATCGCCTTTGCGTGGCGTCCGCGGGTGCGCCGTACCCAGCTTGAGAAGACAGTCTTCTACAGCGAGGTCAATGCCTTCGCGGCCCTGTATGCAGGCGTGGTGGATGTCAGCCACCAGATCCAATGCCGCATTGCCCAGGGGGAAGTGCGCGAGATGAAGATCCGCGTATCGGAGGGGATGACCGTGACGGCCGTGGAGACGGCGGGGGTGGCGACCTGGAGTTTCGATCCCGTGAGCCGGTTGCTGGAGACCATTTTCGAGCGTCCGGTCACTGGCGAGCTGACTCTGCATGTCCGTACGCAGGTGGCATGCGAGGGGCTGCCCTATGAGGCGCGACTCGGTGCGCTGGAGGTCATAGGGGCCGCCCGGCAGCGCGGTTCCCTGGCCCTGGCCGCGCCGGATACTGTGCAGGTCCGCGTGGATCGCGCCGACGGCCTGACGCCGATCAATATCGAGGATTTCGCCGCCTCGGCCATGGCGCTGGCAGCGGTGCGCAAGGAGGGCGGAAGCGTGGCGTTGCCGGCATTGAGGCGGGCCTTCCGGTATCACCAGGCGGCGGAGGCGGTCGCGCATATCACGGCCGAACCGGTGATGCCTGAGTTGCGTGTCGAGGAAAGCGGTGCCCTCACCGTTGCCGATGAACGCATCGCGCTGGCCACGCGCCTGCAACTGGACGTGGCCAAGGCCGCGGTCTTCTCGGTGGCGTTCGAGATGCCCGCCGGTTTCGAGATCGAGGCCTTGACCGGTGCCGATGTCAGCCACTGGGATGATGCCGGCACGGCGACAAACGCGGCGTTTGCCGGGGAGGAAGCCTGGAACCGGGTTGTGGTGCATTTCAATCGCCCGGTGCTTGGCCGGGCGGAGATCAACCTGGTCATGGCGCGTATCGGCACCGGTGGTTTCGAGTCGCAGATGCGGGTGCCGCGGATAAAGGTGACCGGTGCGCGTACGCATCGCGGACGCCTTACCCTGGCGGGTGAGCGCGGTATCCGGATGATGGTCGATCATCAGGTCGGCGTCGATATGAAGAAGGCCAGCGAGGCGGGAATCCGCCAGGCCGGTGTGCTGGTCTTCGATATCCACCGTCCCGACTGGAGTATTGTGCTGCGGGCCGACAAGCTCGACCCGGTCGTCAAACCGCAGATCCTGCAGGTGGTGGAACTGGCGGATGGCCTGATGCAGATCAAGGCCTATGTGCGCTACCGGATCGAGAATGCAGGGGTGAAGACGTTCCTGCTGCAATCCCCGGATCCCGAAGCGACCCTGACGGTCAACGGCGCGGGTATTGCCCGCGTGCAGGCGATCGATCGCGAAAAGGGAATCTGGCAGGTGGATCTTCATAACAAGGTGGACAATGCTTACCAGCTTCTTGCGACCTTCCAGCACCGCTGGCAGCGCACCGGTCAGCGTGCCGAGATCTGCCCGCTGATGACCCTGGGCACGGAAGCTGCGCGCGGCTTCCTGGTGGTGACGGGGGCCGGGCGGGTGCAGGTCGGCGACGCGGATCGTCCGGACGGGCTGCGGGTGATGGACCCGCGTAATATTCCCGCCGAGTTCGGCGCGGGGGACCTTTCGTCGGCCGTCAAGTGCTACGAGGTGCTGGATCCGGCTTTCGTGCTGCCGCTCTCCGTGGTACGGCACGATGCTGCCGATGTCCTGCCTGCCGGGATCGAGCAGACGCGCATCACCTCCGTCCTGTCTACCGATGGTCGGCAGTTGATGCGGGTCGTGCTGCGCATGAACGCCGGGCGGTTGCGCCTGCTTAAGGTGAAGCTGCCGGAAATGGCGGATCCCGTCTGGACGGCATTGGTCAACGGGCAGGATGCCCCCGTCTCACGTGATGGTGAGCTGTACTGCATCCCGCTGGATGTCGAGGATGGCGCCCACGGCATCGACGTCGAGTTCATGTATGCCGGAGCCCCGGTAACAAGTGACTGGCGCGGTCAGCGGCGTTACGAGGCCCCGCGGCTCGAGGGTCTGCCGCTGCGCGATATCGAGTGGGTGATGTATGCGCCCGACGGTGTCCGTTACGCCGGGTTCGGCGGCAGCATGGAACTGGCGGATGAAGGTGCGCAGGCTTATCGTTTCGACGTCCGTCGCTACCTCGAAGGCAACCGTACCCGGCGCGAGGAGACCCTCGAGGAGGCTGGGCGCCTGCTTGACCAGGGGGCCGAGCTACAGCGTGCCGGCAAGCAGAAGGAGGCGCGCGATGTGCTGCGCACGGCGATGAACTATTCCCAGGGCGAGGCGGATCTGAACGAGGATGCCCGTGTGCAGTTCCGTAACCTGCAGATGCAGCAGGTCAAGGTCGGTCTCTATAACCGGCGCAGTTCGCTGCGCAACGCCCAGAACATCGCGCTGGCACCGGACGCCGCCGTCCAGGTCGACATGGCGGACGGCCAGTTTACCACCGAGCAATTCGCGAAGATTGAGCAGTCGTTGTCGGTTCGCGACAACAGTGCGCTGGACATCGTGGCCGATCGCATGGTCGGGCAGCAGGATGCCGCCAAGGCTGCTGTCAGCGCGATCCGGGTGGCCATGCCGGAACACGGGCGTGCGCTGCGGTTCTACCGCAAGCTGCTGGTGGATCCCGAGGCGGGCCTCAGCGTCGAGTTCCGCGTTGTGCGCGGGGGCGTCGCCTCGGTCGCCAGCCGTCTTTGGCCGCCAGTCGTGCTCTTCGCGGCCTTCCTGCTGCTGTTGCGTTCCGCAACTCGCATGAAAGCAAATGCCGCCTGAAGGCGGGACTACAAACGTCTCGGAGCCTGTTCGTAGTCCCGGCTTCAGCCGGAAAGCCGAGCATAAGCCGCCATCATGCGAATTGCTGTTGCGGCCAGGGCAAACGCATCTAAATATTAGCTGAGCATGGACAACTCACCTGACACAGTCATGAGGTGAAGAGCTTTCTCTGTGTCTCGGTGCCTCCAGCGTAGCGGGTGGTGTATATTATTACGGAGGAAAGGCGGATACACGGGAAATTAAGATGCGTTTGCCCTCGTCGCGGCTTTACAGGTGGCGCGTTTGAGGTTAGTATGCTGCCCTTACGTTTGAAATCTGGGGGGAATACGCATCATGCAACAGGAACAAAAGGGCAGGGAACTGGATGTCGGTTACGTCGCGCATCTGGCACGGCTGCATTTGACGGCGGAAGAGGTAAAGACCTTCCAACCGCAGATGGAGCATATCGTCGGTTATGTCAAGCAGATCGACTCGCTTGATGTCAGCGGTGTGGAGCCGACCTCGCATGCGGTGGCGGTGACCAATATACTGCGCGAGGACCGCGCACGCCCCGGACTGGACCATGACCGGGTGATGGCTAATGCCCCCAGCGAAGCCAACGGCCTGTTTGTCGTGCCGAAGATCGTCGAGTAACCGCCCAGACGATCAGTTAATCACATGATCGAGGGGTTCTGCAAGTCCCTCGATCATGTTGACATTTGATTCGCGCTTGGTCATTCTCTTTGCATGACAAACACAACACCGGATGCGGGAGCCGTTGGTCGCCGGATCAGGGCGCTCAGATTGCAGCACAGCCTGACCCAGGCTGAACTGGCCGCTAAGATCGGCATTTGTACCGGGCCGCTGAACACCTTGGAAAGAGGGCATCATCTGCCGTCGGTGCCTGTCCTCTGTAAATTGGCCGACGTGCTGCATACTGATGCCAGTCATCTGCTGGATGATTCGGTCAAGAGTCATGTGGTGCGCGAGGCCCCTGCGGGATACGGCAGCGATGCCTGCCACTCGGAACACCCGTTTGCCGCCCGTGCGCATGATTACGAGTCCGTACAGGCACGGATCATCCGCCTTGAACCGGAAAAGGTGCCCCTCGGTGAGGCGACCATTCGCGTGATCGACGGCGTGATCAACAGCTTTCTCGCGCTCGAGGAAATTGCCGAGGTGCAGAAGCAGGCGGCGATCCCGTTGACGCTCAAGCTTCCCGTGACGCAGGGCGGGCTGCAGCGTTTTGCCACGCGTGTGCGCGGGTTGCTGGGAATCAGCGATGCCGTGATCTTCGACTATATCGAACTCTTCGAGAATGCCGGGTTGCACGTGGTCTTCCTGTCATTGCCGGCGACTGTCGAGAGTGTTTCCTGCTACGACCGCCAGTCCGCCAATGCCTTCTTCCTGATCGCCGATGGCATCACGGTCGAGCGGCAACTGTTCCGGCTGTGCTACGAGCTGGGACGGATCTATTTCTATAACGGGGGGCTGGCTGCCCAGGCGACGATCGGCGGACTGGATGGCGAACATGCGGCGCGGCGATTCGCGGCCTGCTTCCTGATGCCGGAAGAGGCCGTCAGCGCCAGTGTGCGGCAGGTGGGCGTCAAGCCCGGGCAATGGACGTGGGAGCTGCTGCTGCGCCTGAAACATCGCTTTGGCGTATCGGCCGAGGCGTTCCTTTACCGGTTGGGTGAACTGGAGTTGGTCACACCCGTTCTGATGAAGGAGCTGAAAGATCGCATCAAGACGCATTACACCGCCACGGGCAACCGCGAGCCCGATGCCTCGCGTCGCCTGCTCACGCCCAACGGCCGCCTGGGCGACCTGCTGCTCGTCGCCAGCCATAAAGCCTCCGCCGCGCAGGAACTCGCGCGGATCCGCCAGACGCTTGCCGACCTCGGCATCAAGCCCGAGTGAATGCAGTAATTTTCGATTTCTGTTTTTCGATTTTTAATTGGTTCTACAATTACGCAACTCGACAGGGAAGGTCCGTTTATTACCTCATCCAAGATCATGACCGTTGTCTGCTTAGTGCTGATCGACAAGCAGGGGGCTTTCCTGGCGACGCAGCGACCGGCCAATAAACACCTTGGCCTATACTGGGAGTTCCCCGGCGGCAAAGTCGAGGAAGGGGAATCACCGGAAGATGCGTTGCGCCGTGAAATCCGGGAGGAATTGGGCGTTGGGATAGGGGAGCTGCAGCCAATGCCTGCCGTAACACACACCTACGAGTTCGGTACCATTCGCCTGTTGCCATTCCGGGCCACTTGCACTTCCCGCCCGCGCTTGACCCTGACCGAGCATATCGATGCCAAATGGATTAATCCGTCCGATGGGAAATCGCTCCAATGGGCACCCGCCGACATTCCCATCATCCACGAATTATGGAAGCGTAAACTCCAATAATACGATTACGATTATGGTCAAGAGGATCACGTCAATCTGCGCACCTACCCCCCCGGAAGTGATTTGTGCGCCGGTGGGATCGCGAACCTCTTGACAGGGTGCGGGGCTGTGTGGAATAAGAAAGGGCAACAACCTTTATGGCGGGGGAATGGCATGGCTGAGAAAGGCTACATCCTGGCGATTGATCAAGGGACGACTGGCACGACGGTGCTGGTCTTCGACCATGCC
Organism: uncultured Victivallales bacterium; assembly: GCA_964609395.1. Classification (GTDB taxonomy): domain Bacteria; phylum Verrucomicrobiota; class Kiritimatiellia; order UBA8416; family UBA8416; genus UBA8416. Next base: position 12,892 of record CAZSRU010000010.1, read on the forward strand.
GGACGGGTGCGGGGGCGGGGCACTGCCGAATTCCCGCAATACTATCCGCAGCCGGGCTGGGTGGAGCATGATGCCAGCGAGATCTGGCAGGGCGTCTGCAGCACGGTTGCCGGCGCCTTGCAGGACGCCGGCATCTCCGCTGCCGCCTTGCATGCCATCGGCATCACTAACCAGCGCGAGACCACCGTGCTCTGGAACCGGCGCAGCGGACGCCCGGTCGGGCGCGCGATTGTCTGGCAGGACCGTCGCACGGCCGAGCACTGCCGCGAGCTCAAGCAGGAAGGCCTCGAGCCGGATTGGCAGGCCCGTACCGGTCTGCTGATCGATCCCTATTTCTCGGCCACCAAGATCGCCTGGATGCTGGATCATCAGGAGGGTCTGCGCGAACAGGCGGAGGCGGGTGATATCGCGTTCGGCACGATCGACTCCTGGCTGGCCTGGAACCTGACGGGCGGCGCGCTGCACATTACCGATATCACCAATGCCTCCCGCACCCTGTTGTTCAACATCCACGATTGCCGCTGGGATCCGGCCATCCTCGCCCGCCTGGATATCCCGGAAGCCCTGCTGCCCGCAGTGGTCCCGTCGTCCGCCTGCTACGGGCATACCGATCCGGCGGCCTTCTTCGGGCAGTCGATCCCCGTGGCCGGGATCGCCGGCGACCAGCAGGCGGCACTTTTCGGTCAGGCCTGCCACCGTCGCGGCCTGGCCAAGAACACCTACGGGACGGGATCGTTCATCCTGCTCAATACCGGCACCGAGCCGGTCGCCAGCCGGGAACGGCTGCTCACCACCGTGGCCTGGCAACTGGGGGAAGAGCCGGTGGAGTACGCGATGGAGGGGTCGATCTTCGTGACCGGGGCGGCGGTCCAATGGCTGCGCGACGGGCTGGGGATCATTACCGCCGCCGCCGAGACCGAGGCCCTGGCACTCTCCGTGCCCGATACGGGCGGGGTCTGTTTCGTGCCGGCACTGACCGGCATGGGCGCCCCGTACTGGAATCCCGACGCGCGCGGGCTCATCACCGGCTTGACGCGCGGCACGACGCGGGCGCACCTGGTTCGTGCCACGCTGGAGAGCATCGCCTTCCAGAGTGCCGATGTGATGGCGGTCATGTGCCGCGACGCGGGTATGGCGCTTGAGGAATTGCGCGCCGATGGCGGGGCGGCGGGTAATGCGTTCCTCATGCAGTTCCAGGCGGACTTGCTGGGGGTTCCGGTCGATGTGCCCGCGATCAGCGAGACCACGGCCCTGGGCGCGGCTTACCTGGCGGGGCTGGGATCCGGTTTCTGGGCGGATCGTGCCGAGATCGGACGGCAGTGGAAGCTGGCACGGCGCTATGAGCCCCGGATGGGGGATTCTGAACGTGCCGGGCACTTCGCGCGATGGCGGCGGGCGGTGTCGCTGGCGATTGCCTAGGGAAGTCTGAACTTGCAATTCCATGCTTGGGGGCCTAGCATTCGAAAGTTGCTTCAAATGGCGCGTTGATAGGGTCTGCATGGGCATGAATGCCAAGTAAAGGAAGACGAGGACGGTTGTGTTTTTTCCTTCTAAAGAAGAGTATATGGCGCTGGCGGCGCGGCATGATGTCGTACCGGTTTACCGCGAGGCCCTGGCCGATGTCGAGACTCCGGTGTCGGTGTTGCAGCGGTTTGCCGGCAATGCGAATGCGTTTTTGTTCGAAAGCTTGGAAGGGGGCGAGACCTGGGGCCGGTATTCGTTCGTCGGCATTGACCCGGAACTGCTGCTTGAGGTGGATCACCGCCACGGTGCCACCGGTGGGTTCGAGGCGCTGCGCGAGGTCTACAGCGGCTTGCGTGTAGCGGAGATCCCCGGCCTGCCGCGGTTCTTCGGCGGGGCGGTCGGCGTGCTGGGCTACGAGGCGATCGGCGAGTTCGAGCGCATGCCCTCGCCGAAGGCCGGCGACAAGCGGGTGGCCGCGCGCAGCCGGTTCCTCAAGGTCGACAAGCTGATCGTCTTCGACAATGTGCGCCACACGATCAAGGTGGTCTTCTGCACCTCGACGCAGGCGGGCGATGATGTGGCCGCCTGCTATGACGAGACCTGCCGGCAGATCGACGCGGTGATCGCCTCCCTGCCCGAGCACCGGGACGAGCCGGCCCGCCGGTATCCGCCCGCCGCGTTCGAGACCAATATGACCCAGGAGGCATTCAAGGGCATGGTCGCGAAGGCTAAGGCGTACATCGTCGAGGGCGATATCATCCAGTCCGTGCTCAGCCAACGGTTCTCGGCAAAAACGGATGTCCCGCCGCTGCAGCTCTACCGCGCGCTGCGCCTGACGAACCCCTCGCCCTACACGTTCTTCCTGAAGTTAGGTGAGCAGACGCTGGTCGGCTCCTCGCCGGAGGTAATGGTGCGGCTGACCGGCAACCGTGTCGAGGTGCGCCCGATCGCGGGCACGCGTCCGCGCGGGGCCACCGAGCAGGCGGACCGGGCGCTGGCCGACGAACTGCTTTCCGACGAGAAGGAGAAGGCGGAACACGTGATGCTGGTGGACCTGGGGCGCAACGATATCGGGCGCGTGGCCGAGCCGGGCAGTGTGCAGGTGACCGACTTCATGGTGATCGAGCGCTACAGCCACGTCATGCACCTGGTCTCGCACGTCGAGGGCATCCTGCGCCGCGAGTTCGACGCGCTCGATGTGCTGAAGGCGACATTCCCGGCGGGCACCCTTTCCGGTGCACCGAAGATCCGGGCGATGCAGATCATCCACGAGCTGGAGCCCTCGCCGCGCGGGGCCTACGGCGGGGCGGTTGGCTACATCAGCTATACCGGCAACATGGATTTCGCGATCACGATCCGCACGCTGGAGGTCGAGGACGGCGTGGTGTCGGTGCAGGCCGGCGCGGGGATCGTGTACGATTCGGATCCCCAGCGGGAATACGAGGAGACCTGCCACAAGTCGCAGGGCATGCGCCGGGCGGTGGAACTGGCGTTGAACGGACTGGAACTTTAAGCACGGGCAGCGCAACGTCTGGAAGGCGTGAACGTCATGATCATACTGATAGATAACTACGATTCGTTCACCTACAACCTGGTGCAGGTGATGATGGGGCAGGGGGCCGATATCCGGGTCTACCGCAATGACGAGATCAGCGTGGAGGCGGTGGTGGCTGCGCGTCCGCAGGGGATTGTCATCTCGCCGGGGCCCTGCACGCCGCTTGAGGCCGGCATCTCGGTGGCGCTGATCAAGGCCATGAGCGGCAAACTGCCGATCCTGGGGGTATGCCTCGGGCACCAGTCGATCGGTGTGGCCTTCGGAGCCACGGTGGGATACGCCAAGGGCATCATGCACGGCAAGACCTCGCTGGTACGCTTCGACGACGGACCTTTATGGAAGGGAATGAAGAACCCGTTTGCGGCGGGGCGTTACCACTCGCTGGCGATCCTGCCGGAGACGGTGCCGCCGGAACTGGTGCCCGATGCCTGGACCGAGGATGGCGAGATCATGGGCGTGCACCATCGCGAACACCCGACCTATGGCGTGCAGTTCCATCCCGAATCCGTATTGACGCCGACGGGCAAGCGGCTGCTGCGCAATTTCAGCACGATCGTGGAGAACTATCAGGGTACGTCACAGGCAGGAGAATAGCCACGAAAGGCACAGAATTCACAGAATTGTAGCCCAGTTGCGCCGCAACTGAGGCAACGGGGATGCGCGTGCGATTACGAGAATCCCCGCGTTGACGCCAACCAACCGTTCGCTTACAACGCAGCAGCCGCACTCGCGGCGCGAGTGGGCTACAGTGGTGAAAGGAATCAAATGAAGGAATATTTACGAAAAGTAACCAGCGGTGGCAACCTGACGCAGACGGAGATGTCGGCGGCGTTCGACCAGATCATGAATGGCGAGGCCACGCCGGCCCAGATCGCCGCGCTGATCACGGCGCTGCGCATGAAAGGCGAGACGGTCGACGAGATCGCAGGCGGGGCCGAATCCATGCGCCGACATGCCGTCTTCATCGACTGCGCTGGGCTGTCGGTGGTCGACACCTGCGGGACCGGGGGCGACGGGCAGAACACATTCAACATTTCCACCACGGCGGCGCTGGTGGTCGCGGGGGCGGGGGTGCCGGTGGCCAAGCACGGGAACCGCGCCATCACCAGTGCCTGTGGATCGGCGGATGTGCTGATGGCGCTGGGGGTGAACCTCGACGCCACGCCGGAGACCGTCGAGGATTGCGTGCGCGAGGCCGGTATCGGCTTCATGTTCGCCCCGAAGCTGCACCCGGCCATGAAGTACGCCATGGGACCGCGCAAGGAACTGGGCTTCCGTACCATCTTCAACATGCTCGGACCGCTGACCAATCCGGCCGGGGCCAAGGGGCAGATCATCGGCGTGTTCACCCCGGCGCTGACCGAACCCTTCGCGCAGGTGCTCCTGCGCCTGGGGACGCGCCGGGCGTTCATCGTCCACGGTCAGGACGGCATGGACGAGATCACAGTGACGACCACCACGCGGATCAGCGAGCTCAACAACGGGACGGTCAAGACCTACGAGTTCGATCCCTTGTCCCTGATCGAGTCCTATGCGGATGCCGCCGCGCTCAAGGGGGGCGATCCCGAGACCAATGCCCGCATCCTGAAGGCCGTGCTTGCCGGCGAGAAGGGACCGGCACGGGATATCGTCTGCCTTAATGCGGGGGCGGCGATCGCCGCCGGTGGCAAAGCCGACTCGATCTATGCGGGGTGGGAGGTCGCGCAGGCGTCGATCGATAGCGGGCGCGCCATGCAGGCGCTGGAATCGCTGGTCGCCTGCTCGCAGGGGGGGTGAGTGTGTGTGTGGGAGAGGGCCAATATGGAGTGCGGCGAGATATCGCCGCTTTGGATTTGCGCGGAGCGCAGGTCGGGAGTATTGTTCTATCACTCGCGCTTGGCTGCTGAAGAAGATTAAGGCGAAAGATGAAGGCAAAAGATTAGGGTGGAGCATAAGCAACCTTTATCTTTCGCCCTAATCTTTCGCCCTAATCTGTTGAACGGCTAGTGTGTAAAATGGCCCAGTTACAGGTTAGAGAGGATGATGAAATGGATTTAGCGAGGCAGTTCAGGGGGCGTTCACTATTGACGCTGACCGATTTGACCGACGGGGAGATGCTGTACCTGCTGGATACGGCCGCCGCGTTGAAGGCCAAGAAAAAGGCCGGGGAGCGCGGCATGCTGCTGGATCGCAAGAACATCGCGCTGATCTTCGAGAAAAGCTCGACGCGTACCCGCTGTGCCGGTGCGGTGGCGGCGTACGACGAGGGGGGGCAAACCGAATACCTGACCCCGCAGGATATCCACCTCGGCAAGAAGGAGTCCGTGCCGGATACGGCGCGTGTGCTCGGGCGCATGTTCGATGGCATCCTGTTCCGAGGATTCAAGCAGGAGACGGTCGATGCGCTGGCGAAGTATTCGGGGGTGCCGGTATGGAACGGGTTGACCGACTCGAACCATCCGACGCAGGCACTGGCCGACCTGCTGACGATTCGCGAGCAATTCGGTCGGCTGCGCGGCCTCAAGGTTGTCTACATCGGCGACGGGCGCAACAACGTGGCCACTTCGCTCATGCTGGGTTGCGCCAAGGCAGGTACGCATTTTGTCAACTGTACCCCGGCGGAACTGGAGCCAAATGCCAAGCTGGTGCGCTGGTGCCAGGAACGCGCGCAGCTCAATGAGGCGACGGTGACGGTGGCGCACGATCCGGCCGCAGCGGTTGCCGGGGCGAATGTCGTGTATACCGATGTCTGGGTCTCGATGGGCGAGGAGGCGCAGCAGGACGCGCGGCTGGCGCTGCTGCGGCCTTACCAGGTGAACATGGACCTGATGCGCAAGACCGGCAACCTGGAAACGCGCAAGGTGATCTTCCTGCATTGCCTGCCGGCGTTCCACGACACGAATACGGAAATCACGCGCGACTGTGGCGCGCTGGAAGTCACGGATGAAGTCTTCAACGCGGCTTTCTCGCTGGTCTTTGACCAGGCCGAGAACAAGATGCACACGCTGAAGGCGCTTTTCGTGGCCACAATGGGGACGGGGAAGACTGCAGACCGCAGACTGTAGACCTTGGACTTTAGGCGGAAGACAGAAGACGGAAGGTGCTTGAAAGGAATCGCTATGTTGCTATCGGATATCAGTTGGGAGGATTTCCAGGCGTTGTCGCCGGATGCCAAGGCCCCGTATTTCCGGGATGCCGACCGCGAGCGGCATGTGATTGTCGCCCAGCAATTCGACCGTGCCCGGCTGGATGCGCTGGGTGAACTGGCCACCCGCATCCGGCGGATCGCCAAGACGCACGAGGGACTCGATTTCCTGCAGTCCCTGCTTTCGCATAAGCGGGCGATGCTGTATTTCTCGCAGCCCAGCACCCGTACGTTCCTCTCCTTCTGCGCGGCTTGCGAGATCCTCGGGCTGAAGATGGGCGAGGTACGTGATACGTCCATCTCGAGCGAATTCAAGGGGGAGACGCAGGACGATTCCATCCGCACGTTCAGCTCCTATTTCGACCTGATTATCATGCGCAGCCAGATCGGCGGCCTGGCCGAACGCTCGGCCTGGCTGCTGTCCAATTCGGAACGCCCGATCCCCGTGATCAATGCCGGCAGCGGCAAGGACCAGCATCCGACGCAGGCGCTGCTGGACATCTACACGCTGCAACGCAGCTTCGAGCACAGCGGCGGCATCGATGGCAAGCGCGTCGTGTTTGTCGGTGATCTCAAGCGTGGCCGCACCGTCCGTTCGCTTTCGGTGCTGCTGGCCCAATACCGCGATGTGGAGCTGTGCTTCGTGGCGCCGGATGCCTTGCAGATCGGCGAGGACATCCAGGCGATCCTGCACGACCGCAAAGTCCGCTTCTCGCTGAGCCGGGATTTGCGCGCCGAGTTGCCCACTGCGGATGCGGTCTACATGACCCGCGTCCAGAACGAGTGGGATACGTCCAACGGCGAAAGCGCGCGGATCGATATCTCGTCGTTCTGCTTCGGCGAGGCGGAACTGCCGCTGCTCAAGCCATCGGCCGTGATCATGCACCCGCTGCCGCGTCGCGAGGAGATCGCGACCGCTGTGGATCACAGCCCTCACGCCGTCTATTGGCGGCAGATGCGCAACGGCATGTGGATCCGGGCGGCGTTGATCGCCACGCTCTTCAGGAAGGATACGCGGATTGGTGAGTATTTTGAGTCTAACAGCGTTGAATAACTTTTTCAGCGTCCGCGCGGGCCGCTTGCTGGCGATGCTGCTGCTGATTGCCTCCGCGACCGGCTGCGTGTCAACAGCGGGGCGGCGTGTGGATGCCGGGCCGCTCTACCGCGCCGGGGACGATGTGCACGGGACCGCGACCGCGCAGGCACTCGGTCCCCTGGTCGAACGCCAGGCGTCGGATGACGGCATGACCTTCTCGGCGGTGCGCCCGTTCTGGAGCCGCGTCACGGATACGGGTCAGGAGCGGGCAGTCAGTGATTTCCTCTGGCCGCTGGGCATGGACAAGACCACCCGTGGCGAGCGCGACTGGCGTTACTTCCCCGCGTTCGGGCACGATTTCGATGTCGGGCAGGCTCGGTCCCGGCATCGCTGGACGGTATTCCCGCTGCTCTTCGGCGGGCGCAGCCTACAGGGGGATTCCTATATCGCCTTCTTCCCGCTGGGTGGGGTCCTGCGCGAGTTCCTGGGGCGAGACCGGATCGTCTTCGTGCTGTTCCCGCTTTATGCCTATTACGAGATGGACGCGATTCGGTCGCACAGCGTCCTGTGGCCGATCTTCGCAAGAACCGTCGGTCCTGAGGTTGATCGCCTTCGGGTGTGGCCGTTCTATGGCTATTCGTACAATCAGGACCGCTGGACAAAGCAGTTTGTGATGTGGCCGTTCTGGACCTCGGTGCAATACCATTACCCCGACCAGAAGGGCGGCGGTTTCGTGTTGTTCCCGCTGTACGGCAAAGTGGATGTCGGCGAGCGGCATTCGCGCATGCTGTTGCCACCGCTGTTCAAATACGAGTGGGCGGGCGATAATCATCGTGCCTGGAATGCCCCCTGGCCGTTTATCCAGTACTGCCGTGGCAGTGTGGATAAACTCTACCTGTGGCCTCTCTACGGACTCAAAGCGATGGAGCACGAACGGCAATGGTTCGCGCTCTGGCCTCTGGTTTCCGGAAGGCGCAGCGAACTGCCGAAACAAACCGTGAACCACTTCCGGGCGATCCCGCTGGTGTATTACGAGTCCAGGCATGAGCGGCTACCGGCTGGCGACGCCAATGACGGTGCGGCGGGTGCCGGGAATGGCAGGGTGCTGTCGCGGTATTTCAAATTGTGGCCGCTGATCTCGTACCGGCGCGAGGCGGATCATTCGCTGCTGCGGACGCTGGCGCTCTGGCCGCTGAAGCACACGCCCGGTATCGAACGCAACTGGGCCCCGCTCTGGAGTCTCTACACGCGGGAACGTGCCGGTGATGCCTGCGAGTCGGAATTGCTCTGGGGGCTATACCGTCATCGCCGCACGCCGACGCAGCGGGATGTTTCCGTGTTCCCGCTCTTGCAGATGCACCGTGACGAGGCGGGCGCGACGCGCTCCTGGTCGCTCTTGTACGGGCTGGCAGGAATGGAGCGAAAAGGAGCGGACCGGACGTGGCGGCTCCTGTACCTCTTGAGATTCGGCAGTCGGACTGCCGGAAAGGCTGTCTTGGAACAGGCCGGTCGTGACGCACGTACCGGTACAACAGGGATGGACGAACCATGATGACACGCGAACCCGAATTCTTCCCCGAATCCCGGAATCTCTTCGGCAAGGCCGGGCGAGGAGCCGTATTCGTGCTGCGGGACGTAGGCCGGGCGGTGCTGCTTTTCCTGGCGGCGGTGGTCTCGATGCGGACGATCTTCAGGAAACGAGCCCGGCGTGAGATCGTCTTCCAGATGTTCGTGTTCGGGATCAAGAGTCTGGGCGTCATCACGGTCGTCGCGCTCTTTACCGGCATGATCCTGGCACTGCAGACGGGGCTGGAACTGCGGCGGTTCAACCAGGAAATGTTTATCGGCTCGACGGTCATGATTTCCATGCTGCGGGAGATGGGGCCGTTCATGACCGGGTTGATCCTCGCGGCCTGCGTGGGGTCGGCGATTGCCGCGCAGATCGGCACGATGGTGGTTTCAGAGGAAATCGCCGCCCTGGAGATCATGTCGATTGATCCGGTCCGGTTCCTGGTGATGCCCCGCCTGGTGGCGATGGCGATCATGACCCCGCTTCTGGCGTTCTATACCTGCGTCATGGGGGTGATCGGCGGGGGGATCGTGGGCGCGACCCAGCTCGGGGTGGCGTGGTCGGCCTATATCGACAATGCAACCCGGTTTGCCGATGTCAAGGATCTCAATGTCGGCCTGTTCAAGGCGTTCCTCTTCGGTATCATCATCACGATCGTGGCTTGCCATGAAGGGTTCGCCACGACGCAGGGGGCAGTCGGCGTCGGCTACGCCACCCGCCGGGCGGTTATTTCCGCCTTTCTGCTGATCCTGGTTGTCGGCTACTTCGTCACCCGCCTATTCTATGTGTAGGGTTTTATGAGAGAAATTGGATTCCTGTGCAGGCAATGCGGACACTGCTGCATCAACTTGAGCGATGCGTTTTCGGTCTGTGCGACGGTGGCCGACATCGAACGCTGGCAGGCGGCTGGGCGGGATGACATTCTGGCGTGGGTGGATCCGATTCCGGTTGGTGATGCGTTTGTGTACGATCTCTGGATCGATCCCGAAACGGGCGACGACGTCATCCGTTGCCCGTGGTTGGAAAAGACACCAGACACGAATCGCTACGTCTGCCGCATCCACGACCTGAAGCCGGATCAATGCCGGGAATACCCCAAATCCAGACGACATGCCGACGAGACCGGCTGCCCCGGTTACGCGACATCCTGTCGTGAAAGGACGAGAGGAAGCAAAACTGACTGCTGACATGAGGTTTGACGCCGGGCTGTTGTTACGGCATGATGCTGGCGGTTTTGAGAATGCGCAGGGCTGGTGCTGAATGCGGGATTGGGGTGGGACAGGCATATGAAAATCAAGAAACTTCATCTCAAGAACTTCAGGGGCATAGCGGACCTGAAGTTCGAGTTCCATGAAAGCGTTAGTACTCTCGTTGGCGTGAACGGATCCGGCAAGTCGAGCATTCTGGACTGTGCGGCCATTCTTCTATCCAAACTGACAAGCGCGATCAGTACCACAAAGCCAGGAGGCCGACAGTTCGTGCCGGACGACATCCGCAATGGGGAAAACACGGCTACCGGATGGATTCAAGTCGAGCACGATGGGAGTCTGTTCGACTGGATGGTAACAAAGACACGGGCAGGCCGCCCACATGAATCAACATCGGAACTCGGAGGTGCAAAGGACATCGCTCAGCACATTCAGCACATGCTTGAAGCAAACAACAAAGCACCGGTTCCCCTCGCGGTCTATTATCCGGTGAACCGAGCGGTCCTCGATATTCCCGTCCGAATCCGTGAGAAACACACCTTTGATCAGATTGCTGCTCACTACGGAGCCTTGACTGGTGCGCAGAACAACTTCCGCCTTTTCTTCGAGTGGTTTCGGGAGAGAGAGGATGTGGAGAACGAGGAATACCGCCGGAAATGGCAGGCCTCCCTCGTGCCGCGCCACGAGGCAAACGTTCCCGGCGACCGGCAACTCGAAGCCGTCCGCCAGGCCATCCCGCATTTCCTGCCTGGGTTCGCGAACCTTCACGTTCAACGTCAGCCGCACCGAATGGTGATCAACAAAGGCCGGGAAGAACTCATCGTGAACCAGCTCTCTGATGGCGAAAAGTGCACACTTGCGCTTGTCGGCGACCTCGCCCGCCGCCTGGCCCTGGCTTACCCTGAACTCGATAATCCACTTCAGGCGCCAGGTATCGTATTGATCGACGAGATCGACCTCCATCTGCATCCCGGTTGGCAGCGCCGCGTTGTGCCAGCGCTCCAGTATGCCTTCCCTCGGTGCCAGTTCATTCTCACCACGCATTCCCCCCAGGTCGTCAGCGAAGTGCCAGCGCAGCAGATCTGGGTACTGGATGCCAAGGCACAGAAATGGGAACACCCACTCGGTGCCTATGGCCTCGACAGCAACCGTATTCTCGAGGCGCTTCCGGGTTTGTGGGGGGATATTTCATAGCCTATATGCGCATACACTCTCTGACAGTCCGGTTAAGCCGGGCGTTTAAGCGTAACCAACTAAGGGTGGCGACGAAGTGTAGGCGTAAGCGGGCGACAAAGTGTGCGCTTCGCTCATTCCCTACACTTAACCGTGTTCTTAGTCGCACTCTTAACCCCACTCTTACTTGGTTACGCTTAAACGACAAACTTACGCGATCCCATCCCGCAGCAGACCATAGGAGCAATTCATCAACACGAAATCCCCCCACAAACCCAGAAGCGCCGAACGCATGAACAATGATCAAAGCGCGCAACAACTGAGTGACGGGAAGGTGTCCGGTCTGCTTTCCAAGGCCAGTGCCAGATTACGCGCTATTCTCCAGGACAAGGGCATCGTAGAGAAAATTCCGCTTGAAGCCACGAATGCCATGGAGCTTGCGCTTGAGGCCATTGACGCGGCGAGTCCGAAGATGAAATCCGACAGATCAACGGCAAAGAAGCCTACTATCCTGCCGGGTGGACCTACCCGGCAGCAGGGCCAGTTTCTCGCCCTCATCCGTGAATACATGATGCGGAACCATGCCGGGGTCGCGCCGACCCACGCGATCCTCCAAAGGCACTTCAACCTCACGGCTCCGTCGGTCAACTCGATGCTCGTCAGGCTCGAACAACGGGGCTTCATCCGGCGCATCCCCCATCAGGCTCGCGGCATCGAGCTGATCGTCAATCCGGATTGGATTCCACCGCTTGAAAATCCGTTACGACGGATGTAATCAGCCGTCTTCCCCGTTGACATGAGGTTTGACGCCGCGCGGATGTTCCGGCATGATGCTGCCGGATTTGAGAATGGCCGGAACCGATAGCGGAATGCTGTATTGGGGTGGCGGCGGGGAATGGATTAGAAACGCTGGGGTCAAGATGGGATTAGGAGTGATGATGGGAAATGGAACGGTATGGCGCTGAGACTTACCACGATGGAATGCCGATTCACTGACTACTTTGAGACCAAAGTGCTGGAGAAACGACCATATCTGACGAAACAGATGTGCATCGACGTCGTTGAAAATCCTTTGCGGCGTGAGGTGCAGGAGGACGGCGAACGAGTCAGATTCTGGGCACAGGTGCCGACGCTTGGAGGGCGATACTTGCGCGTGATTACACTGGCGGATGAGATAACCATACACAATGCGTTTCCAGACAGGAGGTTCAAGCAATGAAAATTGAATATTTCGCGGATACGGACAGTTTATACATAGACCTTTCCGGAAAGAAGGGATCCGATGTTGTAGAGTTGACCGAAGGGGTTGTAATGGATGTGGATGAGCATGGCCGCCCTGTGGGCTTGGATATCGACCAGGCTTCCAGGCATCTCGACCTGAACCGGCTGGACTTTGCCCATCTTCCATTTCAGGTCCACCAAGTCGCCTGATATTTGGAATCAAGTGCCTGTCTGTCTTGAGAATGGGGCGGAACTGGTGTTGAATGCGTGATTGGGGTGGCGGCGGGGAATGGATTAGAAACGCTGGGGTCAGGATGGGATTGGAAATGATGATGGAATTGGAAGTCATGCTGGCAAGCGAAGATTGGCGGACCTTGCCCCTGAAACCGACCAAACAAGGTCATTTTCTATTTTCGCGGCACTGCCAGGCCCAAGGTAGAATGGGATGAATATCCAATATCGAACAAGGAATATCCAATGACCAAGGAAAACGGAGACATGATACTTTCGGAACGGATTGAAAACCGAATCCTGCTCTTGCGTGGACATAAGGTGATGCTGGACCGGGATCTGGCGGCTCTGTATGAAGTCGAGACGCGGGTCCTCAATCAAGCCGTGAAACGCAATCATGACCGGTTCCCTGATGATTTCATGTTCGAACTCACGCGAGAGGAGATCCGGAACATATCACAATTTGTGATATGTTCATCCAAGGCCAAGCATGCTTCCCGCATGTATGCCTTTACTGAGCAAGGCGTTGCGATGCTTTCCGGTATCTTGAAAAGTCCTCGTGCAATCCTGGTTAATATCGCGATCATGCGGACGTTTGTCCGGCTGAAGCGTATGCTTGCCTCACATGAGGATTTGGCGTCCAAACTCGTGGATTTGGAAAAGAAATACGACAAGCAGTTCAGTGTGGTCTTTGATGCGCTGCGGCAACTGATGAATACCCCGGAATCGCCACGAAAGCAAATTGGCTTCGGTGTGCGTGAGTGCGGCGTCGCCTACCGGACAAGCAGGGGGAAGAATAACCGACAATCACGCCGGCCACAGCCTGTTAAGGAATAGCGCGTTGATTCTTCCTGTTGGTTTGACGCCGCTCGGTTGGTACGGCATGATGCTGCCGGTTTTGAGAATGGGCGGTGTCGGTGTTGAATGCGTGATTGGGTGGCGGCAGATTACAAACGCGGAGAATGAAGATAGGAATATTTCCTTATGGATCAAGCCCAACTCAACTGGATCACCAATTTCATCTGGGGTATTGCCGACGACGTGCTGCGCGACGTCTTTGTCCGCGGCAAGTACCGCGATGTGATCCTGCCGATGACCGTCCTCCGGCGTCTCGATGCCGTGCTGGAACCCACCAAAGCGGCCGTGCTCGAAATGAAGGCCGCGCTCGACAAGGAAATGATCACCAACCAGGACGACGCCCTGCGATCCGCATCCGGTGAGGCTTTCTACAATACCTCGCCCTTCCTTCTGCGCGATCTCAAGTCCCGCAAGACGCAGCAGACGCTCAAGGACGACTTCATGGCCTACCTCGACGGCTTTTCGCCGAACGTGCAGGATATCCTCAAGAATTTCGAGTTCCGCAACCAGATCCCCCGGCTCTCAGAGTCCGACGGACTGGGCCAGCTTATCGAGAAGTTCCTCGACAAGGACATCAACCTCAGCCCCCGACCCGTCGGCGAGCTTCCCGGCCTCGACAACCACTCCATGGGCACTGTATTCGAGGACCTCGTGCGCATGTTCAATGAGGACAACAACGAGGAAGCCGGCCAGCACTGGACCCCGCGCGATGCCGTCAAGCTCATGGCCAGCCTCATGTTCCTGCCGGTGGCCGACAAGATCGAGTCCGGCACCTACCTGCTTTACGACTGCGCCTGCGGCACCGGCGGCATGTTGACCGTCGCCGAGGAAACGCTCCAGCAGATCGCCATCGCGCACGGCAAACAGGTCGCCACGCACCTTTACGGTCAGGAGATAAACGCCGAAACCTACGCCATCTGCAAAGCCGACCTCCTGCTCAAGGGCGATGGCGACGCGGCGGACAACATCGTCGGCGGTCCCGCCTTCTCCACCCTGTCGAACGACCAGTTCCGCTCCCGCACCTTCGACTTCATGCTCGCCAATCCGCCCTACGGCAAGAGCTGGAAGAGCGACCTGGATCGCATGAGCGGTGAAGGTTCCAAGAAGGATGTCAAGGACCCGCGCTTCCTCATCGAGCACGCGGGCGATTCCGAATACTCCCTCATCACCCGCAGCAGCGACGGCCAGATGCTCTTCCTTGCCAACATGCTCAGTAAGATGAAGCACGACACGCCGCTCGGCAGCCGCATCGCCGAGGTGCATAACGGCTCCTCCCTTTTCACCGGCGACGCCGGGCAGGGCGAGAGCAATATCCGCCGCTGGGTCATCGAGAACGACTGGCTGGAGGCCATCGTCGCCCTGCCATTGAACATGTTCTACAACACCGGCATTGCCACCTACGTCTGGGTGCTCACTAACCGCAAGGCCGAGCACCGCAAGGGCAAGGTCCAGCTTATTGATGCGACGCAATGGTTCAAGCCCCTGCGCAAGAACATGGGCAAGAAGAACTGCGAACTCTCCCCAGAGGACATTCAGCGCATCTGCGACACCTTCCTCGCCTTCAAGGAGACACCGCAGTCGAAAATCTTCCCGAATGCCGCCTTCGGTTACTGGAAAGTGAAGGTCGAGCGTCCGCTGCGCCTCCACAGCCAGCTCACGCGCCCGCGCATCGAGCCCCTGCGCTACGCCAGCGGGGATGAGGAACTGCGCGCGCAGATCTACGCGGTTCTGGGGGATGCGCTTCTGGAGAACTGGGCCGGCACGCTTCCCGCCCTGGAGAAGCTGTTGTCGGACTGGTCGGACAAGTCGGACGAGTCAGACCCGTCCGACGAGGACAGCGCTCCCCGGAAGGGCATCCCCGAGAAGACCAGGAAGAGGCTTCTCGATCCGGGCACCTGGCGGCGCGACGCCGCGCTGGTATCCACCGCCATGCGCCTCCGTGAAGCCTTGGGGGAAGGCCTCTTCGAGGACCACAACGTTTTCTTGGCGAAAGTCGAAGCCGCGCTCAAGAAACTCGGCACCAAGCCCAGCGCCTCTGAACTCAAGCTCATCGTGGGTGCCGTCAGTTGGCGCGTGGAGGATGCCGCGCCCGTGATCAAGAGGGTCAGACATGTCGGACAGGTCGGACAGGTCAGACACGTCCGACCTGACCCGCTCCACGGTCTCTACGCAACCACGATCGACGGCAAGGCATCCATCGTCGAATACGAGCCCGACAGCGAACTGCGCGACTACGAGCAGATCCCGCTGCTGGAGGAGGGTGGCATCGAAGCCTTCATCCGCCGCGAAGTGCTGCCTTATACGCCCGACGCCTGGATTGTCGATGGCGACACCAAGATCGGCTACGAAGTCAGCTTCACCCGCCACTTCTACCAGCCACCCCGGCTCCGCACCCTCGCTGAGATCAGCGCCGACATCCTCGCCCTGGAGCAGGAGACGGAAGGCCTGCTCCACGAAATCACGAAAGGTGCCACGGCATGAAAAAGAAGGGGGCTGAAATAGTCGCACCACTGGTGCGACAATTGCCGCAGGTGGCAGAGGATGACGTTGACAACCTGTTGACCAGCCTGCGGGCTGTTATTCTCGAAGCACGCCGCCAGGTTCTTACCGCTGTGGATGTCGTCCAGGTCCGTACGGGTTGGACCGTCGGTCGCCACATTGTCGAATTCGAGCAAGGCGGCCAATCCCGGGCCGCGTATGGCAAGGCGGTACTGGCCAGGGTCTCTGCCCGTCTCACCGCCGAATTTGGAACGGGATTCGACCGCTCCAATCTCTACAAGATGAGCCAGTTCTACCGGGCTTTTCCAAATTTAGACGCATTGCGTCCAAATTTGAGCTGGACCCACTACCGCCTGCTTCTCCGTGTGGACTCCCCCCCCGCCCGCGAGTGGTATATGAACGAAGCCGCCGCCCAGAACTGGAACACCCGCGCCCTCGAGCGCCAGATCGGCACACTCTACTACGAGCGCCTGCTTGCCAGCAAGGAGCGCCAGCCCCTGCGCGATGAGGCCGCGGAAAAGCTCGCCGGGATCCAGTCTACACCGCGCGAGTTCATCCGCGACCCGGTCATGCTGGAGTTTCTCGGGCTTCCCGGCACCGGCAAACTTCTCGAATCCACGCTCGAAGACGCCCTCATCGGAAATCTCCAGTCCTTCCTGCTGGAACTTGGCAAAGGGTTTGCCTTTGTCGCGCGTCAGCAGCGCATTAGCTCTGAGACCAAGGATTTCTACATCGATCTGGTTTTCTACAACTATCTGCTCAAATGCTTCGTCGTCTTCGACCTCAAGACCCGCGAACTCACCCATCAGGACATCGGGCAGATGGACATGTATGTGCGCCTCTACGACGACCAGCGGCGCGGCCCCGACGACGGCCCCACGGTTGGAATCATCCTCTGCGCCCACAAGGATCACACAATTGTGCGGTACTCCGTGCTCCACGGCAACGAGCAACTCTTCGCCAGCAAATACAAACTCATCCTTCCCAGCGAGGAAGAACTGCAGGCCGAACTCCTGCGCGAACAGGCACTCATCGCCGAACAAGCACTCGCCGCTGACGCCCCAGCCCCGCGCGCCAGCAAGCCGAAACGCAAAACCAAAGGATCGCAGGCATGATCGAGGGCCTCAAGCCGTATGCGGAATACAAGGAGTCTGGGCAGGAATGGCTCGGCTGTGTGCCGGCGCATTGGGATCTTCGCCGCACCAAGTTGATCCTGCGCGAAGTCGATTCGCGCTCGACCACCGGCAAGGAGCAGTTGCTTCGTGTGTCGCAATACACTGGTGTGACTCAGCGAAAGGCTGCTGACGGTTCTGATGCACCGGACACACGGGCCGCTTCCTTGGTTGGCTACAAGCGGGTGTCGGTGAATGACCTCGTCATCAATATCATGCTCGCTTGGAACGGCAGCATGGGCGTTTCGCGGTTTGATGGCATCGCCAGTCCAGCCTATTGCGTTTACCGTTTAAATAAGGGCGCACAGCCTTGGTATTTCCATCAGCTTTTCCGGCTTCCTCTCTACAAAGGGCGCATCAAGGCCGTATCAACCGGTGTCATTGAGAGCCGTCTACGCCTTTACTCAGATGACCTCGGTCGTATCGAAGCCATCCTCCCGCCGCCCGACGAACAAGCGGCCATCGTGCGGTTTCTGGACCATGCGAACCGGAAGATCGACGGTTTCATCCGCGCCAAGCGGAAGCTGATCGGGTTGCTGAACGAGCAGAAGCAGGCCATCATCCATAATGCCGTCACCCGCGGCCTCAATCCCGACGTCCCCCTCAAGCCCTCCGGCATCCCCTGGCTGGGGGAGATTCCGGGGCATTGGGGTATTCGTCCACTCAAACAAACCTTACTCCGAATGGACTACGGAACTTCCGAGAGTTCGACCGGAGACGGAAAATATCGTGTTCTCACAATGGGGCACATTCAGAATGGCCGCGTTCTCGTTCCTGATGAAGGAGGCATCAACGAAATCCCTGCTGGTCTGTCGTTGAAGACCAACGACCTTCTTTTCAATCGAACCAACAGCCCTGAGTTGGTGGGGAAAGTTGGCATTTTCAGCGGCAGCAATGAACCATCTGTCACCTTTGCGTCATATCTGGTTCGGCTGAGGGTTCGTGCCGAACACAATCCGAGTTGGCTAAACTACCTGCTGAACAGTTTTCGTTTCTGGGCCTTTGCGCGGAGTCAGGCGCTTGTGAGCCTTCACCAGGCAAATCTCAATTCAAGTCGCTATGGCCGGATGAACATTCCGGTTCCTCCTCGTCAGGACCAAGATTCAATCGTTGAGAACATCTACACACAGACTTCTGCAATCGACACCGCCATCGCCCGCACGGAGCGGGAAATCGCGCTGATGCAGGAATACCGGACGCGCCTGACCGCCGACCTCGTGACGGGCAAGCTGGATGTGCGCGATGCCGCCGCCGAGCTGCCGGTGGGGGGGGAGGCGTCGGACTTGTCGGACAGGTCGGACGTGTCGGACGAGTCAGACCTGTCAGACCTGTCAGACCTGTCAGACGAAACCACACTGGAGGATGCACCATGAGCGATCCCGATGGCGTGTTGCTGCCGCATGGCGGCTACGAGCACTTGCGCAGCTACAAGGTGGCGGAGGCGGTTTATGATGCCACCGTGGTATTCTGCGACCGGTTCATCGATAAGCGTTCCCGCACACACGACCAGATGGTGCAGGCCGCTCGCAGCGGGGTGCGCAACATCAGCGAGGGCAGCGGCGCGGCCGCCACCTCGCGGAAGTCGGAAATGCTTCTGACCAATGTGGCCCGCGCCAGCCTTAAAGATGAACTGATCAAGGACTACAAGAGCTTCCTAGTGCAGCGGGGGCTGCGGGTCTGGCACAAGGATTCCCCGGAAGCACTCGCCATGCGGGAACGCTTGCAACACGACCTCGCTCCCGACCTCCCGCCAGCCCCGCCTGGCACGGTGCGACTCACCGGGCTGGCTGGCCTGTCGGACTTCGTGAACAAGGCAACCCCCGTACTGGCCGCCAACGCCATGCTCTGCGCGGTGCACCAGGCCGCCTACCTGCTCAAACGCCAACTGGAAAGCCAGGGCCGGGTGTTCCGGGAAAAGGGCGGCTTCGCGGAAAACCTGCATGCAGTTCGCGTGAAGAAGAGGGAGTCAGACATGTCCGACAGGTCCGACGTGTCTGACAAGTCTGACTCGTCCGACAAAGACGCTCCTGTGTGCCCAGCCTGCGGCAAGCCCATGCGCCGCCGCACTGCCGGCAAAGGCCCGCGCGCCGGACAGGCTTTCTGGGGCTGTTCCGGCTACCCCGATTGCAGGGCGACTCAGGAGCTATCGAACGATTGATTTTGTTTTCTCAAGGAAGTAGGATGGGGCCATGAAACTGTTGCATTATGTCGAGATTGAGAACTTCAAGCGCTTTGGGGGCATCCAGCGAATCGAGCTGGATCATCCAGCCGTGCTCATCGGCCCGAATAATTGCGGGAAGACGAGCGCGTTGCAGGCCATCGCGTTGTGGTCTATCGGCCTGCGGACATGGCAGTTGGAGTCGGAGAACTCGAAGGCGGAAAAACGCAAAGGCAAGGCGCTCAACCGGCTGAGCATCCTGTCGGTGCCGGTGCCCAAGACGCGCCACCTGTGGCACGATCTCGAGGCCGGGGTCGAGCTGCGCATCACGGTGGCGGTGGATGTCGCTGGCGAGCCAGTGCCGGTCAGCATGGTCTTCACCCACCACGACAGCGATGAGATCGTGTATTGCCGCCCCTCGGCGGAGACGCTCGCCATCACGGGCGCGGTGGATGCGGGGGCAACGCTGGATGTGTCGCTACTCCACCCGATGTCTGGCATCTCGACCGATGAGGCGGTAATCCTTCCAAGGCGGGTGGAGTATCTCATGGGCATGGGCAACACGGCGGAAGTGTTGCGCAATCACTGCCTGCAACTGCACGAGAAGAGCGAGGCGGACTGGCACGCGGTGACGCAACTGATGCACCGGCTGTTCCTGGCCAACCTGCGGCCTCCGGTGATCAACGAGAACGGTGCCGTGAACCTTGTCTATGAACAGGAGGGCACTGCGGGGGCGATGGACTTGTCCCTGTCCGGTCGGGGCTTCCAGCAGATGCTGCTGCTCTTCGCGCACCTGTATCTGCACAAGGGCGGCGTCATCCTGATCGATGAACCCGACGCGCATCTGGAGATGCTGCGGCAGCGGCAGGTGTATGTGCTGCTTCGGGATGTGGCCGCGCTCAACGGCTGCCAGGTCGTGCTCGTGACGCACTCGGAGGTGATGCTGAACGAGGCGCTGGACCATAATCTGAGCCTCATCCTCGATGGCAAAGTGGATGCGCTGGCAAGCAAGGCGGACATTCGCAACGCGCTCAAGCATTTCGGCACCGAGCATTATGTACGGGCACGCGAGACGGGGCATGTGCTTTACGTGGAGGGCAGCACCGACATCGACATGCTGTCCGCATTCGCCCGCAAGCTGAACCATCCTGCCGCTCGGCTGCTGGCAGACGGGTCGCGCCTGAATGTCTATTACCTCCAGGACAATTTCCCCGGTGCCAGGCGCCAGGCGGATGAAGAACTGGCCCGGGTGGAAGGCGGCTACGGCATGAGTGCCAGAGAGCATTTCAACGCGTTGGGCAGTATGCTGCCCGGGTTGCGCGGGCTGGCGCTGTTCGATCACGATGGCACACCAAGGAAAGAGGCTCGGATCGGCGGTCTCGCCGAGTTGCAGTGGCGTCGCTACGAGCCGGAGAACTATTTCATCAGCCCGGAATTGCTCGAACGCTTCGCCTCGGAAACGCTTGGAAAAGAGCGCGTGGCTGCCTGCACCGGGATCATGACGCAACTGATGGCGGAGATGGTTTTCGTCGAGAACCCGGAGGCGCTGAATGAATACCTGCGCGGGGACGCCACCATGCGACGTGCTTTCTGGAGGGCACAGACACAGTATATCAAGCTCAGCAATTTCGCCGAAATGTACTTTCGCCGCCTGGGTTGTGACACGAAGACGCCAATGCTGCTGCGAAAAGGCAGTCTTCACCAGTTGATCGAGTGGTGCGACCCCGCAGAACTCAACGGCGATGTCGTAACCAAGCTCAATGCCTTGCTGGAACTGTTCACGTGACAACAGATACGACTGAAAAAGGACTCGAAAGCCTGATCATGCGCCACATGACCGGGACGGATGGCTTGACCGCCTGTGCTGCGAGATTGGCGGCCGAGCCGCCCGCCAAGGGCGGTAGCGGATGGTTCGCGGGCAATGGTGCCGAGTATGATCGCGAGTTCGCGGTGGATACGGAACAGCTTTTTCTTTTTCTCAAGGCCACGCAGACGGAGGAATGGATCAAACTGGGTATCGGGGACTACCGGCAAAAGGATTGCATGGCGCGGCAGAAGTTCCTCTCCCGTCTGCAAGGGGAGATCACGCGGCGCGGGGTGATTGATGTGCTGCGGCATGGCATCAAGCATGGGCCGCTGCATTTTGACCTCTTCTACGGTACTCCCTCCGCGGAGAACGCGAAAGCCGTGGAGCGCCACGCAAAGAACCGCTTCAGCATCACCCGGCAACTCCACTTCAGCCGGGAGAATAAGCGATCGCTGGATTTGTGCGCCTTCATCAACGGGCTGCCGGTCATCACGTTCGAGCTGAAGAACAGCCTGACCAAGCAGACGGTGGAGGATGCCATCGAGCAATACAAGCGCGACCGCGATCCGCGCGAGACGTTGTTTCAGTTTGGACGCTGTGTCGTCCACTTCGCGGTAGATGACCATGAAGTGGCGATGTGTACCGCCCTTAAAGGCAAGGGCGGGATGGCCAAGGACTCGTGGTTCCTGCCGTTCAATCAGGGATGGAACGACGGCGCTGGAAATCCCCCGAACCCAGACGGACTGAAGACGGATTACCTGTGGAAGCGTATCCTTTCGCCGGAACGATTGACGGAGATTCTGGAGAACTTCGCCCAGGTTGTTGAGGAGGAGAACCCGAAGACAGGCAAGAAGAAACAGGTGCAGATTTTCCCGCGCTACCATCAGCTTGAGGTGGTACGTAAGCTTCTGGCTGACGTTCAGGAGCACGGTGCTGGCAAGCGTTACCTCATCCAGCACAGCGCGGGCAGCGGGAAGTCGAATTCAATCGCATGGCTGGCGCATCAGCTTATTGGGTTGAAGTCGGACAGGTCGGACGGGTCGGACAGGTCGGACAAGTCTGACAAGTCCGACAGGTCCGACTCGTCTGGTAAAGAGATATTCAACGCCGTCATCGTCATCACCGACCGGCGGATTCTCGACAAGCAGATCCGCGAGACAATCAAGGACTTTGCCCAGGTGGGCAGCATCATCGGCGCGGTGAAGGAAGGCGCGGATAAGTCAAAGACCGAGCAGCTCACGAAGTATCTCAAGGACGGCAAGAAGCTTATCATCTCCACGGTGCAGACGTTTCCGTTCGTCCTCGACACCATCGGCGATGAACATCGCGGCGGAAAGTTCGCCATCATCATTGACGAGGCCCACTCCAGCCAGAGCGGCAAGACGTCATCCGCCGTCAGTCAGGTCGTGGCAGACAGCGAGGATGAGATCAACGACGCCCTCGACGAGCGCATCAAGAAGAAAAAGCTCGCCAGGAACGCCAGCTATTTCGCTTTCACCGCGACACCCAAGAATAAGACTCTGGAGATGTTCGGGGTGCCGTATTCCGAGAATGGCGAGGTGAAGCACAGGCCGTTCCACCCCTACACGATGAAACAGGCCATACAGGAGGGGTTCATCCTCGACGTGCTGAAGAACTATACCCCGGTGGATAGCTACTACCGCCTCGCCAAGACCGTGGAAGGTGATCCCGAGTATGACGTGAAAAAGGCGCGCAAGAAGCTGCGCGTCTATGTCGAGAGCCACAGCAAGGCCATCCGTGACAAGGCGGAAATCATGGTGGACCACTTCCTCGAGCAGGTGATCGGCCAGAACAAGATCGGCGGGCAGGCGCGGGCCATGGTGGTGACCGGCAGCATCCAGCGGGCGATAGAGTACTTTTTCGCCTTTAGCACCTACCTCTCCGAGATCAAAAGCCCATACCGGCCCATCGTCGCCTTTTCCGGCGAGCCGGAATACAAGGGCGAGAAGGTGAGCGAATCAAAGCTCAACGGATTCCCCGGCGGCGAGATCGCCGACCGGATTCAGGAGGATCCCTATCGTTTCCTCATCTGCGCCGACAAGTTCCAGACCGGCTACGACGAACCGCTCCTGCACACGATGTACGTGGACAAGACGCTTAGCGGAATCAAAGCCGTCCAGACGCTTTCCCGTCTGAACCGGGCGCACCCGAAGAAGCACGATGTTTTCGTCCTCGATTTCCAGAACGACACCGAAACCATCGAAAAGGCTTTCGCCGACTACTACCGCACCACGATCCTCAGCAAGGAGACCGACCCCGACAAGCTCCATACGCTCAAGGGCGAGCTGGACAAGCATCAGGTCTATTCACCCGAGCAGATCGATGCCCTTGTGGAGCTGTATCTGGGCGGAGCCGACCGCGACAAGCTGGACCCGATCCTCGACGCCTGTGTCGCGGTCTATGTCACCGACCTTGACGAAGACAAGCAGGTGGATTTCAAAGGTAAAGCCAAGGGCTTCACCCGTGCCTACGATTTCCTTGCCACGATCCTGCCGTATGGGGTTCAAGACTGGGAGAAGCTCTCGATCTTCCTCAACTTCCTCATTCCCAAACTGCCAGCCCCTATCGAGGAAGACCTCACGAAGGGAATCCTCGAAGCAATCGACATGGACAGTTACCGCGCCGAGAAGAAGGCGACCATGGCTATTGCACTTCCGGATGCGGATGCCGAGATTGAGCCCGTGCCGACCTCGGGCGGCGGACGCAAGCCCGAGCCGGAGATGGATCGGCTATCCAACATCGTGAAGCAGTTCAACGAGCGGTTCGGCGGACTGTTTGCCGACGCGAAACGGATGGAGCAGCGTATTACCGGGGAAATCCCGCAGAAGGTGGCGGCAGACGAGAAATATCAGAACGCGAAGAAGAACTCCGACCGCCAGAACGCCAGGATCGAGCATGACAAGGCGCTCAAACGCGTCATCACAGCCCTCTTCAAGGACGACGCCCAGCTCTTCAAGCAGTTCCAGGACAACGAGTCGTTCCGAGGGTGGCTAACAGACACGGTCTTTGGCATGACATACGAGGATTTATGAAAACGGGTTGTCTCAAAATCGCGATGTTCGTGGTGTTGGCGGTTATGGCGGTGGCGGTCGTGGTCACGGTGGTTCGTCGCCGTGGCGATGATTCCACTGCGGCCAGACGTCCGGGGGCCGCGCGGGTGATGCCGGTCGAGGTCGAGGCGGTTGCGACGGGACGGATGGAATGGCGCCGCCTGTTCAGTGGTACGCTGGAAGCCTCGGCTGAATTGAAGGTGGCTCCGAAGATTTCGGGGCGTATTGCCCGGATACTGGTTGACCTGTCGGACCGGGTGAAGCGCGGCGACGAAGTGGCCTTGCTGGATGATGCCGAATATGCCCAGGCGGTTACCAGCGCCAAGGCGGATCTGGCGGTGGCGACGGCCCAGGCGTCGGAAGCGGCCAACCGGAAGGAACTATCGGAGGGGGAATTTACACGCATCGATACCCTTCAGAAGCGTGGCGTGGCCTCGGATGCCGCGCTGGATACGGCCAAAACCGAGGTCATCATGCGCCGTTCGGCATTGCAGGTTGCCCAAGCCAACGTCGAGGCGCGTCAGGCGGCGTTGGCGACTGCCGAGATCCGCCTGAGCTACACGCGCATCACGGCCGCCTGGTCGGATGGCGATGATACCCGCGTCGTGGCCGAGCGCTTCGCCAATGAAGGCGATACCGTTGCCGCCAACACGCCCTTGTTCTCGGTGGTCCGGCTCCAGCCGGTCCGGGCGGTTTTCTTTGTGCCCGAACGCGACTACGCGTTGATCCAGCCGGGCCAGCGCGTGGATCTTTTTACCGATGCGTTTCCTGGTGAGGCCTTTGCCGGCCAGGTCTCCAGGGTGTCGCCGGTGTTCCGCGAGGATTCGAGGCAGGCGCGGGTTGAGATTATCTCGGGGAATGCGGATGAGCGCCTCAAGCCCGGTATGTTTGTCCGTGCAAGGGCGGTGCTGCAGACGGTCGAGGATGCCGTGAATGTCCCGTTGGCCGCGCTTTCGAGCCGGGGGGGCGAGACCGGTGTTTTCCTGCTGGACGAGACGGCGGGCACAGTGGGCTGGGTGCCGGTGCAGACGGGAATCGAGAGCGACGGGCGCGTGCAGATCGTGAGTCCCCCGGTCAAGGGACGCGTGGTTACCCTCGGCCACCAGTTGCTTGCAGACGGTGTCCCCGTGCAGGTGATCACGGCAGATGAGGGCAAATGATGAAACTGCCTGAATTCTCTGTGCGCCACCCGATATTCGCCACCATGGTCACGCTGATGGTGGTGGTGCTGGGCGCGACGTCGATGAGCCGGCTGCGTATCGACCTGCTGCCCGAGATCGAGACGACGACGCTGAGCCTGCGGACGGAATACACGGGTGCCAGTCCTGAAGTGGTCGAGCGCCTGATCACCCAGTTTGTCGAGGAAATCGCGTCCTCGGTGCCGGGGATCGAGGAAATCACTTCGGTGTCCACCGAGGGTACCAGCCTGGTGACGGTGAATTTCGGGTGGGGGGCCAACGTCGACAGTGCTGCGATCGATATGCAGGGTGCGCTTGAGAATGGTCTCCGTAAGCTGCCCGATGATGTCCGCCCGCGTATCTACAAGTTCGATGTCAACCAGTTCCCCGTGGTGATCCTGGGTGTTGCCAGCGAACTCGATCCGGTCGAGTTGACCTCGCTGCTGGACGAGGAACTGCGTGTGCGGTTCTCGCGCGTTCCCGGCGTGGCGCAGGTGGATGTGTTTGGCGGCTATGATCGCGAGGTGCGTATCGAGCTGAAGCCGGAACGGGTCAAGGCGCTGGGGCTTTCCCTGGACCGGGTCCTGCAGGCGGTCGTCAACGCCAACCTGGATCTACCCGCCGGGCGCATTGAACAAGGACGCTATGAAGTCACCTTGCGGGCACCCGCGCAGTTCACGGGCCTGGACGAGATCCGCGACACCGTGATCGAGCAGCGCGGGGGGGCACCGGTCACGATCGGCCAGGTCGCCGATGTGCTGGATACCTACCAGGAACTGCGCCGCCTGGTCCGCATCAACAACACCCGTGGCATACGCGTGGCCATCCGCAAGCAGCCTGAGGCGAACACGGTGGATGTCGCCAAGGGCATCTTCGCGGAAATCGAGCGAGTCAACCGTGACTTCCCGCAGGTGCGCGTGATCCCCGTGATCGACCAGGGCAACTTCATCGAGCGATCCATCACCAACGTGACCAGTTCCGTGCTCTATGGCGGCGGATTGGCCGTGCTGGTGCTGCTGTTCTTCCTGCGCAACATCCGCAGTACCGTGGTCATTGCGCTGGCCATTCCCATCTCGGTGGTGGCCACGTTCGCGCTGATCTATTTCGGGGGGTATACGCTCAACCTGATGACCCTCGGCGGCCTGGCCCTGGGGGTCGGCATGATGGTGGATGGTTCCGTGGTCGTGCTGGAGAACATCTTCCGCCGCCAGGATGAGGAGGGCGAGACGCCGGAGCAGGCGGCCATTGCCGGTACCAACGAGGTCGCCAACGCGATCGTCGCCAGTACACTGACGACGCTCGTCATCTTCCTCCCGCTGGCGTTCGTGCGCGGCATCGCCGGGGTGCTGTTCAAGGAGCTGGCGCTGGTGGTTGTCTTCTCGCTGGTCTGCGCGCTGCTGGTCTCGCTGAGTCTGGTGCCGATGCTGGCCTCGCGCCTGCTGGTCTCGCCGGAGGCGCTCCACCGGCGGCGTGACACGGTTGCCGGCCGGCTCGCGGTCAAGGTCGACGGCTGGTTCAAGGCGCTGGACAACCAGTACCGCGATCTCCTGCGGCTGGTGTTGCGTCACCGCCTGCTTACCGTGGCGGCGGCGGCTGTGCTGCTGGCATCCAGTCTTTTCCTGCTGCCGTTCATCGGCAGTGAATTCCTGCCACCCAGTGACGAGGGCGAAGTGCGTATCGATGGCGAGATGGAGACCGGGACGCGCATCTCGCTGGTGGATGACCTTTCACGGCGGGTCGAGGCGATTGTGAATGCGCACACCCCCGAGATGGTCTCCTCGGTAACGTCGGTCGGCGCCAGCCGCCGCGGCGGCAGTTTCTCGCGCATGGAAATGCGTCTTTCCCTGTCTCCCGTTGCCCAGCGCGCCCGCAGCAACACCGAGATCGCCAGCGACTTGCGCCGGCGGCTCGATGGTGTGATCCCCGGCATGGTGATCCGTACCCGTGCCCCGCAGGGGCAGTTCCTGCTTGCCCGTCTGCTGGGGGATGATGAAGGAGTCACGGTTGAAGTGCGCGGGTTTGACCTGCAGGTGCTCGATACGCTCGCCCGCACATTGGGCAAGAAGATAGAAGCGGTCCCGAATGTGACCGACGTGCAAGTGTCGTCCGAGACGGGATTGCCCCAGGAGGAGGTGATCATTGATCGTGCCAAGGCCGCCGCGCTGGGGCTCAGTGTCAGCAATCTTGCCCGGTTCCTGGAAACCGCCATGGCTGGATCGCAGGCCGGTGATTACCAGGTGGATGGCAATTCGTACCGCATTCTGGTCCGGTTGAAGGACACGGACAAGATGACGCTGGATGACATCCTCGACCTGACGATTACCGGTGCGGATGGCCAGCAGGTGGCCCTGCGGAACCTGATCGCCACCCGTCGCAGCGACGGCCCCCTCCTGATCGAGCGCAAGGATCAGCAGCGGCTCGTCAAGGTCACCGCGAACATCGCCGGTCGCGACATGGGGTCGGTGGCGCAGGATGTGCAGGTCGTGCTGGACAATACCGCCCGTCCCGAGGGGTACACGTTCCGCCTGGCCGGGAATTACGAGGAGCAGCAGCGCTCCCGCGGGGAGATGCTGGTATCGCTGTTGCTGGCGCTGCTGTTTGTCTACATGGTGCTGGCCTGCCAGTACGAATCGCTGATCAATCCGGTCGTGGTCATGGCGTCGGTGCCGATGGCGACGGTCGGTGTGCTGGTGACGCTGTTCCTGACCGGGACCACATTCAACCTGCAGTCCTACATCGGTTGCATCATGCTGGCAGGCATTGTTGTCAACAATGCCATCCTGCTGGTGGATCAATCCAGCCAGCTTCTCCGCAGCGGGATGCCCCTGGTGGATGCCGTAGCGGAGTCCGGGCGTCGGCGGTTGCGTCCGATCCTGATGACGACACTGACCACGGTGCTGGCGCTGATGCCGCTGGCGCTGGGAATCGGTGAAGGCGCGGACGCCCAGGCCCCGCTGGCGCGCGCGGTCGTCGGCGGTCTGGCCGGTGCCTCGCTGATCACCCTGCTGCTGATACCCGTTGTCTTTTCGCTTTTCCATCGAGAACATCAACACCATCCTATTGAAGAGGTTAAATGAAGACGTTACTGATCCTACCCGTGATCCTGCTGGCCGGTGCCTGCAGTTCCGTGATGCCCCCTGTCGCCGACGATCCCGTCGCCAAGCCCCCGCTTGATGGCCCTGGCGGCCAGACTGCGCCGGTGGCAGTGCCGGTGCCACCAGATATGGCGACGCTAACCCTCGAACAGGCGGTGTCGCTGACACTGCAGAACAACCGCGACCTGGATGTGCAGTCGTTCGAGCCCCTGGTCGCCGGTTCGTTCCTGTCACGTGAACGCGCCCGGTTCGCGCCCGAGCTGTTTGCCGAGGTCTCGCGGCGCGAGGCCAGCAGCAGCGAGATCGCGCGTTCCACGGGAGAGCAGTTCAATTCCGATGTCGAGCAGGACCGGATCCTGGCTGGCGTGCGGCGGGAGTTTTCCACGGGTACGGAAGTCGAACTCTCGCTGGAGCAGGCGGGTGAAGCCTCCAACCGGGCACCGGGCCAGGATGAGGCGCGGGTGAATCTTTCGCTTACCCAGGCGCTGCTGCAGGGTGGGGGACGTACGGTCAACCTCGTCGCGATCCGTCAGGCGCAACTGGGGCTGGAGATCTCGCAAGCGGAGCTGCACGGCTATACCGAGGCGGTGGTGGCTGAGGTCGAGACGGTCTACTGGCGCTTCTGGCTGGCGGGCGAATCCATTGCCATCACCCGGCAGGCGCTTGAGGTGGCGGAAAAGCAGCTTGCCGATATCCGCCAGCGTATCGAGGTCGGCCAGTTGGCTCGCAACGAGGAGGCCGTGGCGCAGGCGGAAGTAGCCCGCCGTCGCCAGGTGCTGATCGATGCCCGCGCCGCCCATGTCCGCAGTCGTCTGGAATTGCTGGCCCTGATCGCGCCGGGGGTGATGACCGAGAGCGTGATTCCGCAGACACCGCCCGAGTTGCCCGAGGCGGATGCGGCGGATACGGCGGCGATGCGTATCGAACTGGCGGAAGCCTCGCGTGCCGATCTGGTCGAGGCCAGGCTCCGCCTGGAGCAGCGGCGGCTCGGGACCGTCATGACCCGCGACGGGCTGCTGCCGCGGCTTGACTTCTTTGCGCGGCTGGCCAAGACCGGCTACGGGAGTGATGAGGGCGAGGCCTGGTCGGATATCAGCGGCGACAATTACGATATGCAGGTCGGGGTCAGCCTCAGCCGGACGCTGGGCGAGCGGGTGGAAAGTGCCCGTGACGCGGAGTCCCGTTTCCGGTACGACCAGGCGCAGGCGGCGGTGGAGAATCTCCGTCTCCAGGTCGGCAGCCGCGTCCTGATCGCTCTGAACGAGCTGGAGCGCGCACAACGGCAGATCGAGGCCAGCGCCGAGACCCGCCGGTTTCAGGAACTGACGGTGGAATCCGAGATCGAGCGTTTTCAGGTGGGCACGGGGACTGCGCTGATGGTGGCGCAGGCCCAGCGCGACCTGCTCGCCAGCATGATCGAGGAACAGCGGGCGCGCGTCCAGGCCCGGCTGGCGCTGCTGCAGCTTTACGTGGCCGAAGGCTCGCTGCTCTCCCGCCGCGGCATCGCGACCGCCCCGCTCACGCCGTGAGCGGTGCCGTCTCCAGCCTGCGCGCCGTTGGCGGCCGCCTTGCCTATAACTTCACCATTTTGTCTCACTCTGGTAGCAAGTCGGTTAAGTTTTTCGGATACCCTTACCCGACCCGCTTCCATCGATCTCCCGTCCCGAAAAGTTACCCATTCGTTTTCGTCCGGTGGCCCCGTGTGGTCAGTCTGCCTACGGCATCCTGATCCCGGCGAGGAGCGTGTCGAGGCGGGCGGGATCGATCCGTCCCGGCAGGCGGTGCATGGCGTTGGAGATGCCGCAGGCCAGCCCGAAGGCGAAGGCGTCCTGTAGGGTGTCCCCGCGTTGCAAGGCGAACACGATGCCCGCATTGACGGCATCCCCGCAGCCCAGCGTGCTGATCACATCCACGCGGGGAATCGCGAAACGGGTTGTACGGGTGGCGGTGACCAGCCAGGCGGCTTGTTTCCCCTGTGTGATGCCGACCGCCGTGGCACCTTCCGCGATCAGGACACGGGCAGCCTGCTCGATCGCCTCCGCCTCTCCGGTTCCCGGTGCACGGGCACCGACCGTCCGGAACAGTTCCTCGGCATTGATCTTGACCAGGGCCGGGTGGTGCGCCAGCGCGGCACGCAGCGGGGTGCCCGAGGTGTCGAGCAGCACCGGGACCGGCGTGCCGGCCGCCGCTTCGAGCATCCGGGAATACGTCTCGGGCGGGGCGTGCGCGGGCAGGGTCCCCGAGATGATGATCGCTTGTGGTGGCTCGTCCGCGAGCAGTTCCGTGAATTGCGCCTCCAACAGGTGCCACTGCGCGGGCGGCAGGGCAGGGCCCTCCTCCACCAGTTCGGTAAAATCCGCCGAGCCATCCACCATCAGCGTCTGGCAGAGACGGAGCGGTTCGTCGGTGCGGATAAACCGGTGCGCGAGTGTCTCGGCATCCAGCAGGTGCATGGCCGTGTGTCCGGTGTCTCCGCCGGCAAAACCGAATAGGAGGGGCTCCGCACCGAGTGTCTTGAGCACACGGGCGGAATTGACCGCCTTGCCGCCAATCGAAAGGTGCACCTCGCGCACACGGTTGACCGCGCCTGTCTGGAAGGCGTCAAGGATCAGGGTGCGCTGTAGTGCGGGAAACAAACCGGCACATAGGATTCTCATAGTTCCTCCACTTTCGATAAAACCGTCCATTTGTCAAGACTGTTTGCATTTAACTTGTGTTCCGCTGGGCTTGGTGCTAGTAATTACCGAATGTTTTGCCAATCAAGGAATAACATTCCGGGTTTAGATTCGGCAGCGATGCTCTCCTCGGTTTCTGGAGGGCAGGTTTATTAACACTGAATAGTGGAGTTGATGATGGCTACGGTCAAGAAGATGGTAGAGAAGAAGGCAGCGGCGAAGAAGGTTGAGAAAAAGGTGGTTACGGCCGCCGAGGCACCGAAGACAACCGTGAAGAAGGCGGCTGCCAAGGCCACCACGGTCAAGGAGGTTGTCGCCAAGCCGGTTGTCGCCAAGAAGGCGGACGCGAAGGTGGCGACGGTGGCGACCCCGGCTCCGGCCTCGCGGGAAGACCGTTTCCGGCGGATCGAGATGGAAGCGTTCCTGCTGGCGGAAAAGGACAATTTCAAGGCGGATCCGCTTTGCTACTGGATTGCCGCTGAGAAGAAGATCCTGCAGGCCGCCGGCTGATCGCAACCGCGATTGTGTTTGATTTCCGGGATAATGCTGCAATAATCGCCAGAAGAGGTGATTATTCATGAGCGTCACACCTAGCCGCAAGACGCGGGCATCAATGTTACGGGATCTGGTTGAATTGCACCAGAGCATTTCCGGTGATAAGGCAGCCGTCGCGTCCGATGCCTCGTTCGCCGTCACGGCTGACGCCTTGTCAAGCCCGATGCCGGAGTCGGAGAGTGGCGATGTGGATGAGGCCCGTGCCTCCTTGTTCATCGAGCATTTCCCGATGGGTGTGCTGATGGCCCGGGTTGTACGCGACCGCTATCGCCACCCGGTGGAGTATCGCGTCTGCGGTGTCAATCGGCGTTATGCCGACCTGATCGGCATGGCGCGCGTCTCCGTCCTGGAAACGTCCTTCTTTGATGTGGTCCCGGGCGGTCGCGCGGATTGGGGGGAGGCCCTGGAATCCGTTGTCATGAAGGGACGCTCCGCGCAGGGCGTGTCGCAGGCGACGCGTGTCGACCGCCTGCTGCGGGTGCTTTTCTTCCTGCCGAACCGGGATACGGTGGCGGTGGTGATCGACGAGGCCGGGGTGGCGGATCGTGGCGGGTTGAGCGAATCGGCCCAGGGGCATTTCCAGCAATCCGAACGGCTTCTGCAGTCCGCCTCGCTGCTGATCTGCCGGTTCCTGCCGGACGGGAAACGGATCTACGCGAACGACGCCTACCAACGGTTCTTCGGGGGAGCCGCGGATGCGCTGACCGGGCCATCCTTCATGAAGTCGATACCGGCAGACGAGATCGACTTCGTCCGTAGCCGCGTGGACCTGATCTGTCGCGAACAGCCCCTCGTCACCTACGAGGTGTCGTTCGAGTTGCCGGAGGGGCGGCGCTGGGTGCAGTGGAGCGAGGAGGGCGTCTTCGACGCAGACGGGACGCTTGTCGCCTATCAGGCGGCCGGGGTGGATATCACCGGGCTCAGGCTCCAGCTCCAGGAGGCCGATCGCGTGGGTGGCATGCTGCGCGACTTGCTGGATGTGCAGGTGCGCCGCAACCGGGAGCGCGACGAGGCGCAGACCGAGACCACCCGGACCCGGCAGTCTCTGGTTGACGAGAACCGGCAGTTGAAGCGCGACTTCAAACGGCTGGAGGAGCAGGCAATATCCGGGAGCCTGCTGGTTTGCAACCGCTGTTCACGCATTCACGATACGGAAGGTCACTGGATGCTGCCCCATGTCTTCCTGGACCTGTACACGGCGGCGACGGTCGGCACGCAAGTGTGCCCGTACTGCCGGAGCAAGGCGGAACGGGAACTCAGCAAGAAATGACCCGAAAGGGGGACAAGGTGCCGCCATTCAAATTGCAAGCCGGATTCACGCCGACCGGTGACCAGCCGCAGGCGATCAGCTCGCTGCTGGCGGGCCTGCGTGATGGACGCCGGTTCCAGACGCTGGAAGGGGTGACCGGATCCGGCAAGACCTACACGATGGCCAACGTCATCGCCGCCTACGGCAAGCCGGCACTGGTCATCTCGCACAACAAGACGCTGGCGGCGCAGTTGTATGGCGAGCTGAAGGCGTTCTTCCCGGATAACGCGGTCGAGTACTTCGTCAGCTACTACGATTATTACCAGCCCGAGGCGTACATCCCCCAGACCGACACCTTCATCGAGAAGGATGCGTCGATCAACGAGGAGATCGAGCGGTTGCGGCTTTCGGCTACCAACTCGCTGCTGTCCCGCGACGATGTGATCATCGTCGCCTCGGTCTCGTGCATCTACGGCCTGGGGTCGCCGGAAGATTATAGCGAGATGCTGGTCCAGGTGGTGGCCGGGCAGGCGCTGGATCGCGACGAGATGCTGCACCGGCTCGTGGATATCCAGTATACCCGCAACGATTACGAACCCCAGCCGGGAACCTTCCGTGTCCGCGGCGACACCGTGGATATTTTCCCTTCCTATTCCACCGGGGGCTTGCGGATCGAGTTCTTCGGCGACGAGGTGGACGGGCTTTTCGAGATCGAGGCGGGCAGCGGCCGGGTGCTGGGGGCACTGGAGCGCGTGGCGGTCTCGCCCGCGCGCCACTTCGTCATGCCGCACGCCAAGATCGAGAACGCGCTCGCGGCGATCCGCGCGGAACTCGATGCGCGGGTGGCTGATTTCGAGAACGCGGGCAAGCTGGTGGAGGCGCAGCGCGTGCGGCAGCGCACGCTCTATGACCTGGAGATGATGAAGGAACTGGGTTATTGCAGCGGGATCGAGAACTATTCGCGGCATCTGGCCGGACGCCCGGCGGGGGAGCCGCCCGCGACGCTGCTGCATTACTTCCCCGGTCCGTTCCTGACGGTGATCGACGAATCGCATGTGACCCTGCCCCAGTTGCGGGCGATGTTCCATGGCGACCAATCGCGCAAGGGGACGCTGATCGAGCACGGCTTCCGGCTGCCGTCGGCGGGGGACAACCGTCCGCTGGCGTTCGACGAGTTCATGGCGACCGTCGGACCGATTGTCTTCACCAGTGCCACGCCCGGTCCCTACGAGGTCCAGGTATCCGGTGAGCCGGTGCGGCAGTTGATCCGGCCGACCGGACTGGTGGACCCGTTGGTGGAGGTGCGTCCGCTGGTACACCAGATCGACGACTTGATGGCTGAGGTTAAAAACTGTGCCGCGCTCGGTGAACGGGTGCTGGTCTCAACGCTCACCAAGCGGACGGCGGAGGACCTTTCCGCCTATCTGCGCCGCATGGGGTGCCGCGTGGAATACCTGCACAGCGATATCGATGCCATTGAACGCGTCGAGATCCTCAACCGCCTGCGTGGCGGGGGCTTCGACTGCCTCGTCGGGATCAACCTGCTGCGCGAGGGGTTGGACCTGCCGGAAGTGGCGCTGGTGGCGATCCTGGATGCCGACAAGGAAGGGTTCCTGCGTTCCGACACGGCCTTGATCCAGACGGCGGGGCGCGCGGCGCGCCATATCGACGGGCGGGTGATCCTGTATGCCGACCAGGTGACCGACTCGATGCGGCGGATGATGCAGTTGACCGGCGAGCGCCGGGGGCGGCAGCTGGCCTACAACCGAGAGCACGGTATTGTCCCGCGCAGCGCGATACGTGCGATTGACGGGGGCCTCCGAACGGTTTACGATGAGCGCGAGGTTGAAATGAAGGTCCTGGCCGAGGCCGGGGAGACCTACACGGTGCACGAGACCCTGCAGATGCTGGAGCGCGATATGCTCGAAGCGGCCCAGGCGCTGGAGTTTGAACGGGCGGCGGCACTGCGCGACGAGTGGCAGGCGCTGAAGAAGAAAGAGGGGTATTGAAAATGGCAAGGGAATCGTGGGGCACGCGGATCGGGGCGATCATGGCGGTGACGGGCAGTGCGGTCGGCCTCGGCAATTTCCTGCGGTTCCCCGGCCAGGCGGCCCGCTACGGCGGTGGCGCGTTCCTGATCCCCTATCTGGTGGCGTTCGTACTGGTCGGACTGCCGCTGGCATGGGTGGAATGGTCGCTCGGCCGATACGGCGGGGCGCTGGGTCATAACTCCGTACCGGGGATATTCCGTGCCATTACCGGCAAGCGCCGCGCCTCTTATGTCGGGGTTCTGGGTGTCCTGATGCCCGTGATGATCTATACCTACTATTCCTTTGTCGAGGCCTGGTGCCTCGCTTATGCGTGGGACTTCCTCGTCGGGCATTTCTCCACGTTCGGTTCGGATGCCGTGGCCATCGGCCAGCACTTCGATACCCTGACCGGGTCTGGCGCGAACGGGGCTGTATTCAGCGGCACGGCGTCGCGGATGCTGGTCTTCCTGCTGATCTGCTTTGTCCTGAATTTTTTCCTGATCTACCGGGGGATCAGCCGGGGGATCGAGCGGTTCTGCAATGTCGCGATGCCGCTGCTGGTGGTGTGCGCGCTGATCGTGCTGGTGCGGGTGCTGACGCTGCCTGCGAATCCTGGCTTCCCGGAGCAGACGGTCATCAACGGCCTGGGGTACATGTGGAACCCGGCGCAACCGGGGACCTCGTTGCTCGACGTGTTGTCGCGGTCCGAGGTATGGCTGGCGGCCACGGGCCAGATCTTCTTCAGCATGTCGGTCGGCTTCGGGCTGATCCTCACGTATGCCAGCTACCTGAAGCCGGATGATGACGTGGCGCTCTCGTCGCTGACCGCGGCCGCCGGCAATGGCTTCTGCGAGGTGGTGCTCGGCGGGATGATCGCCATCCCGGCGGCGTTTGTCTTTCTCGGGCCGGTGGTGGTCCAGAATCCGCCTGGCACGTTCGGTATGGGTTTTGTCACCTTGCCCCATGTCTTCAACCAGATGCCGGCCGGCGCGTTCTTCGGGTTCCTCTTCTTCGCCCTGCTGTTCATCGCGGCACTGACCAGCTCGCTATCCATGCTGCAGCCCTCGATCGCGCTGCTGGAGGAAGGGCTCGGTATCGGGCGCAAGCCGTCGGTCGCCATCCTCGGGGTGCTGACCTCCACGGGAACCCTGTTCATCGTCTACTTCTCAAAAGGGTTTACCGCCCTGGATACCATCGACTTCTGGATGGCCAATTTCTTCATCTTCATCATGGCGACCTTGCAGGTGATCCTGTTCAGTTGGGTGATCGGCTTGAAGAAGGGCATGGCGGAATTGCAGCGTGGTGCGGAAATCCGGCTGCCGCCCGGGCTGATGTTCGTCCTCAAGTATGTCTCGCCGCTGTTCCTGCTGGTGGTGTTCGCGATCTGGTGCTGGCAGGAACTGCCGGGGCGTCTCAAGGCCCTGGTGACGTTGCCGGACGGGGAACCGCCTGTGGTCCTGATGTCGATCGGCGTGATCCTGGTCGCGCTGGTGTTCTTCCTGCTTGTGATTGCGTCCGCGAATAAACGCTGGGATCGAGAGGAGTCCAGATGACCATAAGTGGTTGGATCGTGATGGTGCTGACGGTGGCCGGGATGACCGGCCTGCTGTTGTGGTGTGTCTACAAGGTCCTGTCCACACCCGGTTCCAGCGAGCACCTGCATGCGCAGGTCGATATCGATACGAATGACCGCGACGAGTGAGGCCTTGATGCCGGCCTATTCCTCGTCGGGCAGCTTGCGGTAGAGTGTGGCGAGGCTGATGCGCAGGGTCTTGGCGGCCTTCTCCTTGTCGCCGCCGGTGAACTGCAGCACCTGACTCAGGTATTTCTTCTCCTGGTCGCGCAGGAAGGCCTTGAGCGAGCGCCCGCGCGTGGCGTCGAAACGTTCGGCACCGGATTCGGCCTCGGTCATGACGGATGCGTTGGCGATCTTGGGCGGCAGGACTTCGCGGGTGATGTGGCCGTCCTTTGAGAACGTCATCGCGTGCTTGATCGCATTCTCCAGCTCGCGGACATTGCCGGGCCAGTTGTAGCTTTCCAGCAGGGAGCAGACATCGGCGCTCAGCGACGGGTAATCCTGTCCTTCCGAGGTTTCCTTCTTGATGACATGGTAGACCAGCGGGAGGATATCCTCGCGGCGTTCACACAGCGGGGCGATCTCGATCGGGATCACGCTGATGCGGTAGAACAGATCCTCGCGGAATGTGCCCTCCTCGATCATCTTCTCCAGCGGGGTGTTCGTGGCGGCCAGGACCCTGGCGCTCACGGATACGGTCTTGTTGCTGCCTACCCGGCGGACTTCCTTTTCCTGCAGCACGCGCAGCAGCTTGCCCTGGATGCTCATCGGCATCGAGCCGATCTCGTCGAGGAAGATGGTGCCGCCGTTGGCGGCCTCGAACAGGCCTTCCTTGTCGAAGGTGGCCCCGGTGAAGGCCCCCTTGACATGGCCGAACATCTCGGATTCGAGCAGCGGTTCGGGCAGGGCCGCGCAGTTCACCGGCAGAAAGTTCTTCTTGCTGCGCGTGCTGTAGGCATGGATCGCCTTGGCGATCAATTCCTTGCCGGTACCGCTCTGGCCGTAGATCAGCACGGTGGTGTCGGTGGGGGCCACGCGGCGGATCATGTCGCACACGTTCTTCATCGCGGGGCTTTCCGCGATGATGTTGTCGAACTGGTAGCGGGTCTGCAACTGCTCCTTGAGGGTCGCGTTCTCGTTGAGCGCGTTGCGGTAGGAGAGTGCCCGCTGCACGGTGATCAGCAGCTCGTCGACCTTGAACGGCTTGGTCACGTAGTCGAAGGCTCCGAGCTTGAGCGCCTCGATGGCGGTCTCGACCGAACCATAGGCGGTCAGCATGATCACGGACACTTCCGGACGCTCCTGATGGAGTATCTTCAGGATGTCCATGCCGTTGATCGGGGACATGCGGATGTCGGAGATCACCAGGTCGAAGTCCCCGTTTTTCAACAGCTCGATCGCCTGTTTCCCGTCGGCTGCGGACGTGACTTCATAATCCTCCGACCGCAGAACGGTGCAGAGCACGCTTAAAATACTGGGTTCGTCATCAACAAGCAGGATCTTGGCCATCACAGGTCTCCATCGAATATAAGCAGGCATCCAAAGTTAATAATGCGCCGGATAATAAACCGACCGGCGTGGATTGTAAAGCCGGAATCTCATTTTTTAGAAAACGGGCGTGACCACGCTGCGCGGGGCGAGGAAGCAGTTCACGTGCTGTTCCGGCGCGTCGGCGGTGAGCATGACCGTCTGCCCGCCGGCCGCGATTGCCCCGGCGGCGACAACCTTGACGGCGTGCACCCAGGCTCCCGCCTCGGGAACCAGTCCGGTGAGGCGGGAGGGTGCATTCATGAAGGCCGCCTCGTTGAGCATGTTTTCCTGCTGGTCGGGGAAAATCGCCAGATAGAGCATATCCATCTCAACCAGTTCGCTCAGGAAATGGGTGCCGAGCGAGACGTCCGGCACGAGGTTCTCGTGCATGGCCACGATCTCGACCAGGACGCTGACGCCGTTGATATCCGCGAAACTCACCGGGATCCCGAGCGACGGGCTGCTGGTCCCCCAGCGCCCCGGTCCCAGCAGCACGGTGATGCCGTCGGGCTGTTCCTGTTTCAGTGCCTTGTTGACCCTGCCCAGCAGGCTGGCGATCTCGTGCCGGTCGCGGATCGGCAGCGTGCCGTAGACAGAGGGGACCACGTAGACAAACGTATCCACCGTGGTCACCCGGCTCTGCCCGATCACGGCACTGTGCGCCGTGATGAGGTAATCCTTTGGCGGGATGGCGGCAATGTCGGGCATATGTACCGATTCGGTTCCCTGAACCTGCAGGGGGCGGCATTGCACCAGGTTGATCTTGAAATCCCCGTTCTCGGCGAAATTGGCGGTGAACTCGATATCGACGGGATTGTCGTAGGCCGCCTGCAGCACTGCCAGCAGGTTGCGCATGACCGCGACAAATCCGGTACGGCGGAGCAGGGGGTCGAAGGTCAGCACATGCGGCATGGCGACCGCCTGTCCCTGGCTGCGGGCCTCGCGGGCGCGCCGGGCGCCTTCCGCGTCCACCGGCGCGAGCAGGTCCAGGGTGACGGTGTCGAGATCCGGCAGGAGATCGTGGAAGTTGCCGGAAGCCAGGTGGTTGGCATCGAGGTCGATGTAGTCGACGCGTCGCTGGGCGTGTTGGCGCACTTCATCGAAACTGTGCTCCGGGCGGCGCTCCGGGGCGTTCAGGGCAACCAGCCGGGTGTAGTCGTCGTCGGTGCGGTCCACGGCGCGGGTGCCGAGCCCGAAGACCAGGCGGATCACGCCTGCGGCCGGGTCAATGGCCTTGTTCCAGACGTAGGGGTTGAACGAGAAGCCGACGCCGGCCACCGGCGGGAAGAAACGCCGTCCGCAGGTCCTGCCGGACACGCGCATCACGAGCAGCGCCATCTGCTCGTCCTGGTCGAGCATCCCCCGGCGGGCGCGGTAGCGCAGGGCTCGCTCGCTCATGGAACTGGCATAGATCGTCTTGACGGCGGCCAGGAAATCCTCCATGCGCTGGGAACGCGGCCCCTGGTTGGCGCAGAAGACGCTCTCGTACTTGCCGGCGAACGCGTTGCCGAAGTTATCCTCGAGCAGCGAGCTGGAGCGGACGATGAAGGGGGACTGCCCGAAGTAGTCGATCATCTCCTGGAACTGGCGCAGGGAGCGTTCGGAGAAGGCCCCGGTAATGATCAGCCGCCGCGCCCGGGTCGCGTTCTCATAAAAATCCTCCGTGTCGCGCTGTTTTTGGCGTGTCCACCAGATGCCGTTGCGCACCAGGAAGGAGTAGAAGACATCCGAGCCGATGAAGAACGAGTCGTGCGCCTCGAGCTGGTCGTGGATCCCGGGTGCGCACTGCTTGAGGATGGCCCGGGCCAGCAGCATGCCGACGGACTTGCCGCCGATCAGGCCGGAGCCGATCATGCGGCGCCGCACGTCGAGCACATCATCGAGCGTGAGATAGCGCCGGGCCAGGCCGGCCATGGCCGTGTCGCGGGTGATGACCATCGGCAGCAGGCACTCGAAGCAGGCCTGTTCGGCGTCTGCCGTCCGCAGCCCGGCCTGCACCTGGTGCTTGGCTTCCTGCGCCTCGAGAAAAGCGCGTTCCCAGAAGCCGGGATGGCGGTCGGCATGCAGGCCTGACCACTTGGCCGAGGTCAGGATCTCGGCGATCACGGTGCTGTCGGAGATCGGCGTGAAGGCGTCCTGCTGCCAGCGGTGCAGCATGTTCATCGTGGCGGAATAGCGGTGTTGCACCTTGATCGGGCGGATGTAGATGTGCTGGTGGCTGTACACATCCAGGAAAAGCTGGGTGGTTTCCATGATCGGGTCGATGGCGTAGGCGGAGTGGTGGTTACGGAACAGGGCGAAGTAGGCCAGCGTCTCCAGATCGAACAGGTAGGGGCAGGTGAGCTTGAAGAAATTGCCGAGCATGACATCGGAGTACCAGGTGTTGGCGAGTTCCGAGATGCAGTCGAAGACGTAGTAGGCACCGCGGCCGGACTGGCGGATGGTCTCATGGATAGCGGCGACAAAGGGTTCGAAGCCCTCGCCCGGCGAGAGCACGCACGTGGTGACCTCCGGGGTGGGGGGGATCAGCGGTTCACCTGGCGAGAAATGGAAATAGACGACCGGGCGACCGGTGGCGATTGCCTCGGTCACGTAGGGTGTGACGAGCGCCTGGTAATCCTCGATCCGGTCGATCTGCCAGACGACATTGTCGCCGGGCAGTATCCCCTTGAGGATCTTGTCGAGATTTTTCAGACCTGTCGAGAACTGGTAGCCATCCATGCGCGTCAGTCTGCCCCGTTTCCGTGCGTGATGTCAAGATCGGCGCGTGCTGATTCAAGAGTATCGACAACAATTGTGTTTTATGGCAGGCTGCTCAACTGTGGGCCGATTTGATGAATGGAGGTTACGTGTGATCAAGCTGGGAGTGAATATCGATCATGTGGCGACGCTGCGGCAGGTGCGCGGCACCGTCTATCCATCGGTGGTCGAGGCGGCGGCCTGTTGCGAAAAGGCCGGGGCGGAGGGAATTACCGTGCATTTGCGCGAGGATCGCCGGCATATCCAGGATACGGATGTGTATGCGCTGATGAAGGTGCTGCAGATCCCGCTGAATCTGGAAATGGCAGTGGCGTCCGAGATCGTGGAGATCGCGCTGGACGTGATGCCGGCAGAGGTTTGCCTGGTGCCGGAGAAACGGGCGGAGCTGACCACCGAAGGCGGACTGGATGTCGACGGTCTTTATGACGAGGTGGCTCCCGTGGTGGCGCGCCTGGGGGACGCCGGGATCGCGGTCAGCCTCTTTATCGACCCCGAACCGCGCCAGATCGCGGCGGCGGCACGGATGGGGGCACCGGTGATCGAACTGCACACGGGGACGTTCTGTGATGCGGCGGGTGCCGTGGCCAGAAGGGAACTGGAACGGCTGGTGGCGGGGGCCGTCCAGGCGGCAGCGGCGGGGCTGCGCGTGAACGCGGGGCATGGGATCAATCTGGACAATATCGGATCGATCCTGCGGATCCCGCATCTGGATACGTTGAACATCGGTCACAGCATCGTGGCACGGGCTGTTTTTGTGGGTATGCCGGCGGCGGTTGGAGAAATGATCTATGCAATTCGCGGCGGAAGCCCTAGCTAGCGATATGGCTGGCGAACGCATCCTGGGTACCGGGATCGATCTGGTCGAGAATGCGCGTTTCCGCGATGTGCTCTCGCGCTGGGACGAGCGTTTCCTCTCCCGCGTATTCCTGGACCAGGAACGGGAATACTGCTGGAAAAAGGCGTTTCCGGCGCAGCATTTC
Source organism: uncultured Victivallales bacterium (assembly GCA_964609395.1). GTDB lineage: Bacteria > Verrucomicrobiota > Kiritimatiellia > UBA8416 > UBA8416 > UBA8416. The sequence goes on from CAZSRU010000010.1 coordinate 54,667, forward strand.
GCCGGACGCTTCGCGATCAAGGAAGCGGTTGCCAAGGCATTCATGACCGGGATCGGTTCGCATTTCGGCTGGCTGGATATCGAAGTCGTGCGCAATCCGCGGACCGGGGCACCCTCGGTGGCGCTGCATGGCAAGGCGGCGGATTATGCACGGGCAGTGGGGGTGACGCGGATCCTGGTGAGCATCTCGCATACGCGGGATTACGCGGTGGCCAGCGCGGTCCTGGCGGGAGACGAACGATGAAATCGGTATCGGCGGCGCAGATGCGCGAGATTGATCGGCAGATGACCGGGGACTGCGGGGTTCCCGGCGAGGTTCTGATGGATCGCGCGGGTTTCGGTGTGGCGGAGTGTGTGCGGCGGCTGGCGGACGCGGCTGGCTTCGACGATCCGCGCATTGCCGTCTTTGCCGGACGCGGGAACAATGGCGGCGACGCCTTCGTGGCGGCCCGCTACCTGCGCGAGATCGAGATGGATGTCGAGGTCCTGTTCGCGGGCGATATCAAGGCAGTCACGGGGGATGCGCTGGTGCATCTTCGCAAGCTGCGGGCGGCGGGGGTGACGCTGCGTGTGCTCGAGACGATGGACGAGTGGATCGAGCTGCGGCAGTCGCGCGCCTGGTGGGCCGATATCCTGGTCGATGGCCTGCTGGGAACCGGGAGCCGTGGGCCGGCACGCGGGCCGGTGGCCGGGGCGATCGAGGTGATCAATGTTTTCTCGGAGCACGGCCTGGTGGTGGCGATCGACCTGCCCTCGGGACTGAACGCGGATACCGGCATCGTCGAAGGCGATGCGGTGGTGGCGGATCTGACGGTGACCATGGGATTGCCTAAAAACGGTCTGCTGCGTCCCGAGGCGCTGGAATACGTGGGCACGGTTGAAGTCGTCGATATCGGGATCGAGGATGAACTGGAGGACACGGTTCCGGCGGGGATCGAGCTGATCACGTCGCGCGATGTTGCCGGGGTTCTCAAGCGGCGCACAAGGCGCTCGCACAAGGGCAGCTACGGGCATGCGCTGCTGATCGGCGGCGGTCCGGGGTTCAGCGGGGCGATCAGCCTGGCGGCGATGGCGGCCTGTCGCTCGGGTGCCGGGCTGGTGAGCGTGCTGGTACCGGCGTCATTGGCCGGAACGGTAGCGGTGCGGGTGCCGGAAGCCATGGTGCATGCCGGCGCCATAAACGCGACCGGCAGCCTGGCTGGTGATGCGATGGAAACGGTTTTCGGCAAAGACGGACTGGCGGCGTTCAGTGCGGTGTTGATCGGTCCGGGGTTGACCACCCATCCCGACGGGTGCCAGCTTGTGGCGGCGGTGCTGCGTTCGTCGGTGCCGATCGTGGTGTTGGACGCGGATGCCCTGAATCTGGTGGCAGGCGAGCCATCTCTGCTGTTGGGCGGGCGCAGCGGTGTGATCCTGACGCCGCATCCGGGCGAAATGGCGCGCCTGCTCGGCAGCAGCACGGCCGCTGTCGAGCGTGACCGGTTCGGGGCCGCCCGCCAGGCGGCCGAACGCTTTGGCTCGGTAGTTGTACTCAAGGGAGCGGGAACCATCGTGGCTGATCAAGCGTTTCTGACGGTGAACCTGACCGGGAATCCGGGCATGGCGACGGGCGGGATGGGGGATGTGCTGGCGGGGCTGATGACGGGGCTGGCTGCCCAGGGGCTTTCCCCGTTTGACGCGGCCAGCTCGGCGGTATTCCTGCATGGCTGCGCGGGGGATGATGTCGCCCGGAGCGGGTCGCAGGCCGGCGTGACGGCAATGGCGGTCGCGGATGCGATCCCGCGTGTCTTCCGTCGTGTGCAGGTGCGTTAGGACTCGTGTTTTGGAGCGCGATGATGGCGGATAGGCATGGTGGAAATCGTCAGCGGCTGGCTGAAAGGGCCGGGATGGCACCGGAGTTGATTCTCGATTTTTCTGCAAACATCAATCCGCTTGGGTCACCGGACTGGTTGCGTCCGGTGATCAGTCGTCATGTGGGGGATCTCAAGCATTATCCGGATACTGATTCCTGCTGGTTTCGCGAGGCGGTCTGCGCACGCTATGCGGTTACGCCCGAAACGGTACTGACAGGCAACGGAACCTCGGAATTGTTGTATCTTCTCGTGCAGGCAAGCGGCATGCAGCGTGCCGTGATCCCGGTGCCGTCTTACGCGGACTACACAAGCGCCGCCGACTAGGCGGGTTTGGTGGTCGACGAGTTGCCGTTGTCCCCTGATCGCGCGTTTGAGCTGGATCCGAGGGCGCTGGAGGCCGCACTCACGCCCTCTTCCCTGGTGATTCTCGGCAGCCCCAACAACCCGACCGGGCAGGTCTTTCCGGCGTCTGCCATCCGTCGCCTGGCACGGGCGCATGCCGACTGTCTGTTCCTGGTCGATGAGGCGTTCGGGGATTTTGTCGATACCTTTGACAGCCTGACACGCGATCGTCCTGCGAATGTTGGCGTACTGCTGTCTGTGACCAAGATGTTCGCGGTGCCGGGGTTGCGGCCCGGTTGTGCGGTGGCGGCTGCGGATTGGGTCCGGCGGGCGCAGGCGAGGCAGCCGCCGTGGAGTGTCAACACGCTGGCCCAGGCGGTGGGGGCGGCCGCCTTGCGTGACGAGGATTACCCCGCCAGCACGCGTGCCTTTGTCGCTCGCGAACGCGACACGCTTTGCGAGGGGTTGCGGGAACTGCCGGGCTTGACTCTCTTTGCCGGTGCGGCCAATTTTGTGCTCTGCTGGTCGGCGATATCGATCGGGGCGGAGTGTTCGCCGCCTGCATCGGCACGATGGAGGTCTTGACTGAGCGTGAGCGCGAGTGGGTGGCCGGGTTCGTGGTCAACCGCTTCCGCGGCCAGGAGTCGCTGCTGCAGGATGCGCTGGACTACACGCTCCGCTATACGGTAAAACCGGTGCTCGGGGTGATTCCTTATCTATCGTCACTGAACCTTCCCGAGGAGGATTCCGTTTCCTTCAAGGATTCCGCCGCCTGCGGCGGGGCACTTCCGGCGGGGCGGATCTTGGCAGTATACGACATCGAACCCGCGCTCGACCGGCTGGCGGCGGTTGTGCGTGAGCATCTGCGGATCGAGACGATCTACCAGTTGATGGGGCTGAAATGACGCTCTCGATTCAATCACTTGCCCTGGCGGCGGGTGCAGGGTGTGAAGCAGAGAGAATACCTGCCCCTTAGGGAACTTTCAGTGAAAACAATTGCGACCGGCGGCATTCGGTGGTAGGTTGCAGGCGTTTTGAACATGGGGCGGAATGAGTGCGGGATTCGAGCATAGGGATGACATTCTGGATGCCGAGTACCTGATGGTGTAGGGCGGACGAAGCTGAGGAGAGTGTCAGAAGTTGATTTTCAATTGTTGCGGTCGACGCGGCGAAGGCGTGCGTAACCATTGATAATGTGTGAGTTGCTTTTAAATGAAGAATGTAGAGACCCCTAAGGCACCTCGGGGAGGAGTATATGCGTGTGGCGAGATTAAAGGATAGCGGTCAGCGCGCGTGCTATCATGTGGTGAACCGTGTGATTGAGCGGCGCCGGGTGCTAGGCACAGAGGAAAAAAAGCAACTTCTGCATTTTATGCGAGCGGTGGAGTCTTTTAGCGGCATAACCGTTTTGACGTTCGCGATCATGGACGACCACTTTCATCTGCTGCTCGAACTTTCTGAGGAAGAACCAATAGGCGACGAAGATCTTTCTCTGCGACTTTCTCATTTGTACGATGCGGATAAAATTACCAGTATAATGGACGAGATCCGTGGATATCGGGATGCGGGTGATGACGAGGCTGCCGATCAAGTCAAATCGCGTTACACCAGTCGGATGTACGAGTTAAGCGAATTCGTCAAGACGCTAAAACAGAAATATACACAGTGGCACAACAAGCGCCATGCGCGCAGAGGAACGCTCTGGGAATCGCGGTTCAAGAGTGTGATGATTCAGCCTGAACGAGCTCGTCAATGGCAGTGGGACAATGCACTCGTTATTATGGCGGCCTACATTGACTTAAATGCTGTTCGTGGAGGCATGGTCACGGATCCAGGGGAATATCGCTACTGCGGTTTCGGGGAGGCGTGTGAAGGGGGACGAGCGGCGCGCGATGGCATTGCCCGGCTTTTTAACAACGATGGACGGAAGGCCACGCCGTGGAAAACCATTGCGGGTCATTATCGCAACTATATGGCCGCGTCTGTTGAGTCCCCTAGTGCAACCGAGGTCTTTTCGCCTGAACGGGTAAATGAGTTGCTTGATAACAAAGTAACGCTGACGCTAGCGCAAACGCTGCGTTGCCGCGTGCGCTATTTCTCTGATGGAGCCGTTCTTGGCTCCAAGCCTTATGTGGAGGATGTTTTCCAGCGCAACCGGGAGCAGTTCGGTCTCAAGCGCAAGAGTGGAGCCAGGGGGTTGCGCCAGATCAAGGCGGGCGCACTTTGCACCATGCGTGATCTGCGGCTTGATCCCATCCTGCCGCCAGGCTCTTCAACGAATGCGGGGGAATAGCGTGTCCTCTCGGCAACTCGGTTTTGTTCCCGCCTTTCTGGGTAGGCAAGCAAAATTAACGAAAAAATTACGCAGCGTTACTCAATAGCGTACGCTGATTTCATACTCCTGTTCTGCCCCTCCGAGTCTCCCTCTCTCTGAGCGTAGCGGCATGGTTGATGCCGGGCAGCAGAGGGCCATGCCCAGTACGGGAGCGAAGGAAAGGCGGACTGACGGACGGTTTGTGGCTGCCGCTGGTGCCAGCCGGTGGCGTGATGGCCGTTGCGTTCAAGTCCCTGGGGCTGGCGGGAATGGCGGGGTGGCGGCGGCGGGGGGATGATGATGGGGGAATGGAGGTAATGCGATGGCGGCGCAGTTCAGGAATCTGATCTTTGAAGGCGGTGGCGTGAAAGGGTATCGCGTTGATAGAAGAAGGGATTACGGGGGCGGAACGCTATTTCACGTGGTTCGAGAACCCCGGCGAGACACCAGTCAACAGAATGGAAACATTCGTCAAATTTATAAAGAGTGATTTGCCAACAATGAAGAATGGCGAGATGGCTCCGACGCCCCCTTGAGTGTGAAGATGCCCCCGAAGGTGGGCGGTGCCGAAGAGGATGGCAAGAAAGGAGATGCAGCCAGGTCAAAAAACAGTTTCTTGTCATTTTGCGCGGTTTTTGAAACTATGGAAGCGCTTTCCATTCGAAATGGAATTATTCTGGGTATGAATCTGGTGGTTAATCATATTGTCCCGCAAGATTATAGATGACTATGTGCAAAGACTGGTCGAGCGGTTTCACCCGCAGTCCGTTCTGCTTTTCGGCTCTCAGGCGGCAGGGACTGCGGATGAGCAAAGCGATGTCGATTTATTGGTCATCATGAATCACGACAAGGATCGTGACGTTGAGCAGGAAATTGAAATTGATTGCGCCCTGTCGCGTACGTTTCCACTTGATATTCTGGTACGCAGGCCGCAGGAGGTGCAGCGGCGAATGGCAGCCAAGGACATGGCGTTGCTGACGATGTTCAAAACGGGAACCTTAGTCTATGGCCGTCTCTGAAATTACGCTTGAGTGGGTAGAGAAGGCAGAAGAGGATGCGGCCGTTGCCGAGCGTGAGAGCCGTGTCCGCAAGAATCCTGCCCCTGGTGCTGTCTGCTATCATGCCCAGCAGTGCATTGAAAAGTAGTTGAAGGCTGTTCTTCAGGAACAAGCGGCATTTATCCCGAAGATCCATGATCTCCCTTCGCTTTTTGATCAATGCCGCCGCGAGCATTTTGAAGCATTGATTGATCGCGAAGGGCTTGTGAGTTTAAGCCGGTTCGCCACTCATTTTCGCTATCCCGGCGAAGCGGCAGAATTAACGGATGCCAAACAAGCCCTGCTGTTGATGCGCCGCTATCGAACAGCGCTCCGTTCCATGCTTGGACTGTGAAGACGTTACCCCGTTTGCCGCCGAAATGATCACATCAAGGTTGTAGTACTCCACTTGGTAGGTTTTTGGCGCTTCCGGGTTTTGTGGGGGGATTTCGTGTTGATGAATTGCTCCTATGGTC
>CAZSRU010000011.1:0-50414 GCA_964609395.1 uncultured Victivallales bacterium
ATGCCGGTGGCGGATGACTTGCATGTGCATCTGCGGCAGGATGAGATGATGCGGCTGGTCGCGCCGCTGGTGCGCGCGGGCGGGGTGGGCCGCTGTGTGGTGATGCCCAATACCGTGCCGCCGATCTGTTCGCCAGCCGATGCCTTGCGCTATCGCGACGCGCTCCGCGCCCTCGCGCCCGATGTCGAGTTCCTCATGACTCTCTTCCTTCAGCCCGCGCTGACTCCAGCGCATATCCGCGAGGCGGGGCGAGTGGGCGTCTTCGGTGTCAAATGCTACCCGCGCGGGGTGACGACGAATTCCGAAAGCGGGATCGAGGACTTTGCGCAATATGACCCGGTCTTCGCGGTGATGGAGGCCCAGGGGCTGGCCCTGCTGCTGCATGGCGAGATGCCCGGCAGCGCCGAACGCGATATCTGCATTCTCAACGCCGAACAGCGCTTCCTGCCTGAAGTCGAACGCCTGCACCAGCGCTTCCCCAGGCTGCGCATCGTGCTGGAACACGTCACCACCGCCGAGGCGGTCGCCTGCGTCAAGGCGCTGGGCGGAGCTGTTGCCGCCACCATTACGGCGCACCATCTGGATCTGACCGCCGACGATTGGGCGGGCCGCAATCACAACTTCTGCAAGCCGGTCGCCAAATACCCGCACGACCGCGAGGCGTTGCGTGCGGTGGTGCGCGAGGGGCACCCGCGCTTCTTCCTGGGGTCCGACTCCGCGCCGCATCCGCGCCAGGCCAAGGAAGCGGCCTGCGGCTGCGCGGGCGTGTTCACCGCCCCGCTGCTGCTGCCCTATCTGGCCGACTGCTTCGAGCGTATCGGCGCTCTCGACCGTCTGCCGGACTTCTGCTGCCGTTTCGGACGGCAATTCCACGGACTCCAGCCGCTCGCGGGCGAGATCACGCTCGAGCGCGTGGCGCAGACCGTACCGGCGGCCTACGGCGACATCGTTCCCTACCGCGCCGGTGCGACCCTCGCCTGGCAACTGCGCCAATAGACGAAAAAGCAGAAAGTCGAAAATCGAAATCTACTGAAAACGGGAGGTTCGGACCCGATTCATGCGATCAAAAGTGGATTTGTGTTCCCCTTCATCACGTGGGGACTGGGGCTACCGATCACCTGAGGAAGAGGACGGAAGGACTTAACACTTGATCCTCCGCTATCGATATGGTAATCGTATGTCAAATAGGAGATCGATATGAGTGCAGTCACTGTTTCCCCGAAATACCAAGTGGTTATTCCCAAGGATGTACGGGAGAGAACACACATCATGCCAGGCGAGAAACTGCAGGTCCTCAGTTTTGACGACCGAATCGAGCTTGTCCGCACGCATGTGATGCACACGATGCGCGGATTCCTTTCCGGAATGGATTCGACCTTCGTTCGTGACGAGAAGGATCGGACATGAACCTGGTGGACACATCCGGCTGGATTGAATACTTCTTCGGCGAGAGGAATGCCTCATTCTTCGCGCCACCCATCGAGAAGACGGAGGAGCTGGTCGTCCCCGTGATCTGTCTATATGAGGTATTCAAGAAAGTCAATGTTGTCGCTGATGAAGCGCGGGCATTGCGGGCCGTGGCCCAGATGAAGCAAGGACATGTTGTTGACATAACCGAGGATGTCGCCCTCAGCGCTGCACTCATCAGCCTGAAGCACAGGCTTCCCATGGCCGACAGCCTGATCTACGCCACTGCTCGTGCACAAGGCGCAATGCTCTGGACCCAGGATGATCATTTCTCGACTCTTCCCAACGTGCGATACAAGGAAGCCCGGACCTTATGAATTCGCGCTATTGTCGCGAGTGCACCAAAGCATGAACGCCCAGGAGGAATAATAAAAAATCAAATCACAGCCCTGTTCGGGGTGTTCACGAATCCGAAGCTTACGATGAAGGAACTCCCCTCAAGGCAACTCTACGCACTTGGGATCCTTGCTCCGCTGTATTTCGGTATCGCCCGGGCGTTTCGTCCGCGCAACCACGCGGTGCTGTGCGAAAAGCTCGGCGGCAACGTCCAGGTTGTCCTCCTTGTCCTCGCGATTGCTGTCGTCATGATTCCCTTTGGCGCGTGGCTCATGCGGCAGATCCTGAAGCTCTTCCGCAAGCGGCTATCCGTCGTGAAGATCCTGAATATCAATGGTTACGCCTATGTTCCCAGGCTGCTCGTCGCCGTGGCGGGCTACGTCGTCATGTTCTCCAATCCGGCTGTCTTTACGGCAGAGGGTCCTTCGCCGGCGTTGACCGGACTCATCGTCATTGGCCTGGCCGCCATGATCTACTCCATGTTCCTGATGATTTACGGATATGTTGTATCACCATCGGAAGACGCACTGAGGACTGGCAATGTCCCGGAGAGTCGCTAAAGAACCGAATTCCCAGACCTGTTTGATAGCCCCGGCTCGATATCATTATTAAGTCATCCGCTTCTGTGATTGCGGCGGCTCTCACGTGCGCCGCAGCGGCACCGTTCGGACAAAGAGAAGGTGGAAACCATATGAATACGCTTGCCATGGCACTGGAACGGCTTTACCAGCGGCATACCTTCGGCATCAAGCTGGGGCTGGATGCCGTGCGGCGGCTGTGCGAGCTGTGCGGCAACCCCCAGGATGCGTTTGCCGTCGTGCACGTGGCGGGAACCAATGGCAAGGGCTCCGTCAGCGCCATGGTGGAGGCGGTCCTGCGGCAGACGGGCCTGAGGACCGGCCTGTACACCTCGCCGCACATGGTGCGTTTCAACGAGCGCATCCGCATCGGCGGGCAGGACATCAGCGACGAGGCGCTGGTTGAGGCGCTGGCGGTCTGTGAGGCGGCTGCCGAGCAGGTCGGCCGCGAACAGCAGCATGAAGTCACTTTTTTCGAGATCACCACGGTCATGGCCTTCATTTGTTTCCAGCGGGCCGGGGTACAGGTTGCCGTGCTCGAGACCGGTCTCGGCGGCCGGCTGGACGCCACCAATGTCGTCCTTCCGCTGGTGAGCGTGATCACGCGCATCGCCATCGACCACGAGGCGTACCTCGGCAACACGCTCGAGGCCGTGGCCGGCGAGAAGGCGGGGATCATCAAGCCGGGCCGTCCGGTTGTCTGCGGTCCGCAGGCACCTGAGGCGGAAGCGGTGCTGCGGCAGGTTGCCGCCGCGCGCGGCGCGCCTTGCCTTGCCGCGGCGGACGCGGCCACTGTGCAGCGGACGGGCGGTGACCTTTCCGGGCAGAAGGTGCATGTCGAGACGGCAGGCGGCTGGTCGGGGACCGCTTGGCTGCCGTTGACCGGGGTGCATCAGCTTGAGAACCTCGGTATCGCGCTGGTCGCGCTGGAGACGGTGCTGGCGGCACTGGGGGCGGATATTCCCTTCGAGGTCGTCCGCGACGGCTTGGCGGCAGTGCGTTGGCGCGGACGGTTTGAACGGTTGCGCGAGCATCCGCTCGTGATTGCCGACGCGGCGCACAACCCGTCCGGAGCCGGGACGCTGGTGGCCGTGCTCAAGGCGCAGGGACTCAAGCGGGTCGCCCTGGTGACCGGTATGTGTGCCGACAAGGATGTGGCGGGGGTTGTGCGCCTGCTGGCGGGCGTGGCGCGGCGGGTGTGGGCGGTTCCGCTGCCGAACGCACGTTCCATGCCGCCAGCGGAACTGGCGGTGCTGTTCGCGACGGCCGGCGTCGAGGCGACGGCCGTGGACGCGGTCGCGGACGCCCTGCGCGAGGCGGAAGCGTGGGCGATCAAGGAAAAATCCGCCGTGATTATCGCCGGCTCGATCTTCCTGCTCGGCGAGGTGCTGCCGCTCTACGATGCATAACGCGCCCGGCTTGCCGGCCTTGGCGAAGGCTGTAGCCCGCTCGCGCCGCGAGCGCGGCTTCTGCGTTGTAAGCGACGGTTGTTGGCTGCACTCGCGGGGATTTGCGAAAACGGGCGCACATCCCGTTGCCTCAGTTGCGGCGCAACTGGGCTACATTGCTTATCGGCGTTGCCGCCGCCGCAGGTCGGCGGTTTTCCAGCGGACTTCCCAGACGCGCAGGGCGGCCTCGATCTGGATGCGTAGCGACATTTTCGACGTGCCGTAACGGCGGTCCGCGAAATAGATCGGCACCTCGCCGATGCGATAACCCATGCACGTGGCCAGGTGCGCCATCTCGACCAGGAAAATGTAGCCCGTCGACTGGATGCGTTCAACCGGCAGGCCTTGCAGCGCCTCGCGCCGCCATAAGCGGTAGCCGGTGGTCACATCGCGAAATGGCAGTCCCAGGATGTGGCGGGCATAGAAATTACCGAAAGCGGAAAGGCCCTTGCGCCAGATCGACCAGCGCTCATCGACGCTGCCACCCGGCGTGTAGCGTGATCCGAGCACCATGTCGCAATTCTGCAGCTTCTCGAGCATGGCGGGCAGCACCTGCGGATCGTGCGAGAAGTCGGCATCCATCTGCGCCACCGCCTCGGCTCCGCCCGCGAGCGCCAGTTGAAAGCCTTCGAGATAAGCCGAGGAGAACCCGAGCTTGCCCGCCCGATGCAGTACCTGCACCCGTCCGGCATGCGCGGCGGCCAGTTGATCCGCCACCACGCCGGTGCCGTCCGGACTGTTGTCGTCAACGACCAGCAGCCGGATATCGAGCGGCAGCGCGAACAGCGCCTGCGCGAGTTTCGGCAGATTCTCGGCTTCATTGTACGTGGGCGTGACGACGGTAATCTTCAACAGCGTCTCCTTTGATCGCGGCTTCGGTTGCTTGATGCTGATGCTTGGGTTGTTACGTTAACTCGCCGCGGCCTGCGCGTCAAGCCCAAGGGTCGGATAATTGCTTTATTGACACGGAGCAAGGAACGCGGTAGGAAATACATCCCAGTTTATCGCGCAATCGCTGCCGGGGTCCGATAGGTGAGGTGAATGACATGTTTTTGAATTGCCTTGATCCGGATGAGATCGCTGTCATCGAGACCATTGGTGGCGTCAAGATCTACCCGAAAGGTTCCTTCCTGATACGGGAAGGCGAACCTGGTACGACCTTCATCCTGATCCTGAGCGGCACGGTGGAAGTCCGCAAGAACCTGCGTGGCGGCAAGTACAAGAAGCTGGTCGAGTTGAAAGCGTGCGACCTGATCGGCGAGATCGGTTTTCTCGGGGTTCATAATCGTACGGCCAGCGTCGTGGCCCTGGAGGACACGGAAGTCATGGAGTTCGAGCGTGCCGCCTTCATGCGCCTGATCGAGCAGAACCCGGTAATCGGCATGAAGGCCTACCGCGGCATCGCCGAGGAGCTGGCGCAGCGGCTCTCGCGCAGCGGCGAGGAACTGGTCGATACCATTTCCTGGGCGCTGGCGCAGCGCCAGTCGCTCAACGATGACGAGCCGGGATTCGTCATTCCCCGCCAGCCACGCCTGGCCCGCACGGCCAACAAGTAGGCCACGCTGAAAGTAGGACAGGCACCTTGCCTGTCCATCCGAGCATAGGTCCTTTGCCAGCCCGGCGACTTATGCTCGGTGGTCGGGCAAGGTGCCACGACCCACTCTACAGGATACGTGCAAGGACTTCCTCAGTTAGTGCGGCTGCACAAGCAGTCGCATCGGTCGCGGCGGCATTCAATGCCGGATCGCCCGCCTGCGCCGCCGCCGCCTCCAGCGAGACGGCCAGCAGTCCGGCGGACGCAAACCGCTGCCGCGCGAGCGTGGCCCCGGTGGCGGAATCCTCGAACGCGCAGATCACGACGTGTCCGAAATCGGCCAGCAGGCGCGCCAGATGCACATGCCGGCGTGCCGCCTCCATCGCATCGACCGCATTGGCGCGCAGATCGCCGTTGAGGCTGGCGCACGTATTCTCATCGGTTAACCGCACCGCCTGGATGCTGCTGTCGAACAGCCGCTTCTCGAGTTTCACGGCAATCTCGCCGCGCATGCGGCAATCGCCGCCGTAGAGCCACACGCACAGCGGCTGGTGCCGTTGGCCCGCCGCGCGATCCGCCAGCGCCACCAGACCCGGCGACCACTGGACCGTCTCGACAGGCGGCAGAGGCTGCATGCCCTGCTCGCGCGCCTCGCGCTTCAATTCGTTGATCGTGCTGCGCGAGCTGTGCCGGATCATGCCGGCGCCGACCGTGCGGAAATCGTTCGGGTCGATCAGTACAAAGCCACCGGTGGCGCGGTTGCGGTCGTAGGGATCGAAGAACAAGGGTCGTGCGGTGGTGATCTTCAGGCGCCCGATCTCGTTGAGGCTCAGCTCGGTGGCTGGCGAGCGGTGCAGCGTGTTCACGTCCAGCCGGTAGAGGATCTCGTCGACCACCGCCTGCGTGTTCTGGGTGGTGTGCCGCAGGATGTAATTGACGCCCGGCTTCAGGGCGGTGCGCTCATCCATCCAGGCGATCGTGGCCTCGAATTCGTTCTCCACTTCCGGGATGTTGTGCCGCCGCACGATCATGTCGCCACGACTGATGTCGATCTCGTGGTTGAGCGAGATAATGACCGACTGCCCCTCTTCCGCCTGCTCGAGTTCATCTTTGTAGAAGGTGATGCTCTTGACCGTCGAGCGCTGCATGCCCGGCAGGGCGATGATTTCGTCGCCGACCCGCACGATGCCCGAGGCGACCTGGCCGGAAAAGCCGCGGAAGTCCTGATGGGGGCGGATGACGTACTGCACGGGGAAACGGAAGTCCACCAGGTTGCGGTCGGCGCTGATCGTGACGCTCTCCAGGTGCTGAAGCAGCGGCGGTCCCTGGTACCACGGGGTATTCTCGCTGCGGTTGACCACATTGTCGCCCAGCAGTGCCGAGACGGGAATGAATGTGATGTCGTGGATGTTGAGCTTGCTGGCGAAGTCGCGATAGGCGGCGGTGATCTCGTCGTAGCGCGCCTTGGAATAATCCACCAGATCCAGCTTGTTCACGCAGACGACGACGTGGGGAATTCCCAGCAGGCTGGCGATGATGCCGTGCCGCCGACTCTGCGGCAGTACCCCGTGGCGGGCGTCAATCAGGATAATGGCCAGGTCGGCCATGGAGGCCCCGGTGACCATGTTGCGGGTGTACTGCTCATGGCCGGGCGTGTCGGCGATGATGAACTTGCGCGTGGCGGTCGAGAAATAGCGATAGGCCACATCGATCGTGATGCCCTGCTCGCGCTCGGCGCGCAGGCCGTCGGTCAGCAGCGCCAGGTTGACGTTCTCCTCGCCGCGCAAACGGCTGGCGATCTCCAGTTGTTCCATCTGATCCTGGAAGATCTGCTTGCTGTCGAAGAGCATTCGTCCGATCAGGGTGCTCTTGCCATCGTCCACGCTGCCGGCGGTCGTGAACCGCAGCAGGTCGCGTTCCTGTACGAGGGTGGTCTTGCTGTTGTCGGTAGTCATTAGAAATATCCTTTTTTCTTGCGGTCTTCCATCGCCGCCTCACTGCGTTTGTCATCGGCGCGTCCACCGCGTTCGGTCACGCGGGTGGCGGCAATCTCGTTCACGATATCGTCCAGCGTCTCGGCCCTGCTCTCGGTGGCCCCGGTGCAGGTCATGTCGCCGATCGTGCGGAACCGCACCCAGGCGGTCTCGACGGTTTCGCGGCCGATCGGCTGGTTGTACGGCCCAATCGCCAGGATCGTGCCGTCGCGGCGCAGGATCTCGCGCTGGTGGGTGAAGTACAGGCTGGGCAGCGCGATCTGCTCGCGCTGGATGTACTGCCACACGTCCAGCTCCGTCCAGTTGCTGATCGGGAACACGCGCATGTGCTCGCCGGGGCGTTTCAGGCCGTTATAGAGATTCCATAGCTCGGGACGCTGGTTCTTCGGGTCCCATTGCCCGAAACGGTCGCGGAAGCTGAAGAACCGCTCCTTGGCCCGAGCCTTCTCCTCGTCACGCCGGGCACCGCCGAGAGCGCAGTCGAACTTGAATTCGGCCAGCGCATCGAGCAGGGTCACCGTCTGCGCCGCGTTGCGGCTTGGGTTGGGGCCCGCCTCCTCGGTCACGCGACCCTGCCTGATGGAGTCGCCGACATGGCGAACGATCAGGTTTGCGTCGATCTGTTTCATCCAGTCGTCGCGGTAGGCAATCGTCTCGTCGAAGTTGTGTCCCGTGTCAATGTGCATCAGCGGGAAGGGGATTTTTCCGGGATAGAATGCCTTCACGGCGAGAAAGCTCATCACGATCGAATCCTTGCCGCCCGAGAAGAGCATGACGGGCCGTTCAAACTGCGCGGCCACTTCGCGGAGCACGAAGATCGCTTCCGCCTCGATGATGTCCAATGTGTTGCGTCGGTTCCTGCTCATTTAAAATCCTTGCTTTGCAAATAACATGACTAACATGATCATGAATGTCATATTAAATGGTTGCCGTTTGAAGTCCACCTGAAATATTGCATATAATGTTAAATTGCGCAGCGGCATGCAAGCCCTTTACGCGCTAGCTCCGGAACGTGCTTTGGCAAGCAGGATACGCACGCGATCGCGATAGGTCTTTTGGCGTAGCCGGGATTTTTCACGTTTGCGTTCTGCTGGGCATCGTGGCCGCCCGGGCTTCGGTGTAAAGACCTTTTCAGGAACCGTGAACACGTTTCGATGCCGGAATGAAGCGGGTGTCACGGCGAGAAGATGACCACGCAAAGGCGTTGCAAACCATGGGTCGCTGGCACTACGGTGCGGATCGGCGCACCAGGCGGGCCGTGGGATTCCAGCCTGATCGGCAAGCCATTCCGCGTAAGCGGCAAGATAGGCATCTGCAATGTCGCCATCCTTGAATCGATCAGCCAGGCGGGGCGGCGGCTCATCCAGCCGTTGGCATAGAGCAGCCCGGCTATGTACGCCTTCACGCTGAATCGTGTGCTGCCAATCACGCAGGTTCATTCCGAAAGCCTGAAGCGTGTCGGATTGCCTGGCTACATCCTTGAGCGTTTCGGGCCGCTCAATTCGGTTTACGGGATTCATGACTGACCTCCTCCAGAATAGCTCCCAGCAAGGCGACATGCTCGGGCGCCACCACATCGTCAGGATAATACTTATCGACAATCTTCTGGATTTCATCGACAGAACAGATCGACAATTTCCGAATCAGGAACCGTAGATCATCCAAATCACCCTGGTAGCCGGGAAGTGGCGCACGACAGGCCAGCGCCTTCATGGCCAGCAAATAGTTTGCCGTAGGGGCGGTGAGCATGAGCCCTGGGTAATCCCAGGGTAATGATCGTGTCTGGCCTGTAGGGGCAAGGAACGTCTTTACATCTTCGTTCAGCCAGTTTTCCGGCAGGCCAAGTTCACGGCCGACCCGTGCGGCCAGGGCCAGGCCTTCACGCGAGGGCCGAATCACGGCATCTACGTCCTTCGTCATGGCACGCGCATCATAGGCCAGCATCATCAAGGCTCCCCCATAGATGCAGAGTTCCAACTCAAGCCCAGCCTCTTCGGCCAATTCCCCCAACCGTCGCAATGCACGCGTGAGAAGTGTCTTTGTTATAACCTTCATGAATAAAACATAACGTTATGTTTTATGATTGTCAAGACGCCAAAAACGCGAGGGCGAAAATGATGATGGTAATTCCTTCCGGGGAGAACAGCCTGCCCGCCACGCGATATATATTCTCGATGTTCATAGGTGCATAGCCCTACCGGATTCACGCGCAATAATCAAGCGCCTCGATTGGATTCAGTCAGTCATGCCCCTGAATTGCTTTGTCATATTCGGTATTATCCGCTAATTTCTCAGGTATCGTAATTCTAAATAGGCAATACCAATGGCAATTAATAAACCAATCGTTGCAATCTGCTATGATTTTGACGGAGCATGAAGTGCGAGGTTTCTCGAGGAGAGAACTGGAAGAGAATCATTCTGGAGCGTTATGAATTTTGAAGCCTTCACGTCTGGCGTCTGGCGGCAGCAGTATCAGTACAAGAGTTTCTTGCCGACGCTGGTTAATCGGGAATGGTGCTGGCAGGATCCCCGCATCAATGTTCTGCTTGAGAATGCCACGCGCGCATTGGGCGAACTGAATGCCTATACCCGGATCGTCCCGGATGTGGATTTGTTCATCCAGATGCACATCCGCAAGGAGGCGAATACATCCAGCCGGATCGAGGGCACAAGGACGGAAATTGAGGATGACGTGCTTTCTGCGGACGAGGTTGCCCCGGAAAAGCGGGATGACTGGCAGGAAGTCCAGAATTATGTCGCGGCCATGAACTCTGCCGTCAAATCCCTGGAAACGCTTCCGCTTTCGCTCCGGCTGCTGCGCGAAACACATTATACCCTGCTTGCCGGTGGACGAGGCGAACATAAGTCGCCGGGCGAATTCCGGGTCAGCCAGAACTGGATCGGCGGCGCGTCCCCTTCCGATGCAGCGTTTGTGCCGCCGCATCACGCGGATATGCCTCCTTTACTGTCGGATATGGAGGCATTCTGGCACAATCCGGATATCCAGGTTCCCCATCTGATACGGGCGGCAATCAGCCATTACCAGTTTGAGACGATCCATCCCTTCCTGGATGGTAATGGGCGTATCGGGCGGTTGTTGATTCCCCTTTATCTGATCAGCAATAAACTGCTCGAAAAGCCGTCCCTTTATCTTTCCGCCCATCTGGAAAAATACCGTCCCGAGTATTATGATGCATTGAATCGGGTACGAATGTCGAATGACATCGGCCACTGGTGCCGCTTTTTCCTGCAAGCGATGATCGATACGGCAACGAACGGGAAATGTACGTTTGAAAAAGTACTGGCTTTACGGACAGAGCTCGATTCCAAGGTGTTTTCCCTTGGACGCCGGGCGGAGAATGCCCAGAAACTCATCCGGCATTTATACGGAAATCCAGCAGTAACGCTGACCTCTATCGAAAAAAGCCTCGAAATCAACCGCAACCCCGCTCGTGAATTGATCGCCGGTCTTCAGAAAATGGGGGTTTTAGAGGAGATTACGGGCTTCAAGCGGAACCGCGTTTTTCTTTTCCGGCGATATTTGGAAATTTTCAGGGACCACAAGATTGGATCACGGCCCTCTGAAGAGACCCCTAAAAGTGAATTATAGAAAATCATAGTTCAATTTAATGACCATAAGTTGAGCTAAAAACCGCAGTAGTTCTGTTTTATGCGTCAAGAATGAACTATAAGAAGGCATGGTTCAGTTTGTGGTGCCGAAATGTGTTTGCCTGCGTCATGACATGAAGTGAATTTGAGGAGTATGCAGTATGCTGAAATTGACGGAGCAGGAGAAGCAGGAGGTGTTGCGGTTTATCGAGGTGGGGCGGGAACTGCCCGAGAAATACCGTTTCCTGCTGTTCGAGGATAAGCGCGAGGTGGAACTGGTCTGGAATGGCAAGACCAGCGAGGTCTGCAATATCGTCCTGCCCTTCCAGACGATCGAGCAGGTGGACGAGCCGCGTGCTGAGAATACGGCGGATACGGCTTCACAACTGGACCTTTTCGCCATGGATTCGCGCGGGCGGCAGCTCAAGGGCTGGACGAACAAGCTGATCTGGGGCGATAACAAGCTGATCCTCTCCTCGCTCAAGAATGGTCCGATGCGGGAGGCGATTGAAAAACAGGGCGGTTTGAAGCTGATCTATATCGATCCGCCATTCGATGTCGGCGCGGATTTTTCGATGGATATCGAGATCGGCGGCGATACCTTCACCAAGAAACCCACCATCCTCGAGGAAATCGCCTACCGCGACACCTGGGGCAAAGGTGCCGATTCCTTTATCTCCATGATCTATGAACGCCTGATCCTCATGCGGGACCTGTTGGCCGAGGATGGCAGCATCTATGTGCATTGCGACTGGCGGTTAAACGGAAATATACGAAATGTTATGGATGAAGTATTTTCATCTTCGCAGTTCAGAAACGAGATAGTATGGTGCTATACGTCAGCTTCAAATCCAGGCAAGGACTTTCCAAAAAAGCATGATACTATCTTTAGGTATAGCAAAACAGATGCATATTTATTTAATAAGGATGCAATTCGTGTAGCTTATGACGAGAAGACAGTAGCAAACTACAAGGAAGGATTAAGCGGATCTGGAACTTTTTACGATGGAAGCATTAAAAACGACAAGGGGGTTTTGAAAGAGGGAAAGGTGCCAGAGGATTGGTGGGAGATGGCCATATCCGCTCGATACCCAATTGATGGAATAAAAAGAACCGGTTATCCTACCGAGAAGCCATTAACCCTTCTCGAACGCATCATCAACGCATCCTCCAACGAGGGCGACCTTGTCGCCGACTTCTTCTGTGGTTCCGGGACGACGGCGGCGGTGGCGGAGAAGCTTGGGCGGAAGTGGATTTGCACGGATCTGGGCAAGTTCGCGATTCATACGACGCGCAAGCGGATGATCGGGGTGCAGCGTCAGCTCAAGGCCGACGGCAAGAATTACCGTGCGTTTGAAATCCTGAACCTGGGTAAGTATGAACGTCAACACTTTATCGGGGTGAATCCGAATCTGCGCGAGGAGGAGCAGCAGCGCCAGCTTCAGGAGAAGGAAGCGGCCTTTCTGGATCTGATCCTCAAGGCCTACCGGGCGGAAGCAGTCGAGAATTTTTCTAGTTTCCACGGCAAGAAGGCTGGTCGGCTGGTGGCGGTCGGGCCGGTGAATCTACCGGTAACGCGCCTTTTCGTGGAAGAAGTGATTCTGGAGTGCCGCAAGAAGCATATTACCAAGGTGGATATCCTCGGGTTCGAGTTCGAGATGGGGCTTTTCCCGAATGTGCTCGATGAGGCGCGGGCCAAGGGCATCGACATCGCCCCGAAGTATATTCCGGCCGAAGTGTTCGACAAGCGGGCGGTGGAGCGTAATCAGGTGGTCTTTCACGATGTCTCGTTCATCGAGGTCAAGCCGCACGTCAAATCCGGCGGCAAGGGCAAACCGGTGTCCGTGGCGGTGGAATTGACCGATTTTTCGGTGTTCTACTCGCAGGACTCCATCGCCCAGGCCGAGGAAACGCTGGGCCGGGCGGCCAAGGCGGGTAGCCGGATCGTGGTGGAAAAGGGGCAGATCGTGAAGTTGAGCCGTGACAAGAATGGTGTCTTCACGCGCGAGACGCTCACCGAGAACTGGACCGACTGGATTGACTACTGGGCCGTGGATTTCAACTTCGAGAGCAAGCGGGAGATCATTAGAGTCAAGAAGCATTGGCCTGGTCAGGGAATGCTGGAGGGGCTGGAGGGGCCGCAACCCGATCTGGATGACTGGATCGAGCAGTGGACGGGCGATTACATCTTCGAGAACGAATGGCAGAGTTTCCGGACCAAGAAGGATCGCTCGCTGGAGCTCAAGAGCGCCCTGCACGAATGCAGCCCCGGCCGGCGCAAGATCGCCGTGAAGGTGGTGGACATCTTCGGCAACGACACGATGACCATCGTGGAGGTGAGTGTATGAAAAACAGTCAAGTGGTGGTTTTGAGCGAAACGGTTCGAATTCAGCGGATCGACAGCGATGATTATATTTCGCTGACGGACATCGCCAAGTTCAGAAATGCAGATGATCCAAGGTTTGTTATTCAGAACTGGATGCGATCCCGCTCCTCTGTGGAGTTTCTAGGGATCTGGGAGATACTCAACAATCCCGATTTTAACCGTGTCGAATTCGATACGGTTAGAAATCAGTCCGGCAGCAATGCGTTTGTCATGACCCCCTCAAAATGGATTGATTTGACCAATGCGATCGGCATTATTTCCAAGTCGGGGCGTTACGGCGGAACCTTTGCCCACAAGGATATAGCCTTCGAGTTCGCTTCCTGGGTGTCGGTGGAGTTCAAGCTTTACCTGATCAAGGAATTCCAGCGGCTAAAAGAGGTTGAGCAGGTGCAGTTGGGCTGGGACATTAAGCGCAATCTGGCGAAGATCAACTACCGGATTCACACGGATGCCATCAAGGCCAACCTGATTCCCCCCGAACTGGATGCCCGCCAGACAAATCTGGTTTATGCCAATGAAGCGGATGTACTGAACATGGCACTTTTCGGCAAGACCGCGAAAACATGGCGGGAGGAAAATCGCGGCGACAAGGGCAACATCCGGGATCAGGCGAATGCGGCACAGCTAGTGTGTCTCGTGAATCTCGAGAATTTGAATGCGCTGTTTATCAACGAGGGGATGGTGCAGTCCGAACGGCTGAAGAAACTGAACCGTATCGCCATCGAGCAGATGCAGATACTGACGACGGACCGCAATCTGAAGCGGCTTGAAGGGGGGAAGTCTAATGGCACTGCATCCTGACTTTCCGCATTCACCGCATGCGATTCTGGACCCCACGGTGCGCTGGTTCCCGGCGGATGAGGCGTTGCGCACCACGACCATGGACAAGCTGATGCCGCCGCTGGTGGCCCAGCTACGGCGCAAGGTGCAGGAGTTCCGTGCCAGCGGCTATGCCGGGGCATCGGCCACGAGCAGGAGCCTGCTGAACTGGTGGTTCCGGGAGCCGCATTTGCTTCCCGGCGTCGGTAATATCTCGGGACGTTTTGCCTATTTCTTCGCGCAGCGCGAGGCGATTGAAACCATTATCTACCTGTGCGACGTGGTCGGAGCCAAGGATAAGTACGACCTGATGCGGTTTGACGCGAGCGGGGTGGTATCGGCCAATATGTTCGACGAGACCTGGCGGCGCTATGTCATTAAAATGGCGACCGGTAGCGGCAAAACCAAGGTCCTGAGTCTGGCGCTGGCATGGAGTTTCTTCCATAAGCTCTACGAGGCGGACTCGACGCTTTCGCGCAACTTCCTGGTGATCACGCCGAACATCATCGTGCTTGACCGCGTATACAAGGATTTCCAGGGACTGCGCATCTTCTTCGAGGATCCCGTGCTACCGGACAACGGCTACGACGGTCAGCACTGGCGGGATGATTTCCAGTTGACCCTGCATGTGCAGGATGAAGTCCGCGTGACGCGCCCCACGGGGAATATCTTCCTGACCAACATCCACCGCGTCTATACCGGTGAGGAAATTCCAGCATCGCCGGATGATGACAACACGATGGATTATTTCTTCGGAAAACGGCCCACCGGCGCCACCACGGATTCCAAGGTGGACCTCGGGATGATCGTGCGGGACATCAATGAACTGATGATCTTGAATGACGAAGCCCATCATATCCACGACAACAGTCTGGCATGGTTCAAATCCCTTGAGGATATTCACAACCGGCTGCTGCAAAAAGGCGGGGCACTGAGCCTGCAGGTTGATGTCACGGCCACGCCAAAGCACAATAATGGCGCGATTTTCGTACAGACGGTGGCGGACTATCCGCTGGTCGAGGCCATCTCGCAGAATGTCGTCAAGCATCCGGTGCTGCCTGATGCGCCCAGCCGCGCGAAACTGCATGAGCGGCAGAGCGTTAAATTTACCGACAAATACGCCGATTACCTCGATCTGGGCGTATTGGAGTGGCGCAAGGCCTATGATGAGCACCGCAAGATGGGCAAGAAGGCGGTACTGTTCGTGATGACCGACGATACGCGCAACTGCGATGAAGTCGCCGAATATCTGGAGAATCGCTATCCCGATCTCAAGGGCGGCGTGCTGGTCATTCATACGAAAAACAATGGTGACATATCCGAGGCGTCTTCCGGAAAGGCCAAGGAGGAACTCGAGGAACTGCGGAAGCAAGCCAACGCGATTGATGATGCAACCAGTCCCTGCAAGGCGATTGTATCAGTGCTGATGCTCAAGGAAGGCTGGGATGTTCGCAATGTGACGACGATTGTCGGGCTGCGGGCCTACACATCAAAAAGCAATGTACTGCCCGAACAGACGCTGGGCCGCGGACTGCGCAAGATGTATCCGGGCGATACCGAGGAGTACGTCAGTGTGGTTGGCACCGATGCATTCATGGAGTTCGTGGAGTCCATCCAGGCCGAAGGCGTTGAGCTGGAACGTAAGGCCATGGGCGAAGGCACGAAGGCAAAAGCGCCGCTGGTGGTGGAGGTGGACAATGAAAACCCCCAGAAGGATATGGATGCACTGGATATTGAAATCCCGGTGTTGTCGCCCCGCGTGTACCGCGAATACAAGAACCTGGCGGACCTGGATGTCGGCAGGAGTCGTTTCCAGCCGGTCTTGTACCAGCATTTCTCCGAAGCGCAGCAGCGCGAGATTGTTTTCAAGGACATCACAACCGGCGAGATCACGCACACGACGGTACTGGACAGCGCCGGTGTCGCCGACTACCGCAGCGTGATCGGCTATTTTGCACGAACGGTCATGAAGGAACTGCGGCTGATCAGTGGCTATGACGTCCTTTACGGGAAGGTCAAAGCCTTCGTTCAAGAATCGCTGTTTGGTGCGCCTGTTGACCTGGAATCACCCGACACGCTGCGCAATCTATCGGAATTGGCGGCGGCGAAAACGATTATAGAAAGCTTCAAGCAGGCGATCAATGCACTGACCGTGCGTGACAAGGGCGATGCCGAAATCCGTGACGCGATTAAACTACGCCAAACGCGGCCCTTTGTCGTCAAGGACCAGGGCTATATGGTGCCCCGTAAGTCCATCTTCAACCGGATTATCGGTGACAGCAACTTTGAACTCGAATTCGCGAACTTTCTCGAGCAATGCCCGGATGTGGCAGCCTATGCCAAGAATTTCCTGGCCGTGCACTTCAAGCTGGACTACGTGAATGCGGACGGCGATATATCAAATTACTATCCTGATTTTATCGTTAAACTGAGCGATGGACAGGTAGTCATCGTGGAGACCAAGGGTCAGGAAGATCTTGATGTGCCGCAGAAGATGGCCCGGCTCCGGCAGTGGTGCGAGGATATCAACGCTGCGCAAGATGCAACTCGCTTCGATTATGCGTTTGTCGATCAGACGAGTTTTTCAACCTATCAACCCAAGGCGTTTTCAGACCTGCTCGCCGGGTTCCTTGATTACAAGGGGGCTCAGTAGGTGGCTCCAGACGATGGGATGGATTACGAGGACGCTTTTCCCCTGAAAAATATCGCCATTCCGGTTGTGGTTCGGTAGGCTGAAGGCCAACTTTTATTGAGGATCGAGAGGGGATCGTGAATATAGCATCGCTTGAAACGGAATTTGAACGGCGGCGGGAGCAGATTGTGCAGGACTGGGAGGCGTTCCTGCGCTTCCCGAGTATCAGTGCCGATCCGGCCCACCACCAGGCCTGTCTGGACTGTGCCGACTGGGTCGCCGCCCGCCTGCGACGGTACGGCTTTCAGGCCGAATTGGCCCCGACCGGCACGAAGCCGTTTGTCTTCGCGGAGCGGGCGGGTAAGGCCGGTCGTCCGACGATCCTGTTCTATGGCCATTATGATGTGCAGCCCGTCGATCCGCTCGGTTCCTGGATGACACCGCCGTTCGAGCCGACCTGGCGCGGTGACCGGCTTTTCGCGCGTGGGGCGCAGGACAACAAGGGGCAGGTCTTCTATACCCTGGCCGCGATCGAGACCCTGATCGAGGGCGAGGCGCTGGATATCAACCTCAAGGTGCTGATCGAGGGCGAGGAGGAGTGCAGCAGCGGCGGGTTGAACCGCGTACTCGAAAGCTGGCGTAACCGGCTGCAGGCCGATATCCTGATGGTGCACGACACCTGCATGGTGCAGTCCGGTGCCCCGACAATCATCATGGGCTTGCGGGGGATTGTGCATCTGAGTGCGCAGCTAAGCGGTACGGACCACGATCTGCATTCCGGCGTGCATGGCGGACTCGCGCCCAACGCCGCGCAGGGGGTGGCGCAACTGGCCGCCTCGCTGTTTGATGCCGACGGACGCGTCGCCGTTCGCGGCTTCTACGATGGCGTCATTCCGCCATCGCCCCGCGAGGCGCAGCTCGCCGCCGCCGTCCCCTTCGACGCGGATGCTTATCGCCGCCAGACCGGCACCACGCCCGATGGCGGCATGCGCACCCGCCCGCCCTATGAACGGGTCGGCTTCCTGCCCAGCCTCGATATCAATGGCATCCACAGCGGCTACGGCGGCAGCGGCATGAAGACCATCATTCCCGCGACCGCCGAACTCAAGCTGACCGCCCGGCTGGTCCCCGGCCAGGATCCGGCCGCCGTGCTGGACGCCATCTCCGCGCACCTTTTCCGCAACGCCCCGGTCGGTATGCGCCTGACGCTCTCCGACACGGGCATCGGCGGTCCGGGATTCCGGCTCGATCCGGATGCCGCCGCCGTCCGCACGGCACAGGGGGCGCTGGGGACACTTTGCCCCGGCCGGCCAGTGGCCTTCCTGTGGGAGGGTGCCTCGATCCCGATCGTGGCCCGTCTTGCCGAGGTCTCAGGAGCCAAGCCGCTGCTGGTCGGCTTCGGCCTGGAGGCGGACCGTATCCATGCGCCCGACGAGTCGTTCTCGCTGGCGCAGTTCAAATCCGGCTTTCTCTACACCGCCCTGTTCCTGCAATCCGTAACTTGAGAAGCCCCTCTCATGGCCTATCCGAACAATACTCCTCCCTGGAAGCAGCGCAAGACGCCGCCATCGCCGCCGTCGCCGGACAATCCGGAAGCCGGCGAGCTTTGCGGGGTGGTCGAGTCGATCGTCTTCCGCAACGAAGATAGCGGCTACAGCGTCTGCCGCGTCAAGGTAGAGGGGAAGCAGACGGAACCGGTCACCGTCGTGGGCACCTGTTCGGCCATGTGGGTAGGCGAGAACCTGCGGGCCGAGGGCCAGTGGATCCGTCATCCGCAGCACGGCTTCCAGTTCCAGGCGGCCGCTATTACCTGTTTGGCACCCAGCTCCGCCAAGGGGATCGAGCGTTATCTGGCCAGCGGTATGATTCGCGGCATCGGCAAGGTGATGGCCAAGCGGCTGGTCGACTTCTTCGGCGAAGACACCCTGCGAATCATCGAGAAGGAATCCAGCCGTCTGGAGGATATCGAGGGTATCGGCCCCGTCCGGCGCAAGCGCATCAAGGAATCGTGGAACGAGCAGAAGGCCGTGCGCGATATCATGATCTTCCTGCAAGGGCACGGGATCGGCACCGCCCAAGCCGCCCGCATCTACCGCCAGTACGGCGGCGAGGCGGTCGCCATGGTGCGCACGAATCCCTACCGGCTCTGCGCGGATGTGTGGGGCATCGGCTTCAAGACCGCCGACAGTGTCGCCATGAGTCTGGGCATTCCCGAGGACTCCGTGATCCGGGCGCGCGCCGGCATCGTCTATGTGATGCGCACGCTTTCGGAAGAGGGCCATTGCTACTGCACCGAGCCCGAGCTGCTGCTGCACACGGAAAGCCTGCTCGGCATTTCGATCGAGATCCTGGCCGAGGCACTAGGGCAGGAACTGGAAACCCCGCGGCTCGTCAAGGATGAGGACCGTATCTATCTCGCCTCGCTTTTCGAGGCTGAATGCGCCGTGGCCGATGGCATCCGCCGCCTGCTGGACACGCCGGTACGGTTCAAGCCGATCGTGGCGGACAAGGCCGTCGAATGGGCGCAGGCGCAGATGCACATGACCTTCGCGCCGAAGCAGCACGAGGCACTGGAGACGGCTTTACGTTCAAAAATCTCGATCATCACCGGCGGCCCCGGCGTCGGCAAGACCACGATCATCCGGGCCCTGCGCGACGTCTACGCCGCCCGCAAGCTGACCGTCCGCATGGCGGCCCCCACCGGCCGCGCCGCCAAGCGCATGGCCGAGGCCACCGGCGGCGAGGCGATCACGATCCACCGCCTGCTCAAGTTCATGCCGCAGACGGGCACGTTCGACTTCAACGCCGAGAACAAGCTCGAGGGCGACTGCTTCATCCTCGACGAGGTCTCGATGATCGATATCGAGCTCATGGCGCACGTCATGCGTGCCCTGCCCGGCGAGGCGACCCTGGTGCTGGTTGGCGATATCGACCAGTTGCCCAGTGTCGGTCCCGGCAACGTGCTGCGCGATCTGATCCAGTCGAACGTCATCCCCTGCGAGGCCCTCGACACGATCTTCCGCCAGGAGAGCGGCGGGCTGATCGTGCGCAACGCCCACCGCATCAACCAGGGCGAGATGCTGGTGATGCCGGAGGAGGGCGATACCGCCGCCGACTTCTATTTCCTCGATACCGAGGAGGCCGACGACGTCGTCCAGCGCATGCTCGACCTTGTTACCAAGCGCATCCCCAAGCGCTTCGGTCTCGACCCGTTCAGCGACATCCAGGTGCTCACCCCCATGCGCCGCAACCAGCTCGGTGCCGACAACCTCAACGCCGTGCTGCAGCAGGCCCTGAACCCGTCTGGCCATGAGATTGAGCGCTTCGGTCGAAAATACCGCAAGGGCGACCGCGTCATGCAGGTACGCAACAACTACGACAAGGAAGTCTTCAACGGTGATATCGGCAGCATCACCTTCGTCAACGAGGAGGACCAGGAGATTACCGTCGAGTCCGACGGGCGCAACGTGGTCTATGACTTCTCCGAACTCGACGAGCTGGTACATGCCTACGCCAGCACCATCCACAAATCGCAGGGCAGCGAATACCCGGCGGTGGTGATCCTGCTGACTACCCAGCATTTCAAGCTGCTGCAGCGCAACCTGCTCTACACGGCCGTGACCCGCGGCAAACGGCTGGTCTGCATCGTCGGCAGCCGCAAGGCCGTCGGCATGGCCATCCGCAACACCGAGATCCGCCAGCGCCGCACCGGCCTGAAAGACCGCGTCCGCCGGGCGTTGCAATAGCCCGCAAAAGGTAGTCGACGGCAGTCGAGCGAGTCGAGTGAGTCGAAATCATTCGAAATCCAGTCGAGAAATCGAAAGTCACCACAACTGAGTTCAGGCTTTTCAAATAGCCGACTTCATGGTTTGATATCCGCCAATC
This sequence comes from uncultured Victivallales bacterium, assembly GCA_964609395.1. Lineage (GTDB taxonomy): Bacteria > Verrucomicrobiota > Kiritimatiellia > UBA8416 > UBA8416 > UBA8416. The sequence goes on from CAZSRU010000011.1 coordinate 20,689, forward strand.
ATGTCAAAGCGTCCGAAACAGAAAAAAGCGAATCGAAAGCCAGTCGCCGCCACGCAAGGGGCGGGTGGCTGTGCTGACACGCCCGCGACCGTGCTGCCGGAACTTGAAAGCGCCATCCTGCAATTGCGCGGGCGGCGCAGCATGGTGCTGGCGCGTCAACTGAAGACGGAAGGTCCCGTTCCGGCGGAACGGCGCGAAAAGCTGGTGGCGGCGGCGCATGAGGCCTATGTGCGCGAGCTGCTGGACGGCGGGCACACCGGCTCGGCTCGGGATCATGCCCGTTCGTTTGCCGGAAAGGAAACGGGCTTGTGTCGGTTCTGGGCGTTGAGCCTGCAGGTTCGACTTGGCCTGGTCGAAAATCTGGAGACGTTCGCCGAGGATGCCGCCTGGCGTGAGCGCCTTCGCCTTGAACTGGTTGATCCGTCGGATCTGGCCGATTGTCCCGTTGTAGAGTTATCGACGGATGCCCGTGCGGTCAGCAACGCCTGGCAAGCCGCTGACAGGGGTGAGTTGCAGGCGGCAAGGGAGTTGCTTGCCGGCATCGGGCGGCGGTCGCTGCTCGTCGACTGGCGGTTATTTGTGCAGGCCAGTGTGGCGGCGCGGGAGGGGAATGCAGAGGAGACGGCGGCTGCACTGGCCCGGATCATGCCCGGTTCGCTGGCGGCGCATCTGGGGCAGGCGCTTAGAGCCTGTCTGCATCAGGACCGCGAGGCCCTCGCCGGCACCGAGCTGGCCAGTCAGCTTGCATCGCCCCCGCCCGAGCTTGTCGACCACGCCAAAGCCCTATCTGACGCCTTGCTGAAAAGTCGCGGGAAATCAGCCGTGTTGAACAAAAGCCTGAAGACGTTGCTGGTGGCATTGCTGAGCGCCAAGCGTCCATCCGCCGCGCATCTGGTATTGGCGTCGGCATGCAAGGACCGCCTTGACACAGCGCTGCTGGATGCTGCCTATGGGGCTGGGTTTCCTGCCTCCCATGTTCATCTCTGCGGTGCTATGATCAACCTGCCGAAAGACGAGTGGTGCTCGGAGTACGACAAACTGCTGCGGGAACCTGGTTGGTCGCCTCAGGAGCGAGGCATGATGCGGCTCGAACAGGCCAAGGACGAGCGTCAGGCACTCGAATCCGATGCCTGTGATTATTATGGATATGATGAGGATGAGGACGACGAGGATCTCGAGAGCATTCAGGCCTGGTGCCGGGAGGCGGCGGGCTACTGGCCCTCGCTGCGCGAGATCTATGCGACCTGGCGCTGGGCGGAGCGGCTCGGTCGCGCTCATCACGCGGACACGGCCGAAACGCGTGCCTTTCCATCGGACCCGCAAGCCTGGGAACATCTGGTCCGTCGTCTGGCGAAACTGGCCAAGTTCAAGGAGTGCGGCAAGGCACTCGACTCGCTTGCAGCCCTGCCCGGCACAACCGAAGCCTGCAAGCGTCTGCGAGACCATATTGCTTTTCAAATGGTTTGCGATGCTTTCAATCGGCAGTTGCCATTAGCCACCTTACAGGCACTGGCCAGCGCCTGCACGAATGTCGAGCCGGTGGAACGGATAGGGATCGCGGCACGGTTATGGCTGAGCGCCAAAGGAAATGCGCAGAAACGGCGTTTCGGGGCTGAATTGACAGACCTTGGCCACCCTTGGCTGGCCGCTGTATCGTGTTTCCAGATTAGTGATGAAGACATCACGGTATCGAAACTGCCATCGAAATTGAAACAGGCTTTGCAGGCGAACCCCGCTGCGGTCGCGGGCGATTTCCTGTTCCTGGTCGGTTACGCGGATCGCTCCCGTATCAACTGGCAGAGCGACACCTTGCTCAAACCGCTGCTCTCGGCACTTGCCGATCCCAGCGTCCCGCCTCAGGCGGCACATGACGCGCTTTACGACCTGCTTCTGGGAAGCTGGCATGATCTGGGTGTGGATATGATAACGGAGTTCCGTGCCGAGGTCGTCGCCATCACGGCCCGATTGCTGGATTCCGGAGAACACCCTTCATCTGTCGCGATCAGTGCCATGGCATTCCGGGCCCTGTTGTACGATGCCGCCGAGTCGAATCGGGATGAATCTTTCGAGAGCATCGCGGTTCGCCTGCTGCGGGCGGCAAGGCAGTTGGCGACGGATTCGCAGACCCGGAGCATTGTGCGCGAGGTCGGCGACAAGACCGGCTTGATCAAACGTTCCGCCGTCGTTGCCGATGATACGGATGAAGCCTTGGCCCTGTGGCGTCGGCAACGCGACATTCGCAACGACAATCAGTTCTGGGATCACTTCTACGAAGGACGTAAGCCCGTTCTAAGCGGACGGGATATTTCTGCGGGGACGATACAGAGCCAGATAGAGCGTATTGCAGAAGCGCTTGGCCTGCCGCCACACGGCAGCAACAAGGGTTGGGATCCGTTTAATGCTGATGACGCTGATGACGATGAAGAGGCTTTTGAACCGCCAGGCACGCGCACCCGCTGGCCGGGTAAGCGAAAAAAAACATCCTCGCGCGACCGAATTGATTTGAACAAATGTTTCCCGAACAGCGAGATGGAATTCGAGATCCTGATAGCCAAGGTGGTGGGTACAGGCGACATGAACGACAAGAACATCCTGCACGACAAGATCAACGCGTCTTGTTTGTCGGGGAAAGCCAAGGAACGATTATCCAGGCGGCTTGAGGGTTCGTTCGGTGAAAATGGAGGATGCCTTTTCTGATGCAAACGAAAGACCCATACTTGCTGCTAGGCCTTCAGGAGCAGGTGACCGATAGCGAGGTTACCGATGCGTATCATGCGGCCTTGCGTCGCCATCCGCCCGAGCGCGAGCCGGAACGTTTCACCGCGATCAGCGAGGCTTATGAGTCTATCCGTACGGAAGAGGATCGCGTGCGCCGCCGGCTTTTCCCCGAAAGTCTTCCCGCCGACGCACTGCCCGTGTATTTTGATGTGCCAGCCGAAGGCCATGCCCCGGTCGGCATCAAGCAGGCGTTCTGGCTGCGTGAAGCCCGCAAGCAATGGGCAAGGAGTCGGCTGACATGATGGATGATGAATACCGTGAACCTGTGGTAGCGTCCGGTTCGGCATGGGATGAGTGTGATGATGATGCCGCCGTTGAAGAAACCGGTGCCTCCTGGAAGGACGCCGTGCTGGACGATTTCCGGCAGTGGCTCGAGGCATTGCCCGATGAGTCGCCTGATGCGGATGATGCGCAGCTTGTTGAAGAGGGCGATCTGCTCAGCCTGGTCGGCGAGATGACCGCCCTGCGCCAGGAAGTGAAACTGATGAGTCGGGGCACGGGAAAACTGTCCCGTACGGTCGAGCAGGTCTCGCAGGATGTCACGACCAATGTAGTCCCGCTGGCCGAGGAGATCCGCCGCCTCGATCGCGAGGCGCGCGTCAGCGAGACGCGTGGCACCCTGGGACCGCTGCTGTTGGAACTGGGCGATCTGCGGGAATGCGTGCGGGACGTGGTGGCGCAGGCCGCCAAGCCGGTCCGCCCATGGCATGTCTCGCGCCGATTCTGGGAGACGCTCGGTCTTGATCGCCAGAAAGAGCTTCTGGAGGTCCTGGCAAAACGCCTGGATTCGACGCTGGAACGTCATGCGGTCAAGCCGATCGCGGCGGAGGCCATGCCGTTCGACGCCAGGTCGATGACGGCGGAGGGTGTCAGCCGCTCCGGCCTGGTGCAGCCGGGGCAGGTCAGTAAAGTCGTGAAACAAGGGTTTGCCGTGGCGGGGGGCGTGCTCCGTACGGCACATGTGATTGTGGAAACAAAGGAGTAGGCAGATGATTATCGGAATTGACTTGGGCACCACCAACAGCGAGGTTTGCGTGGTCCGGGATGGCAAGCTGGAAGTGGTATCGATCGACGGGGTACCGATGCTGCCTTCCTGCGTGGGACTCGATGCCAATGGAGAGTTCCTGGTCGGCCAGGCGGCGCGCAACCAATATGCCTGGCGCCCCGAACAGACCATCCGCTCCATCAAGCGCAAGATGGGCACGGAGGAACTGGTGTCTTTGGGCGAGAACACCTATCGGCCGCAGGAAATATCGGCGATGATCCTGCGCGAGCTCAAGAACCGCGCCGCGCAGGCACTCGGCCAGCCGGTAACCCAGGCCGTCATCACCGTGCCTGCCTACTTCAATGACGCGCAGCGGCAGGCGACCCGCGAAGCGGGCGTGCTCGCCGGGCTGGAGGTGCTGCGGATCCTCAATGAGCCGACCGCGGCCGCGCTGGCCTACGAGGCGGCCGGTGTCGCCAAACGGCGCAATGTGCTGGTATATGACTTCGGCGGAGGCACGTTCGATGTGTCGATCGTGACCATGACCGGGGATGTGGTCGAGGTACGGGCCACGCATGGCGACAATCATCTCGGGGGCGACGATATCGATGCCGTCCTGCTGGAATATGCACTTTCCGATTTCGAGGAGCAGCATGGCCAGCGGCCGGGGCTGATCGGCGTGAGTCGCCTGCGGATGGCCTGCGAGCAGCTCAAGAAGGATCTCTCCAGCCAGGCGGCAGCGAGCTTGTCCGAGGTGGACATTCCCTTGGAAAACGGCGGGACGGTGGCCTTCTCCATGGAACTGAACCGCACGCAATTCGAGGAGATCGCCGAGGATCTGATCCGGCGGACCCTGACCTCCATCCGGCACGTCATGAGCGAAAGCGGGCTGAATGCCGGGGATATTGATGAAATCCTGCTGGTGGGTGGCTCGACACGCATTCCGGCGGTCGAGGAGCTGATCGAGCGAGAGATCGGCAAACGGCCGCGGCGCGATGTCAATCCCGACCTGGCGGTGGCTTATGGCGCGGGTGTCATGGCAGCCCGCCTGGCGGGTTCGGATGACCATCGCATTCTGGTTGATATCTCGCCCTATACCTTCGGCACCTCCTGCCTAGGCAATGTGGGCGGCGAATTCTGCCCGCACTTTTTTGTGCCGATCATCAAATCCGGCACCCCCTTGCCGGCCCGGCGCGGCAAGGTCTTCTTCACGATGCGCCCCGGTCAGGAAGCCGTTGATGTCCGCATTTTCCAGGGCGACAACGAGGATGCCCGCCGGAATGTCTTCGTGGGCGACTTCATGGTCGAGGATCTTGATGAGCGTGCCGATGAAGGCAGCCGGATCCTGCTGAACATGGCGCTTGATCTTGACGGCATCCTCACCGTGACTGCGGTCGAGCAGCACACGGGACTGAACAAATCCGTGGTGATCGAGGATAGCCTGAGGAAAGTCAGCGATACGGAACTGGAGAAATCACGCGCCCGTATCGCCGATTTGTTTCCGGATGATGAGTTGCCGGGCGACGAGGACGATGAGGACGGTGCCTTGGAGGAACCGCCGGCGTTGAATTCGGAGGATGCCGAATTGCTGGCCAGGATCGAGCAGTGCCGCGATGTCCTCGATACAGTCGACCTCGAGGATCTCGAGCGGTTGGCTGGCAAGCTCCAGGATGCTCGGCTGGATAATGACGCAGAGGCGGCAGCACATGCCCGCGAAGGTATCGAGGACATCCTGTTCTTCGCGGAACAACGCAACTAGATCGGATGGTCGCATGGAAAGCCGGTCAGACATCAATCAAATGCCGTGCCCCGTTTGTGGACGCGTCTGCGACTTGTCGGCGTCTGCGGAAGCGGCAACCTGTGGCCGGTGCGAAGCGGATCTGGATGCCTACCGGGCCATGATCGGCAAAGCGCAGGCTTTACTGCAAAGGGCGGCACAGGCATTGCCTGCGAATCCTGCACAAGCCCTGCACCTGGCCGAGCGGTCGCTGCATTTGCACGCTACGGAAGAGGCCCGCCGCATGATCATGCTGGCGCAACTCTGCACCCGTCAATACCAGAACGCCTTGGTCGGCTGGCTGCGGTTCGGCCAACCGGAGGCTTCGCCATTTACCTTATCATGAGCAGCGGAGCAATGGGTTTGTAGTTCCGCCTTTAGGCGGCTGCAGAGCAAAAGGCCGGGAGAGGATTAAGGCAAAAGATTAGGGTCTGCAGTCTGTGGTCTGCAGTCTTACCCAAAGCCATCGGCAGCAGGAATTGACATCTTGAGTGGCAATGCCATAATGCCGTCTATGAAAGCAGTCATGAAATATAACGGGGTGATTCAACGTAAGATTGAAAGGATTGCGGAAAACACACGCAAACTGCGAACGCTTTTGCCGGTGACATCCGATCGTCTGGTTTCGGACTTCTTCCTGCAGGGGGGCATCGAGCGCACTCTCCAGGTTTCGGTCGAGGCGATGATCGATATTGCCAACCGGATCGGCAGTCTCGAGAACCAGCCCCCCGCTTCGGAATCCTATCAGGCCCTGCGGATGCTCCAGGATCTGGGGGTGATCCAGGACGCCGAGCACTACCGGGATATGATCCGTTTCCGCAATTTCATGGTCCACCGCTACGAGAATATAGATCCCGAGATCATCGTTGCTATCCTGACCAAGCATCTCGGTGATTTTGATGACTTCATCAAGGAGATTTCATCACATGAAGGCTGACCCCGTAACGGTTGATTTTGACCGCCTAGCTGCATTTTTCCGGTCGGATCCGAATGTTGCCTGCGCGACCGTGTTCGGTTCCTCTACCGAGGGAAAGGTGGCACCGGGCAGCGATCTCGACATTGCCGTGCTTTTTCGCGTGCCTCTCGCCGCTGGTGAGGCTACCCTTTGCTACTACACCAGCCTCTGCGATGCGGTATCGGAAGTGGATCGCGTAGATTTTATCAACTTAAACAAAGCCAACCCGATTCTGGCATTCGAGGCCTTGCGTGGACGAATGTGCTGCAAGAACGATCCTGACGCGACGGCCGCCTTCACCTCGCTGACCTGCCGCGAATACGAGGACATCACCGGCTACCTCGCCTACCTGCGCCGCCAGCTTTCCGCCGCCGCGTAAGCCGGGCTCGTTTACCTTTATCTTTTCGGGGGAAACTTGCCGAACGAAAGTGGTCATGGTAAGGTCCTGCACATGTTCGAGAAATCTCATGAGATGCGATATCCTTGGTTGCCTTACGTGTTCGCGGATTTGCTTGCGATCGTGTTGTCGTATTACCTTGCCGTCCTGTTCCGGTTCCAAAGCGCGATCGGTCGTGTCTTCTATGATCATGTAACCCTCTTCCTGCTGGAGGTGCCGGCAGGTCGTGCCGATGACTTCTTCGAGTCGTTTTACTATGAGTCGGCATTCCGGATCATCGTTATATTAGCGATGGTAATCGGCATCCTGTATGCCTTGCGGCATCTGTATGCCGGGCGGCGGTTCCTTCTGAAACGGGCTGACACGTGGGATATCTTCTTCTGCAACCTGATTGCGCTGGTGATTTTCTACACCTATTGGTATTTCACGCGGAACACCCATCATCCCCGCAGTTTCTTTGCCACGCTCATCGCGCTGAATCTCCTGTTCACCCCTTTGTTCCGGGGGTTGACACGGATCCTTCTGCAGCAGGCCCGCGTAAAGTGGAATCTGGATCGGTGCGATGCTTTGCTGGTCGGCGATGGGGTGCAAGCCGAGCTGATTCATGATATCCTCAACGTTATGGTGCCGCATGGCATTCATTGTCGATCACGATTGCCGGCAGCAGGAAAGACACCATTCCCAGCATGGCTGGATAACGTGCGTACGACACTCAAAAGTGGCAATTTCAATATGCTTATCCTGGCTGACCTTGCGCTTTCCGTGCCGCAAATCATGCAGGTGCTTCAGATGGGTGCCGAAATCGGAATCCCGGTCAAGATCCTGTCCGATCAGTTGGATGTGTTGGTTACGGCGGCTCACCTGCCCTGCGATATGCTGCAAGGCATACCGCTTGTTCACTTCAACGCCCCCAGGCATGGGGGAAATCTTGGTGTTTTTCGTCGCGGGCTCTCCGTGCTATGCGCGACCTGTCTGCTTCTGCTGGCCGCGCCATTCATGTTTCTGATTGGTTGGGTCATTCGGTTGACGAGTCCCGGGGCGGCCTTGTTCAAGCAAAAGCGCATCGGGATCAATCGTAAGCCCTTCTTTATCTATAAATTCCGTACGATGCGGCACTTGGCAGAAGAGGAGCTCGCCGCGATCGAGGCAGAGAACGAAAGCGGCGGGGCGTTGTTCAAGATCCGGCGCGATCCGCGGGTCACGCCAGTGGGCCGTTTCCTGCGGCGCTTCAGTCTCGATGAGCTGCCGCAACTGATCAACGTCGTCAAGGGCGAGATGGCCCTCGTCGGGCCGCGCCCGTTGCCGGAACGGGATTTTCTCCAATACGAGCAGGATTGGCACTATATCCGGCATGGCGGTTTACCAGGCCTTACCTGTCTTTGGCAGATATCCGGACGGAGTAACCTCGGGTTCCACCAGATGTGCATCCTGGATATCTACTACCTCTGCAACCACACCTGGATCATGGATGTAAGTATCGCGCTCCAAACCATCCGTATCGTGCTTTTCGGCATTGGTGCGTATTGAGCTATTGAGCGTTTGGAAAATACCCCAGCAATTTGCATTTTGGCCGCCGACCAGGTACGATTCCGGCTAAAGCCGGGACTACAAACGCGTTTTCGCCCGTTTCAGCGGTGTTTGTAGTCCCGCCTTCAGGCGGCAGCGGCCAAAATGCGAATTGCTGACAGTCGACATCTTGCCAGCTTAGCGAATGAAGGGCAAGTTGAGCATCGGGGCAGTAACAAAACCGGAGGCTACTATTGCACCCATTCTTAATGGATGTATCAAGCTTATCATGGTTTATCAATCTTATTGACTTTGTTGATAAGATAACTACATTTGGCTCTGAAATGAGGTAAATAATGGATCATTTGCGAAATCCTTTCTCGCCAGGCGCGGGAACAAGGCCACCGGAGCTTGCGGGGCGTCAAGAGATTCTAGATCAGTCATTGCTGGCAATTCACCGCATCCGGGCTGGGCGTTCGGAGCGAAGCCCCATGATGATTGGCCTGCGTGGTGTCGGTAAGACCGTTTTGTTGGTGGAAATCCGTCGGCAGGCCGAAGCCGCAGGCTACCAATGCCTGATGGTCGAGGCACAGGAGGGGACCAAGTTGCCCCTGCTGTTGGCTCCGGGGCTGCGACGTTTGCTTCTGCGTCTCGATGAAAGCGAGGCCCGCGGCGAGCATGTACGGCGGGGGGTGCGGGTTTTGCAAAGCTTCCTGAGTACGGTTAAAGTGCGGGTTGGCGAGATGGAATTGCAGGTGGAGGGTCCACGAGAGCGGGGTGTCGCAGATAGCGGACAAATTGAATCCGATCTTGCCGACATATTTTTGGCACTGGGTGCCGCGGCTCAGGAGGCTGGTACCGCCGTTGCGATCCTGATCGACGAGATGCAGTATCTGTCGGAATCGGAGCTGGGTGCACTTATCATGGCGGTGCATCGGATTGCTCAAGAAGGGCTCCCGATCATGATAATCGGTGCCGGACTTCCCCAGTTAGCAGGGAAAACCGGTAGAGCCAAGTCCTATGCTGAACGGTTATTCACGTTTCCCGTGGTCGGACCTCTATCTGAAACCGATGCCCAGACCGCGCTTCAGGAGCCTGTACGTGGTGAAGGTGCAGAGTTTTGCAAGGAAGCATTGGCCGCCATTTACCGTAAAACACAGGGCTATCCATATTTCTTGCAGGAATGGGGCTATCATTGCTGGAATGCTGCCACGACAAATCTGATCGGCAAGGACATTGTAGACAAGGCCAGCCGGTCCGCCGTTGCGAGCCTTGACACCAGCTTCTTCAGGGTACGCTTTGACCGGCTTACGCCCCGCGAAAAAGATTACCTCCGGGCCATGTCAGAGCTAGGTGCCGGACCCCAGCGATCAGGGGATATTGCCAAATTACTGGGAACAACGTCGGAACGTGTTGCTCCTCTGCGCGCCAGTTTGATAGGGAAGGGCATGGTGTACAGCCCACAGCACGGGGATACGGCATTTACGGTTCCCCTATTCGATGAGTTCATGAAGCGTACCATGCCGGAATCATTTGCTGCTGCGCCCTAACGGCTACTGGTTTTTGGAATTTGCGCAGTAAAGATGCCCGACGAGACACACCCATCGGCTTTGGTAAGCTGGCTGGTCGCCCAGTACTTCTACCTTGAGCGCAAAGGCGAACACACCGCTGCGGATCACTGTCTCGATATGATTCGCGAGTTCGATCCAGATCATCCGCTGATTCGTGGCCGTCGCTAGCGCTAGCGCGATGGTGAATTGACATTCGAGCCGACCCTGCAATAATGGCATCCATGTTTAAGGATATATTCAGAATTGTAACGGCGAAGCTACCGGAAGCAGGGATCGACTGCCTTTTGATCGGTGGTTTTGCCGTCAACCATTACGGTTATACCCGCAACACGCTGGATGTTGACTTCATGATCATCGGGGCGTTTTGCAAGTCCGTGCGAAGCATAATGCGGGATGGTGGATTCCTGAATATGGACGAAAGGGAGAATGTCCTGTTTTGTTCCCGGCCTGAAGGTGGCCCCAGGGTTGATTTCCTGAAGGTGGATGAGGGGACGATGCAGACGCTGCAAATCAATGCACATGAGGTCATCATACAAGGGGTTCAATTGCGATTGCCCTGTTTGAAGGATCTTATCGCCATGAAGATCTTTTCATTGACGCAGGACACCGCCAGGCGAATGGCCAAGGATCTGCCGGATATCGCCTATCTGGCGGTATTGAACGATCTGGATCTGGATAGAGATATCAAGCCGCTTTGTGATCGATTCGGCACACCGATGATATATGACATGATTCACGACCAGATCGAGGCACTGAAATGACGCTGAACACATCCATACCCGTTCCGCCCCGGCTGTCCATGACGGCGTATGCCAGATGGGTCAGCGAAAACTGGAAGAATGGTGATGCCAGCCGCCAAATGCGCCAGAAAGAAATTGAAGAGCGCATCGAGAAGCCTTTTCGTATGCCTGCAGAAGAACCCATACAGATTTCCAGTGGAGGTGAGTTATGAAATATAACGGGGTGTTCAAAGACGCTGAGCATTACCGGGACATGATCCGGTTCCGCAAGTTCATGGTACACCGCTACGAGGACATCACCGGCTACCTCGCCTACCTGCGCCGCCAGCTTTCCACCGCCGCGTAAGCCGGGCTCGTTTACCTTTATCTTTTCGGGGGCATCAGTAAACTTGCCGAACGAAAGTGGTCATGGTAAGGTCCTGCACATGTTCGAGAAATCTCATGAGATGCGATATCCTTGGTTGCCTTACGTGTTCGCGGATTTGCTTGCGATCGTGTTGTCGTATTACCTTGCCGTCCTGTTCCGGTTCCAAAGCGCGATCGGTCGTGTCTTCTATGATCATGTAACCCTCTTCCTGCTGGAGGTGCCGGCAGGTCGTGCCGATGACTTCTTCGAGTCGTTTTACTATGAGTCGGCATTCCGGATCATCGTTATATTAGCGATGGTAATCGGCATCCTGTATGCCTTGCGGCATCTGTATGCCGGGCGGCGGTTCCTTCTGAAACGGGCTGACACGTGGGATATCTTCTTCTGCAACCTGATTGCGCTGGTGATTTTCTACACCTATTGGTATTTCACGCGGAACACCCATCATCCCCGCAGTTTCTTTGCCACGCTCATCGTGCTGAATCTCCTGTTCACCCCTTTGTTCCGGGGATTGACACGGATCCTTCTGCAGCAGGCCCGAGTCAAGTGGAATCTGGATCGGGGCGATGCGTTGCTGGTCGGCGATGGGGTGCAAGCCGAGCTGATTCATGACCTCCTCAACGTGATGGTGCCGCATGGCATCCATTGTCGATCAAGATTGCCGGCAGCGGGGAAGACTTCATTCCCTGCATGGCTGGATAAAGTGCGTGCGACACTGAAAGATGGCAAGTTCAATATGCTTATCGTGGCTGACCTTGCGCTTTCCGTGCCGCAAATCATGCAGGTGCTTCAGTTGACGACCGAAATAGGAATCCCGGCCAAAATCCTGTCCAATCAGTTGGATGTGTTGGTTACGGCGGCTCACCTGCCCTGCGATACGCTGCAAGGAATTCCGCTAGTGCATTTCAACGCCCCGCCCCTTGGCGGGCAGCTTGGTGTTGTTCGTCATGGCCTGGCGGTGCTATGCGCGTCCTGTCTGCTTCTGCTGGCCGCGCCATTTATGTTTCTGATTGGTTGGGTCATTCGGTTGACGAGTCCCGGGGCGGCCTTGTTCAAGCAAAAGCGCATCGGGATCAATCGTAAGCCCTTCTTTATCTATAAATTCCGTACGATGCGGCACTTGGCAGAAGAGGAGCTCGCCGCGATCGAGGCAGAGAACGAAAGCGGCGGGGCGTTGTTCAAGATCCGGCGCGATCCGCGGGTCACGCCAGTGGGCCGTTTCCTGCGGCGCTTCAGTCTCGATGAGCTGCCGCAACTGATCAACGTCGTCAAGGGCGAGATGGCCCTCGTCGGGCCGCGCCCGTTGCCGGAACGGGATTTTCTCCAATACGAGCAGGATTGGCACTATATCCGGCATGGCGGTTTACCAGGCCTTACCTGTCTTTGGCAGATATCCGGACGGAGTAACCTCGGGTTCCACCAGATGTGCATCCTGGATATCTACTACCTCTGCAACCACACCTGGATCATGGATGTAAGTATCGCACTCCAAACCATCCGTATCGTGCTTTTCGGCATTGGTGCGTATTGAGCGTTTCATCTGGTAAATACCCCCGTCTGAATTGACATTCGGGGCAGCCGTGCGATAATGCGAGCCCTTACAGAATACGCAATGGGAGAATGTTTTTTGACCGCACAAAAAAAAGCTAAGAAGGTTCAGGAAAAGAAGTCGCGCAAGAACATGTTCCCGAGCGACGCGGAAAGCATCGAGCTGCGCCGGAGCAGCGCTGAGGCGCAGGCGGCCAAGGTGACGTCGCAAAAGGATGGCGAAGGCGTGTTCGGCACCTATGCGGTAAGTTCCATGCAGTGGGAGTCGCCCTACAGGGTCGAAATCCGCGATTTGCAGGCGAATCGCAACTCCTGTTCCTGCGGGGATTACGAGATGAACCGGCTGGGGACTTGCAAGCACATTGAACGGACGCTGCAATATCTCGCCAGTCACTCCACCAAACGCGATCTGGCGGCGGCGAGCAGTGCCGGATCCCCCTACTACGAGCTGTTCATGGATGTTACCTGCTACCCGCCGCAATTGCGATTAGTTCGTCCGGCAAAGCCAAACGACCTGATCGAAACCAGAATCGGTGTCTTTTTCGATTCGGACGGGCTGGCCCTGGGAGGAGTCGTCGAAGCCTACCATAGCGTTATCGGTAGTCTGGCCAAATTCACCGCCACGCAGAAGAAACGGGTGCGGGTATCGCGTCATATCCAGCCTTGGATGGATATGTTCGAGCGCGAAGCCAGTCTTCAAAAAGCCAAGGCCAGTTATTTGGCCGATGTCCAGCAGCAGAAACGTTCCTCTAACCCGCTAACGGTTCCGCTGTACTCCTACCAGTACGACGGCATGCTGCATCTGGTCTTTGCCGGACGCGCCATCCTGGCGGATGAAATGGGACTGGGAAAGACCGTGCAGGCGATAGCCGCGGCGGAACTGTTGCGGCAGCTCGGGCGGGTTAAGCGGGTGCTGGTAATCTGTCCCGCCTCGCTCAAGACCGAATGGGAGGAACAGTATCACTTCTTTACCTCGCGCACAGCCGCGCTGCTGTATGGTTCCCGACGAATCCGGCTCGATCATTATGCCGATAAGCCGCCCTTTCTCGTAGTCAACTACGAACAGGCCCGGTCGGACGTCGACGATATCAACCGGTTGTATATGCCTGACCTGACGATTCTCGACGAGGCGCAGCGCATCAAGAACTGGCCGACCAAGACCGCCAAGACGATCAAGCGCATACAGAGTCCGTATGCGTTCGTGCTGACCGGTACCCCGATGGAGAACCGCATCGAGGAACTCTACTCCCTGGCCGAATTCGTCAATCCGCATGTCTTCGGCTCGCTTTTTCGCTTCCAGCGCGAGTTCATGGAACCCTCGCCCGAGGGCAAGGCCATCCCGAAAAACCTGGATGAACTGCACCGCCGTATTTCCAGCGTGATGCTGCGTCGGCGCAAGCACGATGTGGAAGACGACCTGCCGGAGCGGACCGACAAGAACTTCTTCGTGCCGATGTCGCCCGAACAACTGAAAGACTACAAGGACTTCGAGTACCAGGTCACAATCCTGCTCTCGATCATGAAGCAGCGCCCCCTTCGCAAGGAGGAACTGGATCGGCTGCAGATTCTGCTGGGGTGTATGCGCATGACCTGTGACACGCCCTACATCCTGAATCAGGACTGCCGCATCTGCCCCAAGCTCGAGGAACTGGAAAACGTTCTGGATGAACTGCTGTCGGATGCCGACGTCAAGGTGATCATCTTCTCCGAATGGGTCAAGATGCTTTCCCTGGTGCAGGACTTGCTGGCTGAAAAGCAGATCGGCTACGCCCTGCACGTCGGCAAAATCCCGCAGCAGAAGCGGCGCGTCGAGATCAACCGCTTCAAGCAGGATCCGGAATGCCGTATTTTCCTGTCGTCCGAATCCGGTGGCGCCGGGCTCAATCTGCAGGCCGCCAGCGTCGTCATCAACCTCGACCTGCCCTGGAATCCCGCCAAGCTCGAGCAGCGGATTGCCCGGGCCTGGCGCAAGAACCAGAAGCGGCACGTGCAGGTGATCAACCTCGTGTCCGAGAACACCATCGAGCACGCCATGCTGGCCAAGCTGGCCTACAAGCAGAACCTCTCCAATGCCGTGCTCGACGGCAAGGCCCTGCCGGAAGCGGATCGCGACTACAAGACCTTCGTCCAGCGGCTAACCGAGCTGATGGGGCAATCCGCCGGTTCACCGGTGCAACCGGAAGCCACATCCGGCGAGAGTGTCGGCGATGCCGCCGCCGCAGATCCGGTCGCGCCCGCGAAGAAAGATGGTGGCAGTGATGACTTCATGCTGGCGCGCTGGCCGGATCGGCTCTTGTCGGTCATGCGCCACCGCCATCGCGGATCCGTGCTGGCGGTGGCCCGCAGTCGCGACGATGCCACGGTTATCCGCGAAGCCATGCGAACCGAAGCCCCGTCGGAAGAACCGGTGACCGTCATCGACGCCGATACGGCTGAATTGCTACAGATGCTGCAAAAGCAGGGCTTGGTCCAACTGTCGTCGGAACTGGAGACACTTTTTGGGGAAAAGCCGTCCGCGATGCCACCCAGAACCGTGATCAACCAGGACCGGGCGCGGGCGCACTGGAAGACCGCCAGCCGCGCCGTCAAGGCCGCCGAGGCACTGTTAGGGGCAGACCTTGCCGATATGGCGCAGCCGCATGTCGAAGCAGCAGTGAAAACCGGGCTTGAGTGCCTGCAGCTTCTGAACGGATCCGAATCCACGGATAGCCTGAAAGAACCCTTTGATGCCGGGGTGTATGGCTCCCATGCCGATCTGGCGTTGCTGCTATACAAACGGTTATCCTCACAAGAAGCCGATCATGAACCATCAATAACCTTTCAAGGCATAGTGAAAGAGATCGAGAATGTGCTTGTGGAAGCATCTTCAGGATAAGATTGTTTTGGGCTAAAGCAGGGAGTTAAAGTATAAATGTGTGGCACAGAAATGTGTGGCACAGAAATGAGTGACCACGGATGGCAGAGCCGACCCGCGGATAAAGGAAATGTGATGAAATATAATGGGGTCCGGCAGCCAGTAGCCAAGGCCAGTGTTGCATTGGCTACTGGCTGCCGGGACATGATTCGCGGCTTAACCCCTATCCGAAAATGATTGCACCGAGTAGCGCAAAAGCACCAAGAACCCCAGCAATAAAAACAGCGGAACGGGGGAATTCCGCACCTATGGGATGCTAGTGTGCCTGGATCTATGTTCGCAACCCTAAAAATAATCTAGTTTCAGCTTGTTTGAATTCCTGTTACGGTCCCCGGCGCTTTTCATGATACCCAAAATAAAAGACGCGCATTTGCAAATTGAGTCACGTGATTCGTATGTCAAAAGAACAATCCAGACAACGACTTTTAATAATTATGCAGACTTAAGATGAGTAATAAGGATCCAAGCATGTTAATTCATTTGGTGGCGGGTGCGCGGCCCAACTACATGAAGGTTTTCCCCATATGGAAGGCTTTGCGAGAACTACAGCCAGAGTGGCGGGTTAGGCTTATTCACACGGGGCAACACTATGATCCGGTCATGTCGGATGTTTTTTTTGAGGAATTAGGGTTGCCTTCTCCAGATTTTTATTTAGGGGTAGGCTCGGGATCGCATGCTGTGCAAACCGCGAAGGTCATGCTTGAATTGGATGCCTTGTTCAATCGGGAGCAGCCTGATCTGCTGATTGTTGTTGGAGATGTAAACTCGACTCTGGCGGCAACGCTTGTCGCGGTAAAGCGTGGGATTCGTGTTGCGCACGTGGAGGCCGGGTTACGGAGCGGTGATCGTTCGATGCCGGAAGAGGTTAACCGGATCATGACGGATGCCGTTGCCGATATTTTGTTCACGAGTTGTGCGGACGGAGAGCGAAACCTGCTTGCAGAAGGAGTTCCGTCCGAAAGGATTCATTTTGTAGGTAATGTCATGATTGACAGCCTAGTGCAAATGCTGCCGCTCACGCATAATCGTGATATCCTGTCGCGGCTGGGCGTAAGCCCGGGGGAATATATTGTGGTTACGCTACATCGGCCTACGAATGTTGATGACGCGTCGGCGTTGCAAAAGGCCTTGTCTGTTCTGGGGGCGTTGAGCGAAGAGTTGCCTATTCTATTTCCCGTCCATCCACGCACGCGTAAGATCATTGAAAAGCATGGGCTCCCCAGCTTATTTCCAGGCGTAAAGCTGTTGGAGCCTCTAGGGTATCTGGATTTTTTACGATTGGAATCGGCTGCTGCACTAGTAATTACCGATTCAGGCGGGGTACAGGAGGAAACGTCCTTTTTGAGAATTCGTTGTCTGACGTTGAGGCCGAATACAGAGCGCCCCGTAACAATTGCAGAGGGAACGAATAGCCTGACGACGTTGAATGGGTTGCTTTGTGATGCTCAAACGGCGCTTGCTTCGCCTCAAGCCTGCCGTTCGTCGATAGCCTTATGGGATGGGCTTGCAGCAACGAGAATCGTCGAGCACATAAGTAATCTTTACGGGGGGTGAGACACACTTATTGATTTTTCAAGATAATCGAACTGGAATGACGGGAATACATTTGCATGCTTACACGTAAAATTAGTTTTCAGATCCAGCGGACAGCATCCGGTAGGGGGCTTTACGTCGTTATGTGGCCTTGGCGAGTTGTTTTAATCCTGCATCCAGAAAGCAAGCCTACATTGAAGCAAGATCCTTGATGCAGCAATATTTGCGTGCTGATTCGCCGGATTTATGGATTTGATACTTGATGACTGAGAACACTAAAGATCTGCGGTTTGAAACGGCGCATTTGCACAGCGATCTCAAGGGGCATTCCCTGCGCGGCGGTTCTGCCGTCATGCTCTCCCAGGGGGCGATATTCATGTTGAGACTGGTGTCGACCGCCATCCTTGCCCGGCTTTTGAGCCCGACGGATTTCGGTTTGATTGCCATGGTGGTGACGGTAGCCGCGTTTGCAGATATATTCAAGGACATCGGGTTGTCCCTGGCCACCGTACAGTGGGAGAAGCTCACGCATCATCAGGCCAGCAATCTTTTCTGGATCAACACGGCAACCGGGGCGGCTACGATGGTGGCATTGATGGCGTTCTCGCCGGTGATGGTCTGGTTTTATGATGAGCCCCGACTCATGAGCATCGGCCTCTGGCTTTCGCTCATGTTTCTGTTCGGTGGATTGTCCGCCCAGCATAGCGCGCTGCTTAAGCGGCAGATGCGTTTTGGGCTTTTGTCGCTGGGTGAGGTGCTGGCGATGCTGTTGAGTGTGCTTGTTGCCGTTTTGCTGGCCTGGCGCTGGCGCGGGGAGGCGGATGCATACATGGCCTTGGTCTGGATGATGATCTCCCGGCCATTCTTCGTGATGATGGCGGTATGGATGACTTTTCGTTGGGTTCCGGGGTGGGTTCGCCGTCGTGTGGGAACGGGTGACCTGGTGAAGTTCGGTGCCGGGGTTACGGGATTCAATATTGTCAACTATGTTACGCGCAGTGCGGACAACATCCTGATCGGTCGGTTTTTCGGGTCCTTGCCGCTGGGTCTTTATGCCAAGGCGTATCAGTTTCTGTTGCTGCCGATTCAGCAGTTGCGCACGCCGCTGGTGTCGGTGGCTCTGCCGGCGTTGAGTGCCTTGCAGCACGATCCGGTCGGTTATCGGCGCTACATGCAGAAATTGCTAGCCATCCTCGCATTTATGACGATGCCGATGATGATCTATGCAGCCGTATTCGCGGATATGCTGGTGCTTGTTTTTTTTGGTCCGCAGTGGGTGGCTGCGATTCCGTTCTTTACGGTGTTTGCCTTGCTCGGTTTCCTGCAGCCGGTGGCCGGGATGTGCGGTTTGGTGTTGACAACCACCGGGCGCGCCCGCCGTTTCTTCCTTTACGGCCTGCTTAACGGTGTCATCGCACTCGTCTCGTTCCTGATGGGACTTCGCTGGGGGGCAATCGGGGTGGCGGTGGCTTACACCCTGGCTAATTACCTGACGCTGCTTCCCGTGTGGGCTTTCTGTTTCCGCGGATCCCCTGTAAGTGTTGATAGCTTCACGGTGCCCCTGTTGCGACCGGCTTTGAACAGTGTTGCCATGGGGTGTTTCATGTGGTACGGTCGCGCCTTGTTGCCGTTGCCGGAGTCTGTGTTGCTGGCATTGTTCCTCTCGGTTTTGCTCAGCGTCCTGGTTTACCTCCTTCTTTTCCTGGCGAGTGCCGGAGGGCGTGCCTTTCTATCAGAATGCCTTGCATATGGGAGGCTCGTTGCGGTCCGGGCGGCCGGAAAATCCTGGTCATGGACGAATGGCGAGATAGGGAGAGGTAGGGCATCCTGATATGGCGAATGTCTTATATATGGTCTGGTGGGAAGGTCTCCGAAAGAACGGGATTCTGGATAATCAGGTTTACCGCCTGCTGGAAACGATTACTTCAGAATCAAATCATCGGGTGAGCTTGCTCAGTGGCGGTGCCTTCTGGAGGGGACGCCTGCTGGGCAGGCTCCAGTCTTGGTTCCCGTCATGGTCGGTATTGTCCGGACGCGGCAGAACCTTCGAGAACACGGCCGCATTACGGGAGCGGTTGACGAATCATGGTGTGGATGTGATTTTCCGACAGACGGCCGCCTGTCCCGACTCGGTGTATTTGCCAGGGTGGTCGCTTCTTCTGTTATCCTGCTCAAACCTCTGGTTCCTGCATGACCTGACCCGTCGGCTGTCCATTGACATCGTGCATTGCCGGTCCTATTACCCTGCCTGGCTGGCAGTGTTAAGTCGCCTGCTGTTTGGTGATCGTTATCGGATTATCCTGGATACGCGGGGGTTACTGCCGGATGAAGGCGTCGCCACGGGACGGTTCCGTGCGGACGGTTTCTCGTACCGGTTGTGGAAGCAGGTTGAAGCAGTGTTGATGCGCCGGGCCGACCGGGTGGTGAATGTTTCCGAGACCTTTTCGGATTGTCTGGCAAAACAATACCCGAGCGCTTCGTTACAGACCATTTATGCGGCTGTTGATCTCAGGGCATTTGAGCAGGCGTTATCGGGCAGGGATGGTGCTGTCACGGCAGGCCCGTTCCGGGCATCGGCGGAGCGGGTGCTGGTCTATCTGGGGTCCATCTCGGAATCTGGCTGGCACAGCGTGGCCTATCTGGCCCGGCTCTTTCATTCTTTTCAGGGACGCTTCAACGACGCGGTTCTGCTGGTCATCACGGCCGCCTCCGGGCACGATGCGCTGCGCGTCGCGCTGGCCGCCTGCGGCGTGGATCCGGCGCGCCTGCGGTTCTGCTCGGCGTCCAGTATTGAGGAGGTGGCCAGTTTGTTGTGTCAGGCTACTTATGCGGCGTTGCCGTTTCGGGAGATTCGGAACGAGAGTGATCGGCGTGTTGGCATGACCATGATCTCCTCTAAAATGGAGGAGTATCTAGCGGCCGGGATCCCTGTGTTGTGCAATCAGAATATAGGGGGTGCTGCACGGTTGGTCCGCGAGCACGGGGTTGGTTATGCGGTTGATCTTGACGGCGGGGATACGAATTCGGTGACGTGGGCGGATCCGGATGCCGATCCGGCGTGGCGGCATCGATGCCGGATAGCGGCTCGACGTTTTGCACTGCCGCTGATTGCCGCCCGCTATACCGACCTTTACCGGGAGTTGAGCTCGCGATGAATAAGCTGTGGACAATAATCGGCATCTCCCTCTATGTAGCGGTTCTGTTGTGGTCGATCGTTTCCATGAGCTGGTCGGTAAGCCTGCTTCTGGCCTTGAGCCCGCTTTTGTTGCGTAATGTGATGTCATCCGCATTCTGTGTGCTGATTCCCTTTTCCCTGTTCAACAGCGGGCTTTTTGTGCCGAACCTGCCTGGGCAGTTTCAGGTTTATCAGTTATGGATGATGATTTACGTCGGGTTATGCGTGATGAAGGTGGCAATCCACAAGCGGATGCTTATTGATCTGCTGCGTTTCGATTCGCTGTGCGCGCTTTTCATGATCGGCTGGATTGTCCTGTTGATGTGGATACGGGGGGCCGGCATGCGGATTCTGGGTAGCAGTCAGCATGGGGGGGCGGTTTATATCCAGACCGTGTTCGCCCTGTGTTTCTATTTCTTCACGATGCAGGAGTCGCTGCCGCTTCGAAAGGTCAGGCTTGCTGGCATCTGGATGGGCTTGCTGGCACTGCTTCCATTGCTTGCAAACGGGGTATTTGAACTATCAGGCGGGCAGATACGCCACCAGATGTACTTCTTTAGAACCGGGGCGGCATCCGCCGTCGGGGCATCCTCCTTTCTTGCCGGTCAGGAGTCTCGGCTGTCGTTCATGTCCTTTGGTAGTGCGTTACTGTGGGTGGGTCTGTTTGCTTCAGGGGCCAACGGGCATCGGCAGTTTGCCAAATGGTGCTGGTGGGCCGTGGCAGGCGTGTGTTCTGTGCTTTCCGGATTCCGGAGCACGGTGCTTGGAGTTTTTAGTTTCTTCGTTGCGTACGGGGTTTTCACGTGTCGGCGTAAATGGTTTTTTTCCGTTCTGGGTTTGCTTTGCGGGGTGGCGATTTACGCACTGGCTGTTGTCTACGCCAGGTCGATGCCGTTTGCGGTGCAGCGGGTCTTGTCGATGGTGCCGGGTGTCGAGGTTTCCTGGAAGGCCGAGGTGCACGGGCGCGCGACGATGCTGTGGCGGCGTGAGCTGTGGAGTCGAGCCCGGAATGACGTGTCCCGCTATTGGTTGCTCGGCCGGGGGGTCACGTTCACCGCCGGCGAGACGGTGATGCCGGTTGGGGTTGTGGATGGGTTCCGGGTCGCGTATGTTACCGGTGCGTTTCATCAGGCCACGCTCGAACTGCTGATCCTGTATGGGCTGCCCTTCCTTATGGCATGCCTCGGATTCTATATTTACACGCTGCATACGATAAGAAAGGCATGCTATGGACCGATGGGGGGAATCGGTCTCGAGAAGCAGTACTATCTGATCGGGCTATGGCTTTATTGCGGATTGCGTACCGGGTTGGCCTTTGCGGGCGGTTCATCCGATGAGCTGCTGGTCGAACTCCCTGTCTATCTGGCAATGTTCCATCTTGTTCGGAATGCGCAGATGGATCATGAGGATGTGGGATGAAAATAGGAACGGTGCTGATAAACTGGAATAACGGGCCGGATACCGGTGCCTGTATCGCCTCGTTGAAAGACGGGACTACGGTACCCGATCATATTCTTGTCTGGGACAACGGGTCGCATGACGGATCCGCCGAATGGATACGACAACAGCATCCGGATATTGAACTCGCCGGCTCGAGAGAAAATATCGGTTTTGCCGCTGCCAATAACCGGGCGGCGCAGATTCTGCTGGGGAAAGGGGTGGAGGCGGTCTGGATCCTGAATAACGATACGACGGTCGACCGCCGCTGCCTGGAATCTCTCGTCGATGCGTTAAGCCGGCATGATGACGCCGGGGCGGTCAGTGGCAAGATACGCTATCCGGAACCGGCCAATACCTTGTGGTATGCCGGCGGTGATGTCCGTCTCATTTCCGCTACCGTGGTGCACCGCGGTAAGGGGGAGACTGATTCGGGGCAATACGATCAGGAATCGCCTGTCGCGTTTCTTTCCGGTTGCTGTATGCTCGTCCCTGCCTCCGTGGTTGAGCGGACCGGGCTTTTTGATCCGGACTATTTCGCTTACTACGAGGATGCCGACTTATCTCTCCGGATGCAGGCGGCCGGCTTAAAGCTCTATTACGTGCCCGAAGCGGTGCTGTATCATCACGTTTCCGGTTCCATCACGAAAAACAGCGTGTTCCGTGGACGGGTCTCCCCTTTTCAGCATTACTTGCAGACACGAAACCGGCTTTATCTGCTACGCCGACATGTAAAACCGAACACGCTGCGCGCGGTATCACTTTTCAGGCTGATTGCACGCTCGCTTCTGATTGCCATCGTACATTTTGCCTGCGGTCATCTTGACAAAGGACGGCAGATTGTCCGTGGACTGCTGCATGGCATGACGGGACCGGTGCGTCTATTTAGCGGAGGCGGATGATGCAAGTGGCGCTCGATGCGAACTGTGTGTACACAACGAAAGCGGGTACCGCGCGGTACACCAAAGGTCTGCTGGCCGGGTTCCGCAAGCTTGGTCTGGCATCGCCGGATATCACGGAACTAGCGTGGCCGGTGGAAAATTTCGACTACAGGCAGCCGTTGCGCGCACTTAAAACCGCTTATCGCGAACTGATATGGTGCCGGACCCGCGCCGCCGCGCAATTACGTTCCGGCGGTTTTGATCTGCTGCACTCAGCCTCGCATCTTGATTTCCTGATACCGGCGGGGATGCCCCGGGTCCACACCCTTTATGACCTGGTTATCATGCGCTATCCAGAGAAATTCAGGACCTGGCAGCGGTTTGCCGGTCATCGGTTCTTGAAAAGACTCCCGTCCATGGACCGGATTATCTGTATCAGCCGCTTTACCGCTGACGAAGCCATGTCGCTGCTCGGACTGCCGGCTCGACAGCTGGACGTGGTCCATTGCGGATCGGATCTGGCAGAGGTGGAGGACGACGGATCCCCGCTAGACGGAGGGGCATGGCCGGATGAATTCTTCCTGTTTGTCGGTTCGTTGGAACCGGGGAAGAATCTGCGCCTGCTCAAAGCGGTATATGAGATGGCGAAACAGTCCGGGCGATCGTTGCCGCCCTTGATGATTGCCGGAGCTCGATGGGCAGGAGTTGAAAACGAGGGGGCGGCACCGGCGGCTTGGTCGTACCTTGGGCGTGTCAGCGACAGCGCACTTGCCTCGCTGTACCGCCGTGCCACCGCGCTGGTGTTTCCAAGCAAATACGAAGGGTTTGGGTTGCCCGTGCTGGAGGCCATGTCGCTGGGCTGCCCGGTGATCTGTTCGCGGTCCGGCAGCATACCGGAAGTTGCCGGCGAGGACGCCATCTATTGCGACTTGGATGCCGCTTCTCTGCTGGGGGCTATGCAGTCGCTGTTGGCGGATCAGGGGCGGCGTGATGCGTTGCGTGCCGGTGGGCTGGAACGGGCCCGTTTATTTTCCTGGAGCCGCTGCGCGCAGGAAACAATGGCTGTTTATGAAAGTGCGTTGAAATGAAACCGGAAGATCACGGACAGGAATACCGCGACGATCACGTGACACTGGTGGGAGACCCGATCGGGGCGGCGCGACTTTACGTATATTGTCACGGTCCGAGCCTGCTTACGCATGCGCGGCCGGCGGCATTGCTGGACACGGTCTGTGCGCGCGGGTTGCCAGTGAGTGCGGATCCTGCGGCTCTGGGGTATTTCCTGACCTCCGGGTTGATGCCGATGCCCGCCGGGGTCTTTCCCGCACTCAAGGTGATTGGCATTGGCGATCGTTTCTCGTTCCGACGGGCTGGTGAGCGGTGGGTTGTCCGCCAGGATCTGGATTTCCCGTATTTCGCGGGTCGTTCGCGCCAGGATCAAAAGCCCGATTCCGGACACCTTATGCAGCTGTTGACGGCATCTGTGGACCGGCAGTTGCATACGGTTAAAAATCCGGTGCTGATGCTAAGCGCCGGCAAGGATTCTAGCGCGATCGCGGCCGCGCTGGCGCGCCTGGGGCGGCATGATGTGCGCTGCTTGACTTTTGCGGCGGGCACGGACAAGGACGAGGATGCATATGCCCGTTCGCTTTGCCGCCAACTGGGGTTGACGCATGAACGCGTCGCCATCCCCGCGGACCGTCCGGTTGACGGAGATGTGTTGACCGCCTTTTTCCGGAATGCGCCGTTTCCTTGCGGGGATGACTGCCAGATCCCGTATGTCATCGCGCTGCATCAGGCTGGGTCGGCGGATTCTGTGCTGGATGGCTCCGGGAACGATGTCTATATGGGCCATGTGCCGTCGCGAAACGACCGGCAGCGGGACCGTTGGCGGGTGCGGAACCGCCGTCTTTCCGCTGTGCTCGAGCGGCTGGTCCCGTTCGGTACGCGCCTGGACCAGTTACTGCGAGACCCGGTGCAGCACTGTTTCGTGCAGGGGCTTTTCAGGCTGCGGGAAGTGCGTCGATTTTTCCCCGATGCGGTTTCTGATGACACGTTCAAGGAACCGTTGCTGGAAGCGTACGACCAGTTGGACGTGTTTGACTTCCGTGCCCTGGTCCGCGGGCGCCACTACGATCAGGGATCCTGTGCGCTGAAGGCGCAAATGGCCTGCCAGGCGGCCGGTAAGAAGTTCCTTTTGCCGTGGTGTGATGCCGATGTGATCGATTATTACTTCAACCTGCCGCAATCGGCCCGGTTTGACAGCAGGACGTTTACCAACAAAGTGCTGCTGAGGGAGATGCTGCACCGTGAGATCGGTTATCCGGATGCTGAACTCGGCAAGCGCTACTTCCAGTTTGATCGGGTAGGGTTCTTTACCGCCAATAAGGCACGTGTTTATGAAGAGATTCTCGGTTGCCGGTATTGGGAGAAGCGGGCTTCGGAAGCATTGCTTGATGACGTGTACCGGCGGCTGCCGCGTAATCCGCGCGTCGGGGTTGCGTTGAACACCTGGTTCCTGCTGTCGGGTTGGCTGAACCATAACCGCTGGTTGAACCGATGAAAATCTGCCTTGTACATCATGTCGCTGACTTGTACGGTTCCAGCCGTTCGCTCTTGCGGTTGGCGTCCGCCCTGGTCATGCACGGCCATGCCGTTCGCGTTGCCCTCCAGGAGGACGGGCCGTTGCGCAGTGCGCTGGAGGCGGCCGGTGTTCCCGTGCGGATCATTCCGTCGCTTCCGGTCCTGCACCGCCATCGGCTCCGTTCTCCGTTGGCGATTGCCGGGCTGCTGCGCGACTGGCGGCGGGCGGGATCGCTGATGTCGGTGTGGCTGCGGGAGGAACGGCCGGATGTGGTGCATACCAACAGCGCGACACTGTTGCCGGTCGCCGGCCTGTGCGCGGAGCGCCTGGGCATTCCCCATGTCCTGCATGTGCGCGAATTCTTCACGGAATTCGGTCCGCTATGGGTGTTGTACCGGTGGGTGCTGCTGCGCTATGCGGATCTGGTGCTCTGTGTGTCGCAGGCGGTGGCCACGCAGTTCCCGTCGCGGCCGGATGTGGCGGTGCTGCATAACGGTTTCCCGCAGGCGGAATTCCCGGAAGATGGCGCGGCTGCCGCAGGCGCGGCATGGCGCCGGCAATTCGTTGGCGACGGCGGCTTGCTGGTCGGGGTGATTGGCCGGATCAAGCTCAAGCGCAAAGGGCAGGAGACGTTTGTGGATGCCGCCGCGTTGCTGGCTGAACGGTTCCCCGACGCCCGGTTCCTGATTGTCGGGGCACCGTTCCCCGGAAATGAACATCACCAGACGCTGATTGAAAACCGCATTAAAGATCTTGGGCTGACGGATCGGATACTCTTGACAGACGAGGTCGACAACACGAAAGCTGTTTATGCCGCGCTCGACGTGGTCGTGATGAGTTCCGGTACGCCCGAGCCCTTCGGCGGGGTGGTGATCGAGGCCATGGCCTGCGGCAGGCCTGTAGTCGGCACCGCGATCGGCGGGACGGCCGAACAGATTGAGGATGGCGTAACCGGATTGCTGGTGCCGCCGAATGATCCGGCAGCCATGGCGGCGGCCGTGGGAGAACTGCTTGAGGATTCCTCACGCCGGAAATCGATGGGACTCGCCGCCCGGCGACGGTTTCTTGAATGCTTTGAGTTCAATTCGTTTTTCGAGGCGCTGACAGGGCATTACCGAAAATTACAAGGGCGGCTGGAATGATTGCGTCAGGAAAGATAGGCAATGTCAAGATATCCGACTGCACCATTCCGTCCCTGCTTGAGGCGGTACGCCTGCATACCCGTAAGCTGAACGGTTCCCCGTTCAGGATCAACTGCCTGAATGCACATCTTTTCAACATGTGTGCGGATGATGCTGAACTGCGGCGGCTGATCAACGACTCCGATATCGTTGCGGCGGACGGGATGAGCATTGTCTGGGCGGCCCGCCTGTTCGGCATACGCATGGAATCGCGATGCAACATGACCGAGGCTTTCCGCGCGTATATGCTTTCCGCGGATATGCCGCCGGTGAACGTGGTACTGCTGGGGGGCAGCGCGGATGTGGCGGCAGCAGTGGCTGAGGTGATCAATGCGCAGTGCGAGCATTGTCATGTCACGGGCACGTATTCCGGTTATCTCGAGGATGTCGCCTATGAACGCCTCTTGCGGGAGCAGGCCGATATAGACCTGGTCCTGCTGGGTATGGGGAGCCCCAAGTCAGAACGGATCGGCGCCTTGGCCGCGCAGGTTTGCCGGCACGCGGTCATCTGGCATATCGGCGGTGGAACGCTGACTTTCATGGCGGGGGTGCTGCCGGAGGCCCCCCGCTGGATGCGCCGCTGCGGGTTGCAGTGGCTGCATCGGCTGCTGCGCGAACCCCGCCGCTTGTGGCGGCGCTACCTGCTCGGCAACCCGCGTTTCCTGTGGCTGCTCTGGCAAAGTCGCCCCTGAAACGCCTGCACGGGAGGCCCCGTCTGAATTTGCGCTGGCCGTCTTTTGCAAATTAGGGCATAATTCCAACCATGACGTCGAAACCGGATTCTATAAAAACGTGGCATGTGCTAGCCGCCGGCCTGCTGCTATTGGCAGCGCTCTTCCATGTCTACGGCGTTACGGTCTGGAAAGGGGCTTCTGGGCAGTCGCTGTTCGGCTGGTTGTATATGATGTGGTTGAGCGAGTCGACCGAGGCGGTGGATTATTCGCATGGGCTGGTGATCCCGCTGGTCAGTCTGTGGCTGCTTTGGCGCCGGCGCGGTGATTTGCTCAAGGCACTTGAGACGCCGCAGCCGCATGTGTTCGGTGCGGTCCTGCTGGCGGTGGCGGTCGGGCTGCATTTCGCAGGCTTGCGGATGCAGATCCCGCATGCCTCGGCGCTTGGGTTTGTGATCGCCCTGTGGGGACTGGCGTGGAGCTTTGGCGGTGCGGCGGCGGCGAAACTGACGCGCTTTCCGCTGGCGTTCCTGTGTTTCGCGATTCCGGTCAGCTTCCTGGCGCAGGCCACGTTTCCGCTGCGCCTCTTCGGCAGTGTGGCCTCGGCGGAGATTCTCAACGGATTAGGGATTCCTACGGTCAGGACGGGAACGGCCGTCTTCTCGACGGCGGGGCAGGGGTTTGCCATGGATGTGGCGGATGCATGCAGCGGGATCCGCTCGATCATGGCGCTGATGGCGCTGACCGCCGCCTATGCCTATATCTTCCGGCAATCCATTATTGAGCGCTGGCTGCTGTTCCTGATGAGCGTGCCGATTGCCGCCATGGCCAATATCGGGCGGATTGTCACGATTGCAATTGTCGCGCGCTTTTTCGGCCAGGACACCGGCATGAAGGTCTATCACGATTATTCGGGCTATCTGGTCTTTGTGCTGGCCGTGCTGTTCGTGATGGGCACGAATGCGTTGATGGATAAGGCGAAAGATTGCTTGTATAGAAGATAACTATCTGATTTATTTATCTTATGAATAAGGAATCTATCAAATCCGTGTTGCAGCAATTTGCCGACCGTGAGCTGCCGGTGGTGCGGGATCGCGACTATGCGATTCCCGCCGACTCCGGCAAGGTTGTCGCGCTGGTCGGTTCGCGCCGCGCGGGCAAGACGTTCCTGATGTTCCAGATCATGCGCGATCTGTTGGCGCGTGGCATCGATAAGCGGTGCATTATCTATATCAACCTGGAAGATGATCGGCTTTATCCGATCGATGCGCAAGAACTTGACCTGATCCTGCGGGCGCATATGGAGCTGTGGCCGGAGCTTGTCGGCCAGAGGTGTTACCTGTTTCTTGATGAGTTGCAGAATGTCACGGGATGGGAACGCTATGTCCGGCGCATCCACGATACCGAGAATCTCTCGATCTTCATTACAGGCTCCTCCTCCGCCTTGCTACAGAAGGACATGGCCACGGCAATGCGAGGACGTTCCATAACCTACGAGATATTCCCGCTTTCGTTTGCAGAATTCCTGCGGTTCAAGGGAGTCGTCCATACGCAGTATTCAGCGGCCAGCGAGTCGCTGATGGCACATGCCTTTCGTGAGTATCTCGACTGGGGGGGCTTCCCCGAGGTGGTGCTTGCCGAGATGGCCCTGAAACCGATGATTCTGCAGGAATACGCCTCGTTAATGCTGCACCGGGATCTGATCGACCGCTATCACGTCAGAAATGAACGGCTTATGCACCTGCTGCTCAAGCACTGTGCCTCGCATACCGCCTCGTTGACCAGCGTGAACAAGCTTTTCAATGATTTCACGTCCCAGGGATTGAAAACCAGCAAGGCGACTTTGTATGACTACCTTGGGATGCTACAGGATTCGTTCATTGTGCTGGCCTGCCCGAAGTACGATCCGTCTACGCGTCGTCAACTCCAGGCCCCGCAGAAACTGCATCTGATCGATCCCGGATTGGCCCGTGCATATCGTCCGGATCCGGAGAAGGATATCGGGCACCGCTTCGAATCCGTTGTCTACTTGCATCTGCGCCGGAACGTCCGTGATATCTGTTATTACCGGAACGGATTTGAGTTGGATATGTGCTGGGGTGAAGGGACTGGATTTGTCAACGCGGCATGGGAAATGGAGAACTTCGAGACGATTTCGCGGGAGACGCAGGCTATTCGTAAGGGTATGGAACTTTGGCCGGATGCAAAAGCAACGCTTGTCTACGGATCGGCAAGTCGTCTTGATCCTGAACTGAAACCCCTTGCCGTAGAGGGCTGGCGTTATATGCTGGAGCCATGATCATGTTTTTATCGAAAGCCCGTTTACCAATGATCCTGTGGTTTGTGCTGCTGGCGGCGGCTGTGCCGCTGCTGCACCGGGCGGCACGGGTAAGACCGGCGGATCCGCTGCCGGCGGATTGGCGATTGCCGGAAACAATCGGCGAGTGGCAAGGCGAGCGGCTGTATTACTCCACCGATCCGGAGGTGACACAGACATTCCGCGAAGCGGATATCATCCAGCCGGGCGTCTGCCCGGTCAGCGGGGCCGCGCTGGACTCGGTTTCCACGGCCGAACGCCGGTTGCTGCCTACCGATGTCCAGATTGAGCGGCGACTTTACCGTGATGGGGATGGCGATGTGTACCGGCATGTGATCATGCTCGTGACCGGCGCGTCCCGCGAAGGCATTCATCGCCCGGAATGGTGCCTGGCCGCGCAGGGTGTCAG
>CAZSRU010000011.1:50514-54167 GCA_964609395.1 uncultured Victivallales bacterium
CGGGTTTTCGCTAGGATGCCGGCGCTGCTCGCAGACTGCCGCGCGCGGCATCTTTTGCCCGAAACCGCGAAACGAAGGAATACACGATGTCGACACCCGACCTGAAGGCCGCCTACAAGACGATCATGGATGACCATTTCCCCCCGCAGATGGAGATCAGCTACATCGAGTCGGACGGCAAGCGCCAGACGCTCTGCTACGAGAAAGCCTCCTGGTGCATTGACGGGGTGGAAAAAGGCCTGCGCTATGGCGAGAACCCCGGCCAGGAAGCCGCGCTCTTCCGCCTGGTGAACGGCAATCTCACGCTCGGCGAGGTGACAAGCATCCAGCCCGGCCGCTACCTGGCCTCGGATGTGGAGCTGCTGCAGTCCGGCAAGCACCCCGGCAAGACCAACATCACTGACGTGGACAACGCCCTCAACATCCTGCGCTACCTGATGGACAAGCCCTGCGCGGCGATCATCAAGCACAACAACCCCTGCGGTGTGGCTCGGGCCGCCACGTTGCGCGAGGCCTACGACAAGGCCAACATGGCCGACCGGCTGGCTGCCTTCGGCGGGGCGATCGCCCTGAACCGCGCCTGCGATCTGGAAACCGCGAAACTGATTGCCGAGAACTATGCCGAAGTCGTCGCCGCCCCAGAGTTCGAGGAGGGCGTGATGGAACTTTTCGCCACGAAGCCGAATCTGCGGGTGATGCGGATCGGCAACATCAACCGGCTGCAGGCGTTCGCGGGCACCCGGTTCGTGGACATCAAATCGCTGATCGACGGCGGTCTCGTCGCCCAGTGGTCGTTCGTGCCGGAGGCGCGCACGGCCGATGCACTGCTGCCGGCGGTGACGACCTACAAGGGCAAGGAATACAAGGTCAACCGCGCGCCGACCGCGCAGGAGGTCGATGATATGCTCTTCGGCTGGCTGGTTGAGGCGGGTGTGACCAGCAATTCCGTGCTGTATGTCAAGGACGGCGTCACGGTCGGCATCGGCACCGGCGAGCAGGACCGCGTGGGCGTGGCCCAGATCGCGCGCGACAAGGCTTATATCAAGCTGGCCGATCGCCTGTGCTGGGAACGCCACGGTGTGCCTTACAACAACCTGGCTGATGCTGATGCCAAAGCGGAAATCGACGGCGAGGTCGCTCAACGCAAGGGCGGGCTGGCCGGCTGCTGCATGGTCTCGGATGCGTTCTTCCCCTTCCGCGACGGGATCGAGGTAGGGTTGCGCGAGGGGATCCGTTCTGTGATCCAGCCGGGCGGCTCGATGCGCGATTTCGAGGTGATCGAGGCCTGCAACGAATTCGATGCGTCCATGGTCTTCACGGGACAGCGCAGCTTCAAGCATTAAGCGGGCTTAGAAACCGTCGTTGCCACGGCGCTGGAAGATGAAGGCGTCGTTGCCGCCCGTACCGAATCCCTGGTCGGTGCCGAGCCGATTGTTACGATCCTCGTACAGACGGGATCCGGACGAGGGGGCGAAACCGAATCCGCCTGACTCGCGTTGCTGTGCCGTTGGCGGTGCGGCGGAATTGACGTCGTCGGCCAGCCAGCCCCAGCTTAAACCATCGGCTCCGGTGGGTGTTTCGCCGTCCTCTCCGCCAAGTCGCAAACCGCGGTCGGAGCCGGAACGGTGCGGCTGCGGCATGGCAGGCATCGACATCGGAGGCATCGCGCCGCCGGGAGTGTTATTCGCATCCATCCGGCCGAGCAGGCCTTCGCTTTCGGGCAGCAAGATGCGCTCGCGAATGCCCATCAACTGATCCTCCTGGAGGTCGTGCATCTGCACGGCCACCATGCCCGGTGCAGGTTCATGGCTAACCGCCTTGCGCGGGAACTCCGCCGGCAGATCGCCGGGCAGCGGCGTCGCCGCCTGCCGCGTGCCGCCAGTCAACGCCGCCAGCACCGCCAGCGCAGCACCGGTCAGTATCCAACCATTACGGGTTGTTCGGATCATCCTTCAACACTCCTTGCCTATAACTAAATTCGTTGCGTCCCTCATTCGTTGTGCAACTATTCGGTTGTTTCATGCAGCAATGTTTTCACAACGAATCAGGAACGCAACGAGAAAGATAAAAAAAACTGATTTTCGGTGAATTTCTAAAAACATCCACTCACTCACTCTCGCTATCCTCTGGGTCCTCCTCCTCCGCCTGGCGGAATTTCTCGTGGTTGCCGGCGATCACAAGCGTGGCCTCGCCCTTGATCTTGCGGTCACCAAATTCCGCGATCAACGCGGAAAGGAACCCGCGCGACACGCGCTCGAACTTCTTGGTCAGCTCGAGGCAGACCGCCGCCTCGCGGTCGCCGAGTGCCTCGCGGGCCGCTTCAAGCGTCTTCACAACGCGGTAGGGCGATTCGAAGACAACCAGGGTGTGCGGCAAATCGCGTTCGGCCTCGAAGAAACGGACCATGGCCCCGCGCTTGCGCGGGGGAAAGCCCTTGAAGGTGAAGCTGGAGGTCGGCAATCCGGAAAGAACCAGCGCCGCCGTAACCGCCGAGGGGCCGGGGACGACTTCCATGTCCAGGTTATGCTCCGCCGCCAGGCGGGCAATCCGGTAACCGGGGTCGCTGACGCCGGGCGCGCCGCCATCCGAGCAGACCGCCACCTTCAGTCCCTGCTGGAGGCGGTTGAGCAGGCGTTCGGCCCCTTGCACTTCCATCGGGTCGCGGTAGCTGGTCAGCTCCGCCGGATGCGGGATCTCGAAATGCGTCAGCAGGGCGCGGGTGCGGCGGGTATCCTCGCACGCGATCACGTCCGCCTCGCGCAGCGCACGGATGGCGCGCGGCGACATATCCTCCAGATTCCCGATCGGCGTGGTGACAAACGTAAGCATAAAATCCTTCCCTTTACCTGCGTGAAGGATAGCCCGCCCGCCCCCCGTTTACAAGACGCGGTTTCATGCCTCGAAACGCATGTAGGACAGGCACCCTTACCTGTCCTGCCGAGCAACATCGCTCATGTGCAGTGGTCGGGCAAGGGTGCCCGACCTACTCAGTGCCGGGCGGCACTGCAACCACCGCAGCCGCCGGTCGAGCCACAGGCCGGTCGCGGGCGTTCCCGCAGGGCCACCTCGATGCGCCGATCACGGATACGGATGTCATGGATGCCCACCGAATCGATCTCGGGGTTGTCGCAAATTCCCGTGCTGACGTCAAACGTGTAGCTGTGCAGCGGGCAGGCTAGCCGCCCATTGCCGTAGATACTGTCGACCATCGGCCCGGCCTCGTGCGGGCATAGCCCGTCGACCGCCACCCAGCGGCCGTCGCGGGTGTGGAAAACGGCCACGTCGGTGCCGTTGACCGTGAACAGCCGCGACACCCCCTCCGGCACGGCTTCGGTATCGGCGATCGCGACAAACTCGCGCCCGTCGTCGTCTGTGACTGTCTGGACGGGAACGTCGTTGACGTCGATCGGCTGGGTCCACGGATCACGGTAATTGCCGCGCACTTCCTGCAGACGGTCCTCCAGCGCCTGCATTTCCGTTTCCGTCCCGTTAAGGATGGCGTCGGTGACGGTCTGCAGGCCGACCCGCTCGATGAAGTGTGCCGTGCGTTCGCCGTAGCGGCCGTGCTGCCGGTAGTATTCATAGAACCGGTCGGCCAGGCGGATGACTTCCTCGTCGGTCCTGACCTGGGCGATCTTCTGGCCGACATACAC
>CAZSRU010000011.1:54267-59578 GCA_964609395.1 uncultured Victivallales bacterium
GCCCCGGTCACTTTGATCATTGCCCCGTAGCGGTCGGCCACCTCGGCAATCGCCCGCAGGTGGGCGCTGGTGGTCAGGCCGCCAGCCATGTCGGGGATCACGCTGAAACGGCCGTCCTTCTGGATATTGCCCGCATAGCGGTCGTTGGCGCAGCGCGAATCGTTCTCGACGGTGTAAACGCCCTTCCAGATGTACCCGAGCAGGAAGTCAACCGCCATGCGCGTCTTGGAATCGCCGACGGCATTGGGCACGGTAT
The DNA here is from genome assembly GCA_964609395.1 of uncultured Victivallales bacterium. Classification (GTDB taxonomy): domain Bacteria; phylum Verrucomicrobiota; class Kiritimatiellia; order UBA8416; family UBA8416; genus UBA8416. Next base: position 54,524 of record CAZSRU010000011.1, read on the forward strand.
CGAGCACCTGCGAGACCGAGCGCAGGTGATTGGCGAGGATGAAGGCCGTCAGCTCCTCGCGCTCCATCGGGATGCCCGGCGCGTAGTAGCGCTCGGCCGGATCCGTCCGCAGCTCGCCGACCTCGGAGATCAGCAGTGCCTTGAGCTTGTTCTTGCAGTTGCCGCAACCGGTACCGGCGCGCGTGGTCTGCATGACCTTGTACAGCGTATCGCTGCCGTTGGCGATCGCCTTGCGGATCTTGGCGGCCGAGACGCCGTTGCACTCGCAGATGCGCGCCTCGTCGGGAATGAACTTGCCGTCGACGATCGCCTCGCCCCCGTGCGCCCCCGGAAACAGCAGTTCCGTGCGTCGCGCCGGCAACGGGATGCGGGCGGAATAGTGCAGCTCGATGACATCGGTGTTGAGGTCCTCGCCCACTAGGATCGCGCCCTGCAGCAAATTGTCGCGCACGATAAGCTGTTTGAAAACCCCGCCGTGCGGATCGGTATAGAGCACGGTCTCATCCTCGGGCAGCGGTTTGAACCGCCCCATGCTGATGACAGGAATGTCCGACTTCAGGTGCGCCGCCACAGACTGCGAGGGCTTGTAGACCAAGTCCTCGCCGGCCAGGACTCCCGCCAGCGTGCGGGCCTGTTCATAGACCGGTGCCACCAGTCCCCAGGTCTCGCCCTTGTATTCGATGCATTCGCCGCAGGCGTAGATATACGGGTCGCTGGTCTGGAGACGGTCGTTGACCGCCACGCCCTTGTTGAACACCAGTCCGCATTGCTCGGCCAGATCCTTGTTCGGGCGGATGCCGCAGTTGAAGAAGACCGCATCGGTCTTGATCGATGATCCATCCTTGAAACGGGCCTCCTCGACGCCGGCGGTGGAACCGAGCAGCTCGGTGATGTAGGTGCCCATGACAAAGCGGATGCCGAGCGCCTCGAGGTGTCGCTTCAGGTAGCGTCCAGCCTCCTCGGGAAGTTGCAGTTCCATCAGCGTCGGCATCAGGTGCGAGACGGTCACCTGCTTGCCCATCAGCCGCAGCATCAACGCCAGCTCCAGACCGAGCAGGCCGCCGCCGAGTACAGTCACAAGGCTCTTGTCGCGCAGGAAACCGCGGATCGTCTCCACGTCCTCCAGTCGGCGCAGGGCGAATATGCCTTTGAGGTCGAGCCCGCCCATGGGTGGGATGAACGGACGCGAGCCGGTGGCCAGCACCAGGCGGTCGTAGGTGAGCGTCGATCCGTCATCCAGTGTCACCTGGCGCGCCTGACGGTCAATCGCCGTGACGGCCTTGCCGAGCCGGGCGTCGATGCCGTTCTCGGCGTACCATCCCGGCGTCTGGATATAGAAATCGGGCAGATCCTCGGTTCGCAGCTTGACCACCAACTTGATGCGGTTGTAATTACCGTGCGGTTCATCGCCGACGACGGTGATGGCATACCGTTCCGGATCCTGAAGCAGCAGCTCCTCAATCAATTTGCCGCCAGCCATGCCGCTGCCGACCACCACCAGTTTCTCTTTCGTGCTGCTCATGCCTTTTCTCCTGCTGTTGTCTTTGATTTGCCCGCCATGCGATGAAAAGCTCCGGCCAGGATCACCGCGCCCCCCAGTGTATTCCCGAGTGTTACCCAGAGCAGGTTGTGGAAATAGCCACCCCAGCCGATGCCGTCGGCGACCTGACCGAGCACGCCCACGCCCAGCAGCGTCATATTGGCGATGCTATGCTCGTAGCCGCAGGCGATAAAGGCCATCAGGCACATGCTGATCAGGATGATTTTGGCCGCATCCGAGCGTGTCCGAGAAGCGGTCCACAGTGCTAGGCACACCAGCAGGTTGCACAGCAGCCCGCTGACCAGCAGCACCGAGGGCGTCGCCCCCATCTTGGCCGAGGATACGGTGGCGATCAATTCACGGGCATGCCCCAGGCTGCCGACGTGGACAACCGCCGCGCACAAGGCCAGCGCCCCGACCAGATTACCGACCCACGAGACGCCCCAGACCAGCGCCAGATCCCTTGCCCGCACGCCGCCGCGCAGCCAGCCGAGGGTCATGTACAGCGTGTTGCCCGTAAAGAGTTCCGCCCCCGCGAAGACCACAAGCGTCAGGGCGATGCCGAACGACGTGCCCATCAGCAGCTTCAGTGCCGGGTGTCCCGCCTGCGCCAGCGGGCCGCCGATCGCGAAGATCAGCACGATACCGAGTCCGACATACAGCCCTGCCAGCATCGAGGCAATGAAATAACCTACCGGGTTCGCATACAGGTAATCCCGTTTTGCAACCGCCGTCCTGACCGCCGCCTCAACTGTCTCCAGCACCATCGCCCCGCGCTCCTTCCCTCTTCCGCTATTTGAGTTGCAGGCAACCCTAGCGGATCATGACGTCGATGGCATTGACTTAAGTCAATCTGCAAGGCGGAAGCTTCGAGTTGCAGTTGCGGAATGCGGTCACCCGAAGCGATCACATGGAACTGGCCTGCACGTGAGAGGCCAAGTCTGCAAAGAGGCTTCTGGACCAGAGTGCAAGTTCACGCGGATCACGCAGGAATGGCCGGACTTCCTCTGCGGCGGCGGCAATATCAACCCGCTCGAACCGTTCCTTGAGAAGAGCGTGCAGCATGGCAAGATCAAGCGCTTCGCGGCGGCTATTCCCGCCCTGCAGGATTCGAGCTTGAAGATGCGGCAGATTGACAGGTACACGACGACTGATGAACCAGAGGATCTTCCAGGGCGCTGTTCATGACAGGATCCCTCCATGTTTCTCCACGGTGCGTCGCAATTGACGCACGGAAGGGCTCATGTATTTTTCCGCGCAGGCATCAAGGACAACCGGATCGATTGCTGTTCGTTTGTCTTTTTCAGAATCTCAAAAAAAGCCTTTGCGTGCGGCTGTCGCCGTCAGTGTCGTCATAAGCCCCTCCCTAATGATGTACAACTAAGCGTACCAAAAACCCAATACATGTTTCAGCCTCAGCTTTTATCAGGATTTTTCAGGATTCAACGGCAAAAGGATCAATCTGCTGCACACCTGTGCTGGCGAAATCGCGCGTATTACGGGTAGCCACGATCAGCCTGTGCGTCAAGGCGGTCGCGGCAATCATGCTGTCCTTGATCGGCATCACACGGCCTGCTTTCCGAAGCTCGGCCAGCAGTTGCGCCCAGCGCATACCGGTCGCCGCATCCCAGGCTATACAAGTCATCCGCCTTATCCCTTCCGCGAACCATGCCTCAAGGTGTTTTCTTCGCTTGCCTTCTGGCAAGAGCAGTATACCAAAACGAAGCTCGCCAAGAATAATAGGATCAACAGCCAGGAGCCGTTCGTGTTGCCGCAGCCAGGCAAGCACCGTTGGGTCGGGAACGGGCTTGGTCGCTTCGCTGAGGATATTGGCGTCTACGAGATAGCGCATAGGGAATCGGTGTTGTCAGAGCTAACGGGAACAAAGTACCCCTTTTCAGGACAGGCCAGCAACCAATCACAAAGCCCGGCATTCGGCTCCGGTTCATGTGCGATCAAGCGGTACTCACCACGGTCAATCCGCTCGATTTCAAACGTTTGCCCGGGATGCAAGTGATCACGGCGGCGAATGGCGGACGGCAGGACAAGCTGCCCACGGCTGGATAATGTCGTATTCACAAAAGGTAAGATGACATCTTACGCTTGCGCTGTCAACGGCTTTCCTGCAAGTCTCAAAAGCCTAGTCTCAGAGTGCGGCGAGTCCACGCCGCTTTAAACGACGAGCTCAAGCTCGGAGTCGGAGAAAAAGGAATTGCCCCCGAAAAGACGCCGAGCCATGTCTCGGCAACCACAGCGGTGCCAGGTCACCGCGCTCCATCGTTTCCAAGCAAATCATAGGGCTGGCTCTTGGCGGGCCAGGTTGATTTTATTCGGGCCGCAAGACATGGCAGGTGTAGCCGCCGGGATTCTTGACGAGATACTTCTGGTGATAGTCCTCAGCCGAATAGAATTTCGTGGCCGCCGTAATCTCCGTTGTGATCGGGCGTCTGAACTTGCCGGACTTGTCCCATTTTGCTTTCGCTTTTTCCGCCGCCAGCTTCTGCGCGTCGCTGGTGTGGAAAATGGCCGAGCGATATTGGGTGCCCACGTCGTTGTGTTGCCGGTTCAGCGTGGTGGGGTCGTGCATCCGGAAGAAATAATCGAGCAGACTCTCGTAACTCAGCCGGGCGGGATCAAATACCACCTCGATAGCCTCCGCATGGCCCGTGCGCCCGGTGGTGACATCCTCATACGTCGGGTTGGCGGTCGTGCCGCCCGAGTAGCCAACCGTCGTCTTGATTACACCGGGTATCTGTCGCAGGATCTCCTCCATGCCCCAAAAGCAACCGCCGGCCAGGATGGCTGTCTCCCGCACCGGGGCGTTGACCAGACCCGCCTTCACGAACGGTTCGAGATACGGTCCATAGCCGGCCTTCTCCATGTCTTCCACGGGGATGAATTTCAGGGACGCCGAATTGATGCAGTAACGCATACCGCCCTTTTCCTCCGGGCCGTCCTCAAATACATGGCCGAGATGCGAGTCCGCCGCTTTGGAGCGCACTTCGGTCCGCACCATGCCGAATTCCCTGTCTTTCTTCTCGACGATGTCCGTGCCTTTGACAGGCTGGGTGAAGCTCGGCCAGCCCGTGCCGGAATCGAACTTGTCGAGGGAACTGAACAGCGCCTCGCCCGATACCACGTCCACGTAAATGCCCGGCTTGTGATTGTTCCAGTAGGCGTTGCGGAACGGCGGCTCTGTGCCGCATTGCTGCGTCACGGCAAATTGTTCGGGGGACAATGTTTTCTTTAGTTCGGATGGTTCTGGTTTTTTGAAATTTTCCATGTTGCCTGCCTCATAGGTTGATGTTGCTACCGGCTGTGCGCGGCCGGGGCCTACTATTGTCACCAGCCACGCAGTGGTAAATACGACGGCGGCGATTGCTGTAATTGTTTTCGAAGACATGCAGTCGCATCCTTCCCGTTTATCTTAATTTCAATACGTTTACCACGATTATTCTGCTTTTACGGGTCTTCCGCAGAATCTGTGGGTGGCTTCCCGTTTTTCCTGTTCATGT
>CAZSRU010000012.1:0-59288 GCA_964609395.1 uncultured Victivallales bacterium
AGCCAGAATGCGGTCGGCCGCATGAATCCCTCAACGAAATAAAATCACACCCTTTGCATATTGTGCTTGTACGCGGAAGCCTGCCATGCTACAGAATTCTTCGATAAACGAAGCCGTTGACGGCTTTTTTGAAATTCAAGGAAGGATGATAGAATCATGGAAGAACAGATTCGGAGCAAGCTTGAGGAGATGAGAAGCTTTTTGCAGGCTGATGGCGGCGATATGGAAGTGGTCTCCATCGAGGGGCTCAATGTGAGCCTGCGGCTCAAGGGTGCCTGCGGGGGCTGCCCGCATGCCACGATGACGATCAAACAGGGCATCGAGCGGATCCTGCGCGAGCAACTCGACGAGGGCATCACCGTCGAGCAGGTTGCCTGAGGCTGCCGCCGCACGGTCATCCGGAAAGGCGGCGGATTGTTCCATGTCCCCCATCACGTATGCGCTTGAACTGCTGCACCTCTGCATGCGGCCACGCCGTCGCCTGCTGGCAATCACAACCGGGGCGGTCGTTCTATTCAATATCCTAGAGCTGATGGCTCCCAAGATCCTGCAGCTCTATGTCGATTCGGTCGCCGACAATCCCCTGCGCCTTTGGAGCATGTCGCTGGACAGGTTCATCAATCACCAGGGCCGGTTCCTGCTCCTGCCCGCCGCGCTGCTGGTATTGGCAGGTGCACGCTGGGTCGCCACGTATTTCCGGTCGGTCTACCAGACCCGCCTCGGGCAGGGTGCGCTGTTTGATCTGCGCAGCCGCATCTTCAATACGATGCAGAGCCTCTCGTTCGCCTACCACGACGCATCCCACAGCGGCACGTTGATCTCGAACGTGGTCGAGGACGTCAACTATGCCAACATGTTCCTGCAACGGGGCCTGATGCTGCTGCTTGAATCAACAGCCTTCATCGCGATCAGCTACCTCTACATGGCCACCGTCTGCCCGAAGGCGGCAGCGGTCTCGTTCCTGCTGCTGGCCGGCGGCCTAGCCGCCATCGCCCTGATGGCCCGCTACAGCTACGGCGTGTTCGCCAGGACCAAGGTCCGGTATGCCGAAACCGTCCAAGCGTTCTCGGAAACCATGGAAGGCTACCTGGTGGTCAAGGGGTTCGGTACAGAAACCCGTCAGGAAGCCAGCTACCACCGTAACGTGGACGCGCAGCACGACGCGGCGCTCAAGGAGAACCTGTTCGAATCCGTCCTCAGCCAGTGCCTGCACTGGACCTCGGTCGCCGGCATTCCCGCCGTGCTGGCCATCGCCATCCACGAGGCGCAGGCGGGCCGCTGGGAGCTGACCGCCGGCAAGCTGTTCGTGCTCTTCTACCTGCAGTCCGGTATCCGCATGCGCACCTGGGGTATCAGCCGCGCCGTCGACCAGACCATACGCTTTACCGTCACGGCAGAACGCATCGGCCGGCTGCTGCGCGCCGACGACTACCTGGAAGACGCGGGGACCGCCCCCCTCCCGGCACACGGCGACGGGCTGGTCGCCGAGAACGTCTCGTTTGCCTACGGCGACCGCGGGCATTCGGTGCGCGAGGTCTCGCTCCACATCCGCGAGGGCGAGACGATCGGTCTCGTGGGACGCACCGGCGCAGGCAAGAGTACGCTCGCGCTGCTGCTGTGCCGTTTCTATGACCCGACCGGTGGCCGCATCCTGCTGCATGGGACGGATATCCGCGCCTTCCCGATACAGGAACTGCGCAACGGCTTCTCGCTCGTGTTCCAGGACACCTTCCTGTTTTCCGCCTCCATCCGCGACAACATCGCCTACGGCTGTCCGGACGCCTGCTTCGAGGATATCATCCACGCGGCTAGCACCGCCTGCATCCATGATTTCATCATGGGCCTGCCGCAGAAGTACGACACCGAAGTCGGCGAGCGCGGCGTCACGCTCTCGGGCGGCCAGCGCCAGCGCATCAGCATCGCCCGCGCCATCCTGCGCAAACCGCGTTTCCTGATCCTCGACGCCTGCACATCCGCCCTTGACAGCGCGACGGAAAAGGCGATCCAGGACAGCCTCCAGAAGCTGCGCACATCCACCACCTGTATCGTGATCGCCCACCGCTTCTCCAGTATCGAGCACGCCGACCGTGTGGCAGTGATGGAGGATGGCCGCGTGGTCGAGATCGGCACCCCGGCGGAACTGAACCGTCCCGGAACCCGTTTCAGGAGCGTGCTACAGCCATGAGTAGCGGACAAACCAGCGAATTACGGAAGGATGAGGATCAGAAGGCGTTGTCGCCACGCCTGATCGTGCGGATGTTCGCCACGCTCGGCGATTACAAATGGCTGGTCTTCGCCGGCTGCGCGATGGTCTGCATCTGCGCCTGGGCAGACATGCAGATCATCCACGAGGCCACGCTCATCATCAAGGTCGGGAGCTGGCGGGACACCGGCCTGCTCCAGGCGTTCATCCCGCTGCTCGTTGCCTGTTTCCTGAACCGGCTTTTCGGCTGGCTGCAGTGGGTCGCCACCATTTTCGCCACCAACCGCGCCGTGGCCCGCCTGCGCAAGGCGTTCTTCAGCAAGCTGCTGCTCCTGCCGAAAACATTCTTCGATACCCATAAGTCGGGCTGGCTGACCGCCCGCAGCACGGGTGACATCGAAGTGCTTCAGGACTTCATGACCTATGCCCTGATGATGCTTGGCGTGTTCGGCACGATCACCGTCTCGGCCTGGCACCGGATCTCGCAGATCGCCCCCGTCCTGCTGCTGCCGGCGATCGGGATGATGCCGCTGATCCTGCTCATGACCGTCTTCTACAAGCGCCGCATGAGCAGCCTGCAGCGTTCCGCGCGCGAGCAGAACAGCCAACTGGTGGCCAATATGTCGGAAGCGGTCCGCGGCGTGCGCGTCGTGCACGCCTTCGCCCGGCAGGAACGCAATCTCGAGGATTTCAACACCCTGAACCTGAAGAGCCACGATACCGAGGTACGCGTGGCGCGCCTCGACGCGCTGTTCATGCCCGCGCTGGATTTCATCGGCGTCCTGAACACCGTGATCGTGATCGCCTTCGCGGCCTGGCTGCTTGAGAACCCCGAATTCCCCTTGCTTGGCAAGCCCCTGACGACTGGCGATATCATCGCCTACGTGCTCTACATGAATGTGATCATCTGGCCGACACGCATGCTGGTGGAACTTTATGGCATGTCGATCCGCGCGATGGCCGCAGCCGAGCGTATCTTCGAGATCATCGACATGCCCCTCTCCATCACCGATCCCGCCGACCCCGTGCCGCTCAAGGTACTGCGCGGCGAGATCGCGTTCGAGAACGCCGGGTTCCGTTATCAGCCGGAAGGCGACTGGATCCTGCGCGGCCTCAACCTGCACATCAGACCGGGCGAGACCATCGCGCTGGTCGGTGAGACCGGAGCCGGCAAGACCACCATGGCATCGCTGATCGCGCGCTTCTACGACCTGCAGGAGGGCTGCATCACCATCGACGGCACCGACATCCGAAAATACCGCCAGCGCGACCTGCATGCCCGCATGGGGATCGTCCTGCAGCAAGGCTACCTGTTCTCCGGCACGGTGATGGACAACCTCCGTTTCCGGCGGAAGGAGATGCCTGCGGACGAAGTGATTGAACACGCCAAGGCGCTCGGTACCCACGAGGCCATCATGGCGCTTTCGGACGGCTACGACACCGTCATCCTCGAAGGCGGCGAATCCCTCTCGCTGGGACAGCGGCAGGTGATCGCCATTACGCGGGCTCTGCTGGCGGATCCGGCGATCCTGATCCTGGACGAACCGACTTCATCCCTCGATATCCACACCGAGTCGATCATCCAGCAGGCCATCAGGGGCCTGATCCGCAACCGGACCACGATCCTGATCGCGCACCGCCTGTCAACCGTCCGCCATGCCGACCGCATCCTGGCCATCCGCCAGGGCCGCATTATCGAGTCAGGCACGCACGACGAGCTGATCGCCCGCAACGGCTACTACCACACACTCGTGAACCTCTCGGACGCCGTCGACGGACACCTGAACTGACCTGTGTGCCCCGCTCGCGAGCCGCTCCCGTCCAACCGCGCCCTGCCCCACCAGCATGACCCTCGCACACGAGACCAGCTTCCAGCCTGTAGCACGCTCGCAGCTTGCCCACCGAAGCCGTGGCGAAGGCTGCGCGCGAACGCGGCTTACTCGTTGCAAGCGAACGGGTGTTTGGCATATCCACGGTAATTTGCGTAACCGTACGCGCATCCCGCTGCCTCAGTCGCGGCGCGACTGGGCAACAACAACAGGCACACCCCGGAAGAAAATGTGTTTCAGGAACGCTACGTGCGTACCGCCCGAAGCACCAGACGGTAACCGCGTGCACCCAGATGGACGCGACCGAATAGCAGGCGCTGCTCGATCCAGCTCAGCAGTCGGTACTTGAATCGGTCATGCCGGTGCCGGACCGGCGAGACCCCCTCGTACTGCAACTGTTCACCCCACGAGAAGCGTTTGATCCAGTCTGCCATCACGGCCGGGTGCGTACCCCGGAACCGCGGCACCGAGGCCAGGGAACCGTAATCGAAAGCCGCCGGCCCGCCATGCCGCTCCAGCGCGATCTTGCGGCCCTGGTGCGTGGTGTCGAACTCGATCGACTTGGCCTTCATCATAGACGGCGGCCGTACCCAGCCATAATGGTAGATATCGGCATCCACCGTCGCCACGCGCAGCTTCCGGTCATCCCGCCGGAACGACTGGGCCGTGCGGAAAGACTCCACGCCGATACCGTTGCGCACCATGCGGATCTCGCGCGGATACCAGGCATGGTTGCGATGGGCATGGTCGTAATCCCCCCAGAAATGCAGGTAGCGGAAAAGCAGGCCTTCCACTCGGGAATCGCCCTGCAACTGCTCGCACCTCGCACGGATTGCCGGCAGATCCTTCTCGTGCACGACCTCGTCGGACTGCAGATAGAAACACCAGTCGCCCGTGCATTCACGCAGCGCGATATTGGTCTGCTGGCTATGGATCCAGCCTCGCAGCCGCTCACGATCGGTCCACTCCGTGTCGATAATGCGGATGCGCGGATCGCCGATCGCTGCAATCACATCCCTGGTGCGGTCATCCGCATCCCCGCGCCCGAGCGCCACGATGAACTCGTCGCAGATCGGCAGCACGGAGCGGATCGACTCCGCCACCGGATAATACAGTTTGGCACCATTCCGGCAGAACGAGAACCCGCTGATCTTCATAATGCAGTCTCCCCACCGAAGAACCTCTCGCGTACAAACGCCAGCTTGCGCAACTCGTGCACAGACCGGCCGCCCTCATGACCGGCAAACGGATAGTGTACCATTTCCTTGGGAGCGGTGATCTTATTATAGACTGTATAAACACAGGCCGGAGGGCAGACGGGGTCTTTCAGGCCACAGGAGACCAGTACCGGGCAGGTAACATCCGGCGCATGGTTGATATTGTCAAAGTAACTGAGATGGCGACTGACTTCATCGATTTGATCCGGATGGGCATTGAGGTAATCGGCAATACCCGAACCACCCCCCGCCCGCTGGAAAATACGTTCATCCATATTGCAATTGCTGGGAACATCCGCCATGCAGAGCGCCACCGTGCGATCCAGCGCCGCCATCCCCAGCGCCATTCCGCCTCCCTGACTGCCCCCTTCCACGGCGATCCTCAAGGGGTCAATCCCGTGCGTTTCCCGTGCCAGCCGGATCGCCCTCAGGCAATCGGTCCAAGTCATGTAAACATAGCTGGTCGACAAATCACGAATACCAAGCGTCCACCACCCGTTCTGGATATTGCCGGAGAAGCCCGTGCGCGATCCGGTATCCCCGCGCTGCATCCGGAAATCGATCGATACCACCGCACAGCCAGCCAAAATCCAGTGCGCGAACTCAAAGGCCTCGCCGCGAGAACCGCCCGCCCCATGATAATGCAAAATGACAGGGATCTTGCACTTCTGAGCAGCGGCAGAGGGCAGCGCCAGCCAGGTATGGATCGGCGTCCCGTCAAGACCGTCATATGTCAGATCCCGCACCTCCATACCCGCGACCGGATAGTCCACCGTGCCCCCCTGGACATTCAGCGGCACAGCGGCACAGCGCTCCCGCGTCTCGGCCCAGAACGCGTCGAAATCCGGCTGCCGGGTCTGCTCGACATCTAGGGACTCCAGGACCGCTACCTGCTGATCAATCTGCCGCATGACTCTCTCCTTGCCTGTAACTCGGCCATTCGCGCCTGGCCCCCGTGGGGTCGGTTTGCCGTAAGAGGTATAACATAACAGCAGCGGTCGTGAAGATAAAACAAAAAGAACTTGAACTTGGCGGGCGCGTATTATACCGTTCCAACCGTTGCCGCGCGACTGCTCGGGTGGTGAAATGGCAGACACGTCAGCTTGAGGTGCTGATGGGCGCAAGCCCTTGGAGGTTCGAGTCCTCTCCCGAGCACCATGCTTCGCCCGCTGGGCTACGCATGGCAAGCCAGCCTTCGCATGAAACCACGTCCCATCAAGTGCTTTTATCCCCAAGCGTCGATTGAGTTCTGCCGAACTTGATTTCCTTGAGCAGGCAATAGAGGACGGGGACAAAGATCGGCGTGATGATGGCCATGAACATGCCGGCGAAGACCGGGATCGCCATGGGCCGCATGACATCCGCCCCCCGCCCGGTGGATGTGAAGACAGGCAGGAAGGCAATCACGGTGGTTGCGGTCGTCAGCAGGCAGGCACGCACGCGCCGGGTGGCCCCCTCTACCGTGATCTCGCGGATCTCGCGTTTCGATCGGACCACGGTTTTGGCGAAACAGTCATTGAGGTAGGTCGACAGGACGACGCCGTCGTCGGTGGCGATGCCGAACAGGGCGAGAAAACCCACCCAGATGGCCACGCTGAGGTTGACGGGATGGATCTGGAATAATTCACGCAGGTTGACGTCAAACAGGGCGAAATCCAGGAACCAGGGCTGTGCGTACAGCCACAGCGCGATAAACCCCGCCATCCATGAGGACGCGATATCCACGAACACCAGTAAAGCTGTCGGGATATCGCGGAACTGTAGATAGAGAATGAGGAAAATGATGAACAACGACATGGGGAGAACGATCATCAGTTTCTTCTCGGACCGGACCTGGTTCTCGTAGCTTCCGGCGAAATGGTACGACACATTGGGCGGCAGGATGAAGTCGCCGGTCTCGATCTTGTGCTTCAGATAGCGGGCGCATTCCTCCACGACGTCCACCTCAGCCTTGTCCGGCTTCTTGTCGAACAGCACGTAGCCCGTGAGGAAGGTGTCCTCGCTCTTGATTTCCTGCGGTCCGCGGACGACCTCGATCGCGGCCAGTTGCGCAAGCGGCACTTGCGCGCCACCCTCGCCGGCAATGAGGATGCGCTGCAGGGCCTCGATGGAGTCTCGCAACTCGCGGGCATACCGCACGCGTACGGGATAGCGCTCGCGGCCTTCCACGGTCGTGGTCAGGCGTTTGCCGCCGACGGCTACCTCGATCGCCTCCTGTACCCTGGCGATCGAGACCCGGTAGCGTGCGGCTTCCTTGCGGTCAATGTGGATCTCCAGATACGGCTTGCCGACGATCCGGTCGGCCACGACGGCGCTGGCCTCGACGGACGGAACCTCCTTGAGGTATTGCTCGATACGCAGGCCAGCCTCTTCGATGGCTTCCAGCGTGGGGCCCTTGACTTTCACGCCCATGGGGGCTCGCATGCCGCTTTGCAGCATGACGATGCGGGCGGCGATCGGTTGCAGGCGGGGGGCGGAGGTGGTGCCCGGCAGTTCGCTCGCCTTCACGATGGCGTCCCAGATGTCATCGGGTTTGCGGATGCCCCGCCACGCCTCCCGTCCGGGGTTGAGGTCGGGGGCCAGCGCGGGCCTCCAAAGGCGGAACGGCTTGCCGCGCGGATCGGGGACAAGGCGGCCAGCCTCGTCACGTTCGAAGCGTCCGCGCACTCGATAAGGCTGACCATCGGGCGCGGCCAACGGCGTGCCGTCCTCCGCCCGGAAAAGATCCGTCTCGTCCGCATGAAACTTGAATCCAAGACGTCGACCTGCACGATCAGTGATGTATTCCGGCTTGTAGTTGATGACGGTCTCGAACATTTCGACCGGCGCCGGATCCAGTGGTGTTTCGGCACGGCCCAGCTTGCCGACCGCCCCGGCGATTTCCGGTACCGTGAGCATGGCCATATCCTGCTTCTGCAAGACATCGAGCGCTTCCCCGATGCCCGCGTGCGGCATGGTGGTGGGCATGAACAGGTACGACCCTTCGTCCAGCGGCGGCATGAACTCCTTGCCAAGCCCTGGAAACGCATGCAGCACGGTGGCAACGGGCGCAAACCGCTTTACCGGTCCGGGCAGCCAGCCGAACATCCGTTCGAACCCCAGCCAAGAGAGCATGCCCATGAGATAGATGCAGGCCGGAATGACACAGAACAACAGCTTGTGATCCAGGCACCAGCGCAGCATGCGGGGGAAAAGCCTGCGGTAGGCGAGAAAGATGCCCAGCACCGATCCGACGGCGAGGACGACGAAGACAAGATTACGGGAAAACCCTTTCTCCGGCCCCAGCGGGAGCCAGCGTGAGGCCAGCCACACGCCGATGGCGCCAGCGACGAGCCAGGTGCCTGAGCGCTGGATAATACTCCACGCACGGGTGGGGGGCCGCCGCCGCTTGCCGGCCATCAGCACGTGGGCAAAGGCCGGCACGATGGTGAGAGAGACAACCAGGGAGGAGGCGAGCACGAAGATATAGGTGTAAGCCAGCGGCTTGAACAGTTTACCCTCCGCCCCTTCCAGCGCAAATACGGCCATGAAACTGACCACCGTGGTGCAGACGGCGGTCAGTACCGAGCTGCCTTCCTCGCTGGCGGCGCGATAGATCACCTCCAGGCGGCTCTCGTCCGGGGACGCCTCGTCCAGATGGCGCAATATATTCTCGCAGACCAGGATCCCCATATCCACGACGGTACCGATGGCGATGGCGATACCGCTCAGGGCGACGATGTTGGCGTCAACCCCGAACACCTTCATGAGTATGAAGCACATGGCCACGGCCACGGGTAGCACCGCCGCGATGAGCGCGGAACTGCGCAGGTGCATCATCATGATCAGGATAACGAGGATCGTGACGAGGATCTGCAGGATCAGCGCGCTGCTGAGGGTGCCCAGCGTCTCGTAGATAAGCCCGGTGCGGTCATAGAACGGCACGATCTTCACCTGGCTGAGCGTCACCCAGGCGGGATACTGTGACGGCGGAGTTCCCTGCAGCCACTTCACCCAGGCGGGCTGGTTCAAGGCGGCGTCCGCGTAGGCCTCGAAGCCCTGCTGCGCGGCAAACCGTTCCACCTCCGGCTTGGCAACCCGGGTGAAATCAATGACGGCCTTGGAAGGCAGTCCCGGCGCGATCCGCTCGATCACCGCCTTGACGTTCTGGATGGCCTTCAGCGGGTTGCCGCCGTACCGCACGACCACCACGCCGCCGACGGCTTCGGTTCCTTCCTTGTCGAGCGCCCCCTGGCGAAAGCCCGGGCCCCGCGAAACCGTGGCTACCTGCCGGACCAGCAGCGGTACGCCGTCGTTGACGGTGATGACCGCCTCTTCGATATCCCCGATCGATTTGATGAAGCCGACACCACGGATAAAGTACTCGACCCTGTTGATTTCAATAGAGCGGGCGCCCACATCGAGGTTGGCCTCCGTCACCGCGCGATACACGTCGTCGAGTGTCACGCCGTGCGCGCGCAGCACGTCGGGGTGGACGTCCACCTGGTATTCCTGAACGTATCCGCCGACCGAGGCGACTTCGCTAATGCCTTCCGCGGCAAGCAGGGCGAAGCGTACATACCAGTCCTGGATGCCGCGCAACTCCGCAAGATCCCACCCGCCAGCCGGGGCACTGTCTGGATCAAGCCCTTCCAGTGTATACCAGAACACCTGCCCCAGGGCCGTGGCATCCGGACCGAGGGCGGGCTGGACACCCGTCGGCATCACGCCGGAGGGCAGGCTGCTGAGTTTCTCCAGCACGCGGCTGCGCGTCCAGTAGAACTCGGCGTCCTCCTCGAAGATGATGAAGATGCTGGAGAACCCGAACATCGACCGGCTGCGGATCGTCTTGACCTTGGGAATGCCCAGCAGCGCGACGGTCAGCGGGTACGTGATCTGGTTCTCGATGTCCTGCGGCGATCGGCCTTCCCATTCGGTGAACACGATCTGCTGGTTCTCGCCGATGTCGGGGATGGCATCGACCGGAACAGGATCGCGCGGCAGTCCGCCGAGATCCCAGTCGAACGGAGCCACCATGGCACCCCAGCCAATCGTCGCGATGACAATCAGGGCCACGACCAGCTTGTTCTCGAGACAGAAGCGGATGATCCTGTCCAGGAACGAAGGCGGTTTGCGATCTTCGCTCATCTCCCCTCCTGCCTCCCGGCGTGGATTACGTCCAGTTCCTCCCCGCACCTGAACATGCCTGAACCGAAGTAGGGATTCTCGACGCCGGACCGGTTCTGGAGCCAGTCGGCTCCGCGATTATCAAAGGCCATGGGGCAGTGGAAACGCAAGATGGGCTGGCCAGCCCCCGATCCAAACTGCCGCACCACCGACGTGAGCGCTGCCGAAAGGGGCTCGAAGGCGGTGCGCCCTTGCTCAATGCCCGCGGCCGCAACGATGCGTTCCGCCGTGCTCCTGAGAACGGCTTCTTCCTTCATCCATGCGGCATGGGCGTTGTCCTTGAAAGCTTGCATAGGCACCGCCGCGAGGGCGGCGAGAAGCTGCCGCGCGGCCGCCTGGGCCTCGGGATGCTGATCACGGCTCAGCGCATTATGGACGTCGAAATACGCCGCATAGAGCGCATCAAGCGGCTCCCGGACCGCCTCAGGCACATCGAAGGTCTCGAATTCGGTAAGCTCGACGGGATGTTCTTCAGCGCTCATCATGCTGGGCTTGGCCATGAGCTGCATGGCGCTGTCGATCTTGAACGTGCCACGGGTCGCGACCCGTTCCCCTTCCTTGAGGCCCTGCCTGACGATGTAGTAATCACCGACCCGGCTACCCAAGGTGACCGTCCGGAATTCAAAACGATCCGGATCGCCGGGCTTCTCCACATAGACCACGGCGCGCTGGCCGGTAATAAGCGGTGCCGTGGCGGGAATGACCAGCGGCGCGAGTGCGCCTTCCTGGGGCACGCGTACCATGCCGTGGCCGAACATCTCCGGCTTGAGCCGCCCGTCCGGGTTCGGCATGTTGACGCGCACGCGCACGGTCCGGGTGCTGTCCGTTACGACCGGGTCAATGAAGCTGATGATCCCCCTGAAGATCTCGCCCGGATAGGCACGGGCCTCGAACTCGACGTCCTGGCCGGTGCGGATCCGGCCAAGATCCATCTCATAGGCGTCGAGAACCAGCCACACCTCCGAGAGATTGGCGAGGGAGAACAGCGGCATGCCGGGTTCGACATAATCGCCCTGCAGGACATTCCGGGCCGTGACCACCCCGGAGATAGGCGCGAGGATATCGATGTGGTCGGCGACAGTGCCACGCTGTTCGATATCGGCGATCTGTCGTGGCGCAAGTCCCCACTGGCGCAGTTTGTCGCGGACGGCATCACGCTGGGTTGCGGCATTGGTATCCAGACCAGAACCGGGCCGTGGCGGCGTGGCTTCAACGGTGCGCAGGGCCTGCAGAAGTTCTTCCTGAGCCGCGAGCAGGTCGGGGCTGTAGAGCTGCGCCAGCGGCTCGTCTTTCTCGACGGGTGCGCCAGTTTAATCGACATACAGGCGGTCAATGCGGCCGCCGATCCGTGCCGTGGCCGAAACGAGGCGGGTTTCGTCGGTCTGGATTTTGCCGACCAGCCGGATTTCGCTGCTGACAAATTTACGTTCAACGGGGGCGACCTCGATCTCCGCGAGTTTGCGAGCATGCGCGGACAGCTTCAATTCGCGCGGCCCGCCGCTGTCGGCGTCCGTGCCAGCGGTGATCAGATCCATGTTGCAGATCGGGCAGAGGCCGAATTTCGGCAGGCGGATCTGCGGATGCATGGAGCAGGTCCAGATTTCGGATTTGGCAGCCGTGTCATCGGGCTGGCTTGCATCGGCTGAGCCGTGACGGTGTCCATCGTCGCGCCCGCCGCGCCAAAGCGCGCCAGCCGCGAAAGCCGCCATGATCAAGGTTGCATACACGATCGAGCGCACCCCTGGTTTGAATAAACGACCGTTTTTCATGGGTTTTTCTCCTGGTTTTTGGTCGGATCAGACGGATCCGTCGGATCGGTCCGATACTTCCCGACACAGCAGCCGATATCGCCCAGCGCGATTTCACGGTCGGCCGTCGCGCGTTCAAGCATCAGCCGGAACTCCAGCAGGGTGCGCTGGGCGTCGATCAGCGTCATGAAATCCGCCTTTCCGGTCGAGAACTCCTGCCTGGCGACCTCCAGTGCCTGCTCGGCCTTGGGCACCAGCGAGGTCCCAAAAAGACCAATCCGTCGTTCGGCGTCGCGGAATTTGAAGACAGCCATGTTTAACTCGGCTTTCAGCCTGCTTTGCATATCGTCGCGTTCGCTGGATGCCGCCCGGAGCATGGCTTCGGCCTCGCGGATTTCCGCGCGGGTGCGACCCCACCACAGGGGAATCGTCATGCCAGCCATGAGGCTCACATCGGACTCGTCGCCACGCCCGTCCATCCCCGGCGCGACCATCCAGCCCGCCCCCAGCATGACGTCCGGCAGATAGCGCTTGCGGGCCAGCCGCTCCTGATGCCGCGCGGCGTCGACCCTCGCGCCAGCCGCCTTCAATTCCGGATTCAGGTCCGCAAGCATCACGTCCAGCACGTCCAGATCCACAATGGACGGACCGGACGGCGAGGCGTCGGGCCAAGCCAGCACCTCGTACACCGGCAGATTGAGGATCGCGGCAAGCTCGGCAGACTGAGCGCACCTTGCATCGCGCAGGCTCGCCAGATCATTGGCCAGCCGGTCTTTCTCGACCTGTGTTTTGATCAGGTCGGAAAACGGGGCCAGACCGGCCTTGTAACGGCTCATCACCACCGCTTCCAAATCATCCAGCAGCCTGGAATTCTCATCGGTCACGGAAATCACACGACGCAGATAATCGTATTCGTAGAACGCATTGACAACCTGATCATACAGCACTAGCCGCTCCGCCTCGAATGTGTGCATGGCCGCCTCGGCTTCCGCCGCCGCCTGTCCTTCGCGCAAGGCCAGTTTCCCGAACGCCGGAAACATCTGCGTGAGACTTACTTGGTAGCGAGTGTCCATCTGCTCGATGAAATACTCGAATGACAGCGACGGATCATCCAGCGAGCGGGCTTGCGGGATCCGTTCCAGCGCCGCCATCCAGCGATCAAATGCCGCCCGCAACCGGGGACTTTGCGCAAAAGCATGCTGGAGATAGTCGTCCAGCGTCGACGTCTCGCCAAGCCGCGACAGGACTTCCGGCGCCGACGGCGGCGCATAAACCGCGCGCTCGGTCTCCTCATGACTGGCTCGCAAGACCCGCTCGGGGCTGCTACTGGCACAACCGGCCAGAAAAAGACCTAGCCCCAGCACACACTGCCGACCAAACACGATTAATTCCCTTCTCATGTGACTCTCCTCGATTGCAACCAAAGCGTCCAAGGGCGGAGTCAAGGCGGCGGCGACAGTACCCAAGCGTCATCCCGAATCGGAAGGAAACAGCGTTCGCCGCTACAGCAGCGGCCGTCCGGCTTTCGTGAAAGCCGGACGGCAAACACATTACTCAACTATCCTTGGTCTTCACGGTCTCGAGCGTCACGCCATCCGCCTCGAGGGCTTTGATGTATTTCGCCGGCTCCTTTTGGACCGGCGCAATGCACCCCTGACAGCAAACATAGACCCGTTTGCCGGCGTGGTCAACATACAGCTGCTTGTTGATCGCACCGCCCATCACCGGGCAGGTCGCCTGCGCCTTCACTTCAGCCGCTGGCTTGCAAGTCCCACAGCATTTCTTCTCTGCCGGGCAGTCAGCCTTCACTTTCTCGCCATCCGCCTTCGCACAGGTGGCTTTATCCTTCGGACAGTCAGCCTTCACCTTTTCGCCATCCGCCTTCGCACAGGCGGCTTTATCCTTCGGACAGTCAGCCTTGAACTTCTCGCCATCCACTTTCGCACAGACGGCTTTGTCCTTCGGGCAGCCAGCCTTGACTTTCTCGCCATCCGCCTTCGTGCAGGCCGCCTTCCCCTCTTTCACTACCGCCTGACTGTCCGCTCCCTTCCCCTCATCTGTGGCCGCCGCCTTCGGACAGGAATCGGAATACACATTTGCCGTTCCCGCCAGCACCAGGACGGCACCCGCAAACAACGACACCTTCACCGCACTACTAACTATCCTGATCATGATACTCACCTTTCTTTTCCGGGTTCAATTATTAACCGGAGCCTTGTTGAAAACCAAGCGAACACCATATTCACTTGATACGATATATACACTATACGCACAAAACACACGGTCCTGACAGAAAAAAAATGGGGCTTCCGCAGAATCTTAAACCACCTGCTTAGGGAGTCGGTACTGCGCACGAAAGAAGACCACAATGTACCCACGGATTCTGCGGTTGCCCGGATGCATCGGGCAGGTGCAGAGAAAGGTGGTCGGTGATGGGTGGTCGGAGTCAGGCGATTCCGAGTCACCGGCGATGTATTTCTTTCGGCAGTGATCGGAGCAGAAGTAGATCATGCCCTCATCGGCCTCCACGAAATATTTACGACCTGGCCGACGCCGCGTACGATGCCAAGGAAATCCGAGAAATGTCAGCACGCCTGGGGCATGTGCCGATCATCGACGACAACCCAGGGCGGGGCGAGAAGCGCGAGTTCTCACCCGCCGAAGCCGTGCGCGACCGCGAGCGCAGCGCGGTCTAAACGGGCAGGATAGCTCACGGGCGAGCCGTAGCCGCATCGGAAATCCCGGTTCTGAACGCCGGGAAGGGCGGTGTGCCCGAAAATCGCGATTCCCGCCCCTCAGAGGGCGTAATAACGGTCACGCGCACAGAATTCGCCATTTTTACTTGCAGAACCCCTCGTGGCACCTTCGTGATGAGGCGTCGCCAGGCGAAGAATCGCCGCTTGACAGCAAGGGTTCAGAATCTGACAATCACGCCATATGGTAACCGTCTATCGAAAGGAGGGCACTGGAAACATAAACTAGCGATGCAAACCGTCAATGTCGTTGCAACTGTTCAACCCGCCTTTGCCCGGACGGCGAAAGGCAAAATCAAGGAGGCTGTCATGGAGAATAAAGGTACAATCGGTCTGTTGTTTGATCTTTCGTTCAGCGAGTTCGTCACGACCCGCATGATCAAGGTCCTGTACGTGCTCGGCATCATCGGTGCCGCCATCGGCTCGCTGATCATGCTGGGTACAGGGTTCAGGAACGGTTTCGGCTCGGGCTTGCTCGCCCTGATCCTGGCCCCGCTGGTCTTCCTGCTCTGGACACTGCTGGCCCGGATGTGGTGCGAGCTGATCATCGTGGCCTTCCGCATCGCCGAGAACACCAGCCGCCTGGTGGAACAGGGGAAGACAGAGTAAAGCAGAAATAGGGAAATTCGAAATAAAGTCAACACCCAACGGGGCTTGCAAAACCTCCGATAAGCTCGCCCTTCCAAATGTGCAAATGACGCCTGTTTTCTTTTTTGGAGGGCGAGCGTCCTCGCGAGCCGGTTCAGTCGAGAAGGTTTTACAAGCGCCCAATGGCTTACATTTCAGTTGATTTCGACTTTCGACTTTACCCAAAAGTGTCGAATTTTAATGTTCGCCTCGCCTAGCGGATTGCTCTAGAATCCCCGAATTACTAACGGAATACGAGGGCTTCGCCATTTTCATTCCCATGCGCAGCGGCTCGCGAGGACGCTCACCCTCCAGATGCGCAGACCGCGCTTGATTGCCGGAAGGGCGAGCGTCCTCGCGAGCCTGCGGAACAGGAGCATCGGCAGGGGTGGAGAAGCTAGGGAATTGAAGTTATAGGCAAGGAGAACCCGGATGCCCGCACAGATGGAGCTGACCCAGGTCGAGCGCGACAAGCTCGAGATCAATCCCGATTTCGATTTCTCCGCGATCGGCAAACGCGATCTCGACGCCCTGACACCGAACGAGATCGCCATGTTCAAATGGTCGGGTGTCTACCACCAGCTCCAGCGCGGCTACTTCATGATCCGCCTGCGCATCCCCGGCGGGCTGCTCAACAGCACCCAGCTTGCCCGAGCCGGCGAGCTGGCCACGGCCTACGGGCAGGACAACCTCTGCATCACCACGCGCCAGACGCTACAGTACCACTGGATCCGCCTGGCCGATATCCACCAGATCATCGACGGCATGAAGCCGCTCGGCATCATCACCCGCAATGCCTGCGGCGATGTCTGCCGCAACGTCGTGAGCTGCTCGCTGCAGGGCGTCTGCCCGCACGAGATCACCGATACCGGCGCCGTGGTCATGGCACTGGCGGATGACCCGGTGCTGCGCGACCAGCAGCGCAACCTGCCACGCAAGCACAAGATCAGCGTCAGCGGCTGCGCGTCATCATGCGGCCAGGCACTGATGAACTGCCAGGGCTGGTACCCGATCCGGCGCACCGGTACGGACGGCACCGCCGAGACCGGCTGGGTGCTGACCGCTGGCGGCGGGCTCGGTTCCCTCCCCCATATGGGCAAGCTGATCTTCTCCTGGGTACCGGCGGACCTGGTCATTCCGGTCGCCCGCGCGGTGGTCGAGAGCCACAACCGCTACGGCAACCGGCGCGTGCGCAAGTACGCCCGACTGAAGATCGTCGTCGCCGAGATGGGTGTCGAGACCTATCGCCAGCGCCTGTTCGATATTATGCGCGAGAGCGGCGTAACCGGGTTGGACCGGCTGGAGAGCGCCGACGCCCTACCCGCCCTCGCGCCCATCCCCTACGCGGGCGAAGCGGTCATCCCGCAGCGGGGCGACCAGGATCTTTGCACCGTGCGCGTGATCATCCCTCGCTCGGAGATCACCGGTGGCGACGCCGTCCGTTTTGCCGGCTGGGCCGCCGAGTTCGGCAGCGGCACGGTCGCCCTCAGCAACCGCCAGAATCTGGAGATCCGCGACGTACCCCGGTCGCGGGTCGCGGCCCTGCAGGCCCGCCTTCACGAGGCGGGCTGGCGCACCGAAGGATTCGAGCTGCTGCCCGACATCGTCGCCTGCGTCGGCACCACACTCTGCAACCTGGCCGTGTCCGACACCCCCGCGGTCTACCGGCACCTGACCGAGGCGTTCGCGACCGATACGGAACTGACTGCCGCCGTCGGACCCCTGCGGATCAACATGAACGGCTGCCCGAATTCCTGCGCGCAACACTGGATCGCGGACATCGGCCTGCGCGGACGCCGCTTCCGCAACGACCAGGGCGGCAGCGAGAACGGCAGCCAGAATGGCAGTGAAGAGGGGTTTGCCCTCTTCGCGGGCGGCCGCCTCGACGCAGCCGGCCATGTCGGTGAGCATGTGATCGATATCGCCTCGACCGATGCCGTGCCGGCAGTGCGCGGCCTGCTGGCACTCTACCTGGAGGAACGCCGCGACGGCGAAACCTTCGGCGACTACGCCCGACGCCTGGGGGGCAGCCAGCTCGGCCAGAAGCTCGCCGCGACGCTGGCGCTCCCCCCGCATGAACCGCTCAACCAGCGCAACGTGCGCCTGCAGCAATCCCTGGTGAATGTATTCGAGGAGGCCAAGTAGCCATGCACGATCCCCTGCACGACGTCAAGAAACGGGCACGGCTGCTGCTGCGTCTGGAACAGCCGAACGCCGCCATCAACATCCTGCGCGTCCCGGAATCGCGCACCGACGCCGAACTCTGCACGCTGCTGGCTGAGGCTTACTTCATGCGCGGCGATGCCAAAGGCGATGTCTATTCATCAGCGTTCTTTGCCGCCCGCGCCGAGGCCCTCGGTGCCGGCTCGCCCGCCATGCTCGCGATCCGAGCCATCGGGGCCTTCCGCAAGGAGAACTACGCCGAGGCCTGCGAGCTGTTCGGAGGCTTCATCGGTGCCGACAGTTCCCCGAACGCGCATTACGTCTACGGGCTGGCCTGCCTGCATGCCGGCCGCCTCGACGCAGCGCGCCAGTGGCTGACCGCCGCACTGGAAACCGACCACCTCAATCCCGACTATGTTGACGCGCTGCACAAGGTTGAACAGGCGGAAGCGGAGACAATCGTGGAGCCTCCCCCGACACACCGCCCCGCCGCAACGCTTGGCGGTGTCGGCGACAAACGGCCACTGGAGGCCCCGGCACCCTACCGGCACCAGGCGCTCTCGCGGCTGGCCGGTACGGGACGCGCCGCCAAGGACATGCACTGGCTGGCGGTCAACATCCCCTGCCAGGAGGCCTGCCCGGCCCACACCGACATCCCTCGCTACCTGACCGACATCTACGACGGCAACTACGAGGCGGCCTACCGTACCAACCTGTTGGACAACGTGTTTCCCGCCGTGCTCGGCCGCGTCTGCGCCCGCCCCTGCGAGAAGGTCTGCCGCCACGGCTGGGAGGGACTGGGGGATTCCGTCGCGATCTGCTTTTCCAAACGCGCCGCCGCTGATTTCAATCCCCACGCGGATCCCGTGGTGCTCGAACCGCTGTTCCCGCCATCCGGCAAGCGCGTCGCCGTGGTCGGCAGCGGTGTGGCCGGGCTTACCGCCGCCCGCGAGCTGGCCCGCCTGGGTCACGCGGTGACCGTCTACGAGAAGCATTGCCGCCCCGGCGGCATGATGAACCAGGGCATTCCCGTATTCCGGCTGCCGCGCGAGCACATCGAGCGCGAGATCGAGCAGATCCGCCGCCTGGGCGTCGAGATACACTGCAATGCCGCCGTCGGCGAGACGATCGCACTCGATCCGCTCGTCGCCACCCACGATGCCGTGGTACTGGCCGCCGGCACGCTGCGCCCGAACCTGCTCGATATCCCCGGCAGCGAGCTGGACGGCATCCTGCACGGTCTGGACTTCCTGCTCGAGACCAATGAGCACGGCGACGGACCCATCGGCCGCGAGGTGGTCG
The DNA here is from genome assembly GCA_964609395.1 of uncultured Victivallales bacterium. Classification (GTDB taxonomy): domain Bacteria; phylum Verrucomicrobiota; class Kiritimatiellia; order UBA8416; family UBA8416; genus UBA8416. Next base: position 19,009 of record CAZSRU010000012.1, read on the forward strand.
TGATCGGCGGCGGGTTCACCGCCATGGATTGCGCCCGCACAGCCAAGCGCCTCGGCATGAAGCTCGCCGCTTCGGACGGTACGGACTGGCGGCAGCTCCCGCTGGCGCAATCCAAAGCCAATGTGAATGTCTACTACCGCCGCTCCGTGCAGGAAATGCTGGTTACCCCCGGCGAGATAGAGGAACTCGCCCATGAAGCCATCGGCATGTTCACCCTCGTCAGTCCCGTGTCGTACCTGGGCAAGGACGGACGGGTGACCGCAGTCTGCTTTGTGCGCACCCGTCTCGGCGAACCGGATGCCAGCGGACGGAGGCGCCCGGAACCGATTCCCGGCAGCGAGTTCGAGGTGCCGGCGGACCTGGTCCTGCTGGCGACCGGTCAGTTTCCCGACACGGCTTTCATCGATGGCCCGCTACGCGAGTCGCTGGTGGCCAAGGACCTGTGGCTCAAGAGCGGCGGCACGCCCGCCACGGCCCATCCGAAAGTTTTCGCCGCTGGCGATTTCGCCAACGGGGCCTCCTCGCTGATCGATGCCATCGGTCATGCCAAGACCTGTGCGCGCACCGTGGACGAGGCGCTGATGGGCTGCCGCCGCATCGAGGATGTCGCCCTGATCGAGGACGACACCGCCACCCGCCGCATCCGTGAGATGGACGAGATTCCGCGGCAGGCCATGCCGGTGCTGCCGCGCGCGGCGCGCAACCTCACCGGCGAGGTCGAGACCGGCTACGACGCGACGCTGGCGACCGACGAGACCCAGCGCTGCTACCGCTGCCACTACAAGTACGAGATCGATTCGGACAAGTGCATCTACTGCGACTGGTGCATCAAGGCCAAACCCCGCCCGAACTGCATTGTCAAGGTCAGCGAACTGGTCTACGGCGAACGCGGCGAGATCGTCGACTTCATCCGTGCAAAAGGCAGCGAGGACACCCGCCTGATCTACATCAACCAGGAAGACTGCATCCGCTGCAATGCCTGTGTCGACGCCTGCCCGGTTGACTGCATCAGCATCCAGAAGGTCTCAAGGGGAAAAGCAGACAGCAGAAATTGAGAAAGCGGAAATAGAGACTGAAGATTGCTTATGCTCAGGGTTTTAACCACGGAATACACAAAAAACACAGAACTGGTGCTCGGGGGTTTAACCACGCACTGAGCGAACTGGAATTTTTTAACCTCTCTTTTGTGGGCACTGCGTGCCCGAAAAATCAGTCATAAAGGAAGCCACAACATGCCCACACCCACACACCCACACACCCACACACCCATCACCCCCTACCCGCTGCTTTTCACCCCTGTTTACAAGGATTATCTCTGGGGCGGCAACCGCCTGGCCCGGCAATACGGGCGCAGCGGCACGCCAGCGGTCTGCGCGGAATCCTGGGAGATCTCGGACCGTCCCGAAGGCATGAGCGTGGTCACCAACGGCCCCATGAAGGGCCGCACGCTGCATTCGCTGGTGGAGGACTGGGGGCCGGCGCTGACCGGCGGTGGCGACACTGTATTCCCGCTGCTGGTCAAGCTGATCGATGCCCGCAAGGATTTGAGCGTCCAGGTGCATCCGAATGAACACAACGCGCACCGTACCGGCGGCGAACCCAAGACCGAGATGTGGTATGTGCTCGAGGCCGATCCCGCCGCGCAGATCTACGCCGGGCTCCGTCCCGGCTGCACACGGGAACGCTTCGAGAAAGCCCTGCGCGAGGGCACGCTCGAGACCGAGGCCCTCGCCGCCGTGCCAGCCAAGCCCGGCCGCGCGGTTTTCGTGCCCGGCGGGCGTGTCCATGCCATCGGGGCAGGCTGCCTGCTGCTCGAGGTCCAGCAGAACTCCAACACCACCTACCGCGTCTACGACTGGAACCGCACCGACGAAAAGGGCCGCCCGCGCGAACTGCATCTGGAGCAGGCCATGCAGGTGATCGAGTGGGACAACGGTGCCCCGGAGGTCTGCTCGCCGCGACCACGGCCGGGTGAAGGACCGAACACGGTTGCCGACATAATCACCTGCCCGTTCTTCAGCAGCGAGCGCCTGGTCCTGAATGCGCCCGAACCGGTTGAGCACGACGGCACCAGCTTCCACATCGTCTTTGCTGTCAGCGGCACGGTCCTGATCGGCACCGGCGGCACGGTCGCCACGGCCGACCCCGGCACCAGTTGCCTCGTCCCGGCCGCCGCCCGCCACTACACTCTCACCCCCGTCGGCGGCCCCGCCGTGGTGATACGGGTGGGGAGAAGCAGACTGAAGACCGCAGACTGAAGACGGCTTCTGCTCGGGTAGCCCGCTCGCGGCGCGAAGCGGGCTACAGGTAGCCCAGTTGCGCCGCAACTGAGGCAACGGGATGCGCTTAAAATTTCGCAAATCGCCGCGAGTATGGTAAACAACCGTTCGCTTACAACACAGAAGCCACGCTCGCGGCGCGAGCGGGCTACAAAGATCGACGATTTCCGGGGATAATGGGTGAACTGACTACGGGCTATAAGCGTTACTGAAAATGAAAACGAACATCAAGAGTCCAGAAAAAGCGATCTTGCTTGCCGCCGGGTTCGGGTCTCGCATCGTGCCGCTATCGCACGACCTCCCGAAACCGATGATGCCGTTGTGGGGGATTCCCGTCATCGAGCATATCATCAACGCCATGGTCCGTTCGGGGGTGCGCGACATCCTGATCAACCTGCATCATAATCCACAGCCGATCCTGGACTGGGCGCGGCGCCGCAAGGGGTCATGCCCGTGCCTCCAGTTCTCCTTCGAGCCGGATATCGCCGGCACTGGCGGCGCGCTGCGCAAGGCATCGCACTTCATCGACGGAAAACCGTTCTGGATGGTGAATACCGATATTGCCTTCGAGCTGGATACCGAACCGCTGATCGCGGATTTTCACCAGCACCAGCCCCTGGCCACACTCTGGCTGGACGCCACGCGCGGTCCCCGCACCGTCGAGCTGGCGGCAGACGGACGCATCTCCAATTTCGCGTCCGCCACTCCTAGGGCGGACGGTACCTATACCTTCTGCGGCATGCAGATCCTCAGTCCGGCCATTCTCGGTTTTCTGCCCGAATCGCCATTCAGCAGCGTCGTAGACGGCTATCGCCAGGCGCTCGCGCAAGGCATCACGGTACGGGGCTGCTGCCCGGCAGACACCTACTGGGCTGATCTCGGGACGCCGGAGCGCTATCTGGAAGCCCACCGGGAAATCGCCGACGCCCATCACCGCAAACGCCTCGGTGGCTCGCTATTGCAGGCGGCAGAGGCAAGACGCATGCACCGCTGTATTCCCCCGTGTGTGCAGACACAAGGCTTTGTCGCCATCGGTCATCGTGTCACCCTGCCACCGGAAGTCTCGCTGGCCAACTGCGTCATCTGGGATGACGCGGAGCTGCAACCGGGAGCCTGCCTGGCCGACAGCATCGCCGGGCGCCATACGGTCGTCCGCGCCTCGCAACAGGGCGGAACCAGTGTACGGGCGGATGTCATGCCACCCGACCCCGTGCTCACCGCAGTGCTGCGAGCCATGCGGGCGACGCCCGCCACCACCACCCTCACGGCCCTGCCCGCCCGCGGTTCCGACCGCCGTTTCGAACGGCTGCAGACTGATCGCAGCAGCGGCATCCTGATCCGCTACGACGACCAGAAGCGTCCCGAGAACGCCCGCTATGCCCCGCTCGCCCGCGCACTGGCCGTCGCCGGGATCCGCGTCCCGCGCGTCATGCTGGACTTGCCCGACCAGAAGGCGACGCTTTTAGAGGATGCCGGCACGCTTTCCCTGCAGGATGCGCTCCCCGGCCTGTCGCGCACCGCCCGCCGTCAACATTACCGGCGCGTGATCGAACAGGTCCTCCGGCTGCATGCCCTTTCGCCGAAAAACCTGCCGCCGCTGGAACCGTCGTTCTCACCCGCACTCTACCGCTGGGAACACGAGCTTTTCATCACGCATTTCATCACCAACACCCTACACATGGAGGTCACCGAACCGCTGCAGAACCTGCTGAAGACCTGCGCGACGATACTCCAACAGCAGCGTCAAGTGCCGGTTCACCGCGATCTCCAGTCGAGCAACATCCTGCTGCGCCGGGGGAGTCCAGTACTGATTGATTTCCAGGGAATACGCCTGGGGGCGGCGGCCTATGACCTGGCCTCGCTGCTCTGCGACCCCTACGTCATGCTCGATGAAGCCGACCGCATCGCCCTGCTCGATGACTACTGCGCCGCCAGCCCGCAGGGGCCCGCCGTCCGGGCTGCGTTCCCCTACGCCGCCGTGCAGCGGCTGGTCCAGGCGCTCGGCGCCTTCGGACGCCTCTCAGCCAATCCCGCCACCGCCCGGTTCAAGCACCACATCCCCCCCGCCACCGCCATGCTCAACACCATGCTGGCGCAACTGCCGGACAACCACGCCCCTCTCAGCGACTGGGGGGCGAGGCTGTGCCGAGCCGTGCAGGGCTAACCACCGCACGCCTTTGTTACGTGCCGAGGTCCCTATTTCCGCACGACCAGCTCATCGAAGAGGATCATGGCTTTCTTCACCCCCAGGGTCACCGCCCGCGTGGCGATGGTCCCCTTCTCCACCTGGGGGTCGGAAAGCGCATCCGCATCCGGGATGCCGATGTCCGAGAAACCGCCCAGGAACGCGTCCTCGCGGAACGTGCGATCCCGCTCCCTTGCCCGCTGGATATAGAGTCCGGTAACCCGGTAGTCCATACGCATACCGAACACCATCTCGATGGCACCGAACTCGCCCTTCTCGGTCATGGCCTGCGTGTAGCCGATAACCGTTCCGTTGGCATCGAGCATCTCGAAGTACTGGAACTGCTCCCGCTGCCCCTGAAGGATAGCGGCCCCCGTGCGCACCTCAACGCGCTGGAGCTGTTCCGGCGAGATCGGGACGGTAACCGTGCGGTAGTCCCGCGCATCGGGAAATAGCCGCGTCATCGTACGTTCCGGATTGCGCCAGACGCAGACATAGACCTCCTGCGCCACCGCCAGGCTACCGTGTAAAAGAAAACAGACGGTAAAACTGGATAACCACCTTGTGAGTCTCTTCCTGTGCATGTTCATATTCGTATCCCATCCTTAGTGTGAATGCGCCCACGGGCACCGATACCCCCGCATAGACCTGCCCGAACTCGTGAGATTCCATGTGCGTATAAAGCTGGCCGGCAAGCTGCAGGCTGAGCTTCGGCAGCAAGGCATAGTCCGCCATGCCGAAGAGCGTCCCTCGCCAGCGATCCTCAGTATGGCGGCCTCCCGCCTCCAGCCGGTAGATCCCCCGTCCGTGGTACCACGTGCAATCAAGGGCCAGCGCGAGGCGCTCCTCCTCCATGACCGGCCCGCTGCCGTGCCCATGCGCGGAGGGATACACGGTTCCGGCAGCGAAGGAAACCCCGAGGTTGAGATCCCCCGCCAGATCGGGCGTTATTCCCAGGCGCCCAGTAAGGTTGCCGGGCCCCGGAAAGTCTTGGATCGAGCCCATGCCGTAGCCCTGCGTCAGCGCGAGGCCGTAATCGGTCATCCCGGCGGAGCCGCGCAGGAGCAAGCCGTTGTCGGATGTGAACGTCCCGGCGGTGTCATACGGGGACAGGAACGGCAGACGGTCGGGGCTCCAGGCGGTCAGCAGTCCCCAGGGCACGGGCACCCTGCCGAGCGCCAGGTTCCAGCGACCCATCGGACCTTTCCATTCCGCGTACGCCTGATGCAGCAGCAGTTCCGAGGCGTTGTCCTCGGCCTCCGCCTGAAGGTACAGGGTCAGACGGTCGCCCTTGCCGTCCGCCAGCACCTTGCGCAGGGAGCCGCCCACGGAATCGACACGGGCGTCGAGATCCTCCCGATCCGAGTATTCGCCCCGCACATCCCCTTCCAGCAGCAACGATACCGTGGCACGGGACGTCCCGGCGCTCAGCACCAGGGAAAGAACCAGGCTAGGAAACCACTTTGCCATCTTCAAGATGCACCACCTTCCCGCATCGACGTGCCAGATCAGGGTTATGGGTAACCATCACGATCGCGATCCCGCGTTTGTTCAGCGACTCGAACAGTTCGATGACCGCCGCCGCATTACGGGAATCCAGATTGCCGGTCGGTTCATCGGCAAGGATCACCTTCGGTTCATTGATCATGCTGCGGGCCACCGCCACACGCTGCATCTCCCCGCCCGAAAGCTGGCCGGGGAGATGGTTCACGCGCTTGCCAAGCCCGACGCAGTCAAGGATCTCCGCCGTGCGGGCCGGATCCGCCGTGCGATGCGAGAACAGCAACGGCAACTCCACGTTCTCCCTCACGTTCAGCGTCGGCACCAGGAAGAACTGCTGGAACACGAAGCCGATGACCGACTGGCGCAGCCGCGCCAGGCAGCGCTCACCGCCATGCTCAACGGCCTGGCCGTTGATCAGGACTACGCCGTCCGTGGGGTGGTCCATGCAGCCGGCGATATTCAGCAGCGTCGTCTTGCCTGAGCCCGACGGCCCGCAGATGGCGATGTAGTCGCCTTGCATGACGTCAAGGCTCACGCCATCCAGCGCATGGACCTCTTCACTGCCCCGCCGGTAGCGCTTGGTAACATTCTTCAGCGATAGGATACTATTCATTTCTCAGGACCTCCATGGGAACAATGGATGCAGCCTTCCACGCCGGGTACAGTGCGCACAGCACCCCCGTGACAACGGAAAGCAGCAGGGACAGGATCGCGATATCCGGGGCTGGCGTGGCAATGTTCCCCGAGGGGACATACGCGATCAGCAGCCGGCGCATGAACCCGGATGCGACCGGGGTAAGCGCGGAGCCCGAGGCGATGCCGGCAACCGAGCCAACGGTGCAGATGATCAGCGTTTCCAGGGTCACCAGCTTGAGGATATCCCTCCTGCCAGCCCCTACGCACTTGAGATAGGCGATCTCGCGACGGCGCTCCATGACGGCCATCAGCATGGTGTTGATGATCCCGAACATCGAGACACCGAACGCCACGATCACCATCACGAACATGATCATCCGGGTGGCGGCAAAGAACCCGAGGATCCCCTCGCTGAGTTCCTTGGAGCCGACGACGAAATGATCACTGGGGATATTGCCGCGCAAGCGCAGTGTGATTTCCTGCAACCGCCCGATATCGTGCAGCTTGATGGCGATCGCCGACAGGCGCCCTTCCCTGCTGATCATCTCCTGTGCCGTCTCGAGTGGCAGGAAGAGCATCCCGTCATCCTGGGAATAGCTCTGCGCCAGGATGCCCGAGACGACAAACTCGCGGTCGAAACGCTCGGCGTAGATGCGTTCGCCGACCGCCACTTTCTCGATCTGCGCCAACTGCCACCCAAGGATGACCGAATGCTCGTTCGTGAACCAGCCCCCGGAAGCGATTATCCAGTCGGGGCGCACATCGCGGATCGCCGGGGTGATCCCCATGTAGATATCGGTGCGCGTCCCGTCGGTTGTGGTATCCGTGAAGATCTGGAACGGCAGCACGGAAGAGACGCCTTCCATCGCCTCGACCTTCGCCACGAGCGACTGTTCCACATACAGCGGGCTCAACCCGCCCTGAGCGATCACGGATGCCGCCTCGATCGGGCAGCCCTCCTTGGTGATGTAGAGGTGGACCCCGGTCTTCTCGACCAGGTCCCGCTGCACCGCCTCCGAGTAACCGCGATCCACCGACAGCACGATATTCACCGTGGCGGCGGCAATGAATACACTGCCCGCCGTCAGCAGCGCCCGCATCGGGGTACGTCGGATATTGTTATAGGCCAGTTTGGCTATGCTCATCATCCACCTCCGTTCAGCGTAATTCAAGACCCAGCGCCGTGAACACCGTCTGCACATCGCCGTGCAGGACGGAAGCCGTCACCCGCACGCTTGTCCCCGTCTTCACACGGGGTGCCTTGATGGTGGAATCCATATAGATGACCACCGATTGACTCTTCTCATTGTAGGTGAAGTCGCACTGCGAGGCGCACACGGACGAGATTTGCCCCACCAGGACAACGGTTTTTCCGCTGTAGGCCGCAGGGTTGACCAGGATCTCCGAGAGCGTCACCGCCGGGGTATCCGCCGCCGCGGGCGTCCCGGTGACTTTTCGGCCACCACAGCCCGTGAAAACCATGATTGAACCTAGAAGGACAATCAGCATCATCGACATTCTTCTCATGATATATCCATTGATAAAGGGTTAAATAATCTGCCCGAGACAGGTTTCAGGCAACATGGGATCGACCGTGCCAGAGCGCAGGCAGGGCGCGTGAACTTGCGCAGGGCAAGAGGTTACGCGGCGACCTGGCAGAAAACCGTCTGATCAACGGTTAAGGCGGATCGTTCGCCACTCGGTGGTGGCAAAACACGGGGGTGGTTCCCGCAGGACGATACACGTGCCGCGTTCGGCCACGCAACGGTTCGTCCAGCGCACAACCCCCAGGGGTTGCAGCGCCGAGTCGACGACCACTGGACGGACATCGACAACCGTCACCGGGGCCTGCGGGGTGGCGGCCCCGAATTCACAGCGACATGATTCATCCTGCGTGCTGCAGCAGCGTTCATGGCCGGGATCGGAAATACTGCCGGACGATTCCGCACAGCAGTAGGCGGGCGACGATCCGGAATTTGGAGACGGAAACGAAAGACAGCGGTGCCCCGCCTGCGCGGATGCCATCAGCATCAGCGGCAGCACGGCGACAACTCGTTTTTTCCATTTCGCCATCATCAGCAAAAGCCCTCTATTAACACAAAGTGAATTATGTCAAATACCAAACACCCCGTCAAGCGCGAAAACAAGACACTAAACTGCGGGCATGTTTTCGGAGAACATGCGTAATGGCTTATCAGGCATCGGCTCGCGACCCACCGCCCTCCGCCTACACATTTCCTATTTTTCCTGGCGGCATTACTGAAGGAATCCTGTGACAATAGCAATTCGTCTGGCGGGTTGCAAGGGGTTTGTGCTTGCTAGGCCGCGTTCCGTTCCACCCCGCCGGTTGATTATTCAGAGGGCGGGAATGAATGAGGGAAGACCCTGAATTATTGGCTTGAAATCGATGCGGAGTCTGGTAAAGTTCACGACTCATCCGCGAAAAGCGCCCATCGTCTATCGGTTAGGACTCCAGGTTTTCATCCTGGCAAGAGGGGTTCGACTCCCCTTGGGCGTGCCAACGTTTATTGACCGGCCCATTCATTCCAGCCCACTGCAGTGGGCGGTCTTGCTTGGCAAAGGGAATTCGCAAAAAAAGGGCGGCGTGGATTCCACGCCGCCCTTTCTTTTTGTCTTAAAAGCCGCCGCTAGACCTTGTAGGCCTTACGCGACTTGTAATGCGTGTGCAGGTATTTGTGCGCCGTCTCGCTGTTCGGCTCGCCGAGGAAGTCCTTGTAGATCCGCTGGATCTCGGGATTCTCGTGCGAGCAGCGCACCGCGCTGGCCTCGTCATCCTTGTACAACCCCGCCATGCGTTTCTGCCGGATCTCGTCCGTGGCCCCGTGCGGCTGGCCACCGCCACCGATACAGCCGCCGCGGCAAGCCATGACCTCGATGAAGTGATACGGCAGCTCGGCCCCCGTCCTGCGGGCCTCGCGCACCTTGTCGAGCACCTGCTCGATATTGCTCATCGTGTGGGCCACCGCGATACGCACTTCCGTTCCAGCCACATCCAGCTTGGCCTCCTTGACGCCGTCGAGACCACGCACATCCATGAACTCGACCTTCGGCAGCTTCTTGCCGGTCATGATCGTGACCGCCGTGCGCAACGCCGCCTCCATCACGCCACCGGTCACGCCGAAGAGCGTGCCCGCGCCAGCGTACTCGCCGAGGACCGTATCGGCCTTCTCCTCCGGCAGGTTGCGGAAGTCGATACCGGCGGACTTGATCATCCGGGCCAGCTCGCGCGTGGTCAGCACGACATCCACATCCTTGTAGCCGGTCGAGAACATATCGTCGGTACGGGTGATCTCGAACTTCTTGGCCGTGCAGGGCATGATCGAGACCACGAACATCGACTTGGGATCGACCTTGATCGAATCCGCGTAATACGTCTTGGCCATGGCCCCCAGCATCTGCTGCGGGCTCTTGGCAGTGGAGAAGTTATCGATGAAGTCGTCCGCGAATTTCTCCATGTAGTCCGTCCAGGCCGGGCAGCAGCTCGTGATCAGCGGCAGCGGACCGCCCTTGGTCATGCGCTTGATGAACTCGGTACCCTCCTCCATGATCGTCAGGTCAGCCGAGAAGTTAGTGTCGAACACCGCCTTGAAGCCCAGCCGCCGCAACGCCGTGTACAGCTTCCCTGTCAGCAGCTCGCCGCTCTCGTAGCCGAAGGCCTCGCCGATGGCGACACGCACCGCCGGGGCGATCTGCACGACACAGTACTTGCTCTCATCGGCCAACGCCTGGTAGACGGCCTTGTTGTCGGAATGCTCGTAGATGGCCCCGACCGGGCAGTGCGCCGAGCACTGGCCACACTTGATACAGGGGCTGTCGTTGAGTTTGACATCCGCCGCCGGCGCGATACGCGTGCCCTCGCCGCGGCCGAGGAATTCCAGCGCCCAGACACCCTGCATATCCTGGCAGACCGCCACGCAGCGTCCGCACTGGATGCACTTCTGCGGGTTGACCTCGATCGAAGGCGTCGAGTTGTCGATCGGCAGGTCGCGCAGGCGCTTGGGGAACTCGAACTCGCGGATGCCGAACTCCTCCGACATCGTCTGGAGCTCGCAGTTGCCGTTGCGCGCACAGCGCAGGCAGTCATTCGGATGCGTCGAGAGAATGAGCTGCAGCACGGTGCGGCGCACGTTGTAGAGCTCCGTGTCGTGCGTGGTCACCTTCATACCCGGCGCGCAGGGCGTGGCGCAGGCGCGCATCATCTTCGGCGAGCCCTCGATCTTCACTACGCAAAGCCCGCAAGCACCCCAGGGGGAAACGTCCTCGTGATAGCACAGCCGCGGGACCTTCACGCCCACCTGCTCCGCCGCCTTCAGGATCGTGGTTCCCGCGGGAACCTCCACCCCGATCCCGTTGATTTGCATCTTGATCATATCCATGACAGCTTTTTCCTTTTCCTTCTGAATGCTTTAACTACGATTTCAGGACCGCGCCGAACTTGCAGGCCTCCAGACAGGCCCCGCACTTGACGCAGCGCGACTGATCAATCACATGAACTACCTTGCGTTCGCCGCTGATGCAGCTTACCGGGCAGCGCCGCGCACAGACCGTGCAGCCGATGCAGGCGTCGGGATCAATCGTGAAGCGGACCAGGTTCTTGCATTTCCCGGCCGGGCAATGCTTGTGGTCGATGTGCTCCATCAGCTCGTCCTTGAAATGACGGATGACCGAGAGCACCGGATTCGGCGTCGTCTGGCCGAGCCCGCAGAGACTGGCCCGCTGCATGGCGTGCGAGAGTGTCTGCATCTGCTCGACATCCGCGACCGTGCCGTTGCCGTTGGCCACCTTGTCGAGCAGGTTCAGCAGGGTGCGCCCGCCTATACGGCAGGGGGCGCATTTGCCGCAGCTCTCGTCGACCGAGAAGTCCAGGTAGAAGCGGGTGATGTCCACCACGCAGTCATCCTCGTCCATGACGATCATGCCACCGGAGCCGACGATCGATCCGAGCTTCTGGAGGTTCTCGTAATCGATCGGGGTATCCAGGTACTGGGCCGGGATCAGGCCACCGGACGGGCCGCCCGTCTGCACCGCCTTGAACGCCTTGCCACCCTTGATGCCGCCACCGATACCATAGATGATCTCGCGCAGGGTCGTGCCCATCGGCACTTCAACCAGGCCCGAGTTGTTGATCTTGCCGGTCAGCGCGAACACCTTCGTGCCCTTGGAGGTCTCGGTACCGATGCGGGCGTACCAGTCGCCGCCACGCATGATGATCACCGGGATGCTGGCCCAGGTCTCGACGTTGTTGATCACCGTCGGCTTGTCCCACAGCCCCTTCACGGCGGGGAACGGCGGCCGCGGCTTGGGCATACCACGCCCGCCCTCGGTGGAGGCGATCAGCGCGGTTTCCTCGCCGCAGACAAAGGCACCAGCCCCGAGCCGGATCTCGATATCGAATGAGAAATCCGTGCCGAGGATCTTCTCGCCCATCAGGCCGTATTCCTTGGCCTTGCAGATCGCCGTATTGAGGCGTTCAATCGCCAGCGGGTACTCGGCGCGGATGTAGATCACGCCCTTGGAGGAACCGCAGGTATAGCCGGCGATCATCATGGCCTCGAGCACCGAGTGCGGGTCGCCCTCGAGTGTGCTGCGGTCCATGTACGCGCCGGGGTCGCCCTCGTCGGCGTTGCACATGATGTACTTCTCGTCGCCGGGGACGTCCTTCGTGAACTGCCACTTGCGCCAGGTCGGGAAACCCGCGCCGCCACGGCCGCGGAGGCCGGACTTCTTCAGCTCGTTGATCACGTCGTCGCCACTCATCTCGAAGAGCACCTTCTCGAGCGCCACGTAGCCGTCGCGGGCGATGTACTCGTCGATCGAGTCCGGATCGATCACGCCGCAGTTGCGCAACACGATGCGCACCTGCTTCTGGTAGAACTGTATATCCTCGAGCTTGGCGTGCGCCTTGCTCTGGGCCGGATCGTACAGCAGCCGGCTGACCGGACGGCCCTTGACCAGATGCTCGGCCACGATCTCGGCCGCGTCGGCAGGCTTGACCTGCACGTAGAAGGTCTCCTCGGGAAGCACCTTGACGATCGGGCCCTTCTCGCAGAAGCCGAAACAGCCCGTCTTGACCACCTGCACATCGTCCGCCATCCCAACCTTGCGGAGTTCGTCGTTGAGGTTCTGGATCAGATCCTTGCTCTTCGACGATTCACAGGCCGTGCCGGAACACACCAGTACATACTGCTTGTAAGCCATTGTCTCGCTCCCTCTCCTTTATTTCATGATGTCAGCGGCCGGCTTGTCGAAAAGATACTCACCGACCAGCTCACCCTTGACGATATGCGAATTCACAATCCGGCGGCCGATCGCCGCATCTACCTTGCCATAGACCACGCCGGGCATGCCGGGGACAACCACCTCGACGGACGGCTCGCTGGCGCACAGGCCCATGCAGCCGGTCTGCTTGACCACGACATTGCCCAGGCGCAGGCGGTTGATCTCGTCCACCATGGCCGAGAACGTCTCCTTCGCGCCAGCGGCGATCCCGCAGGTGCCCATGCCGATAATCACCTCGATACTGCCCTCGCCCGCGTCGCGCTGTGCCAGCGCCTGCTGTTTTTCCTCGCGCAGCTTGCGCAGACCCTCAAGTGTCAGTGCTCCCATGTCCTTGTCCTTTCCGCATCATTAACGCCTCCTCCTGGGAGGCTACATAATCCCTTGCCATCGCCAGCGACATCGCCGTCTCCAGCTCCCCGAGCGCCTCGATCAGCTCGCTGCGCCGGACGCGGTACCCCTGATCTCCCCGCCGCCGCTCGACCTCCAACTCATAGTCACCGGGGAACGCCATCATCCCCGTCAGCGTCGCACCCCAATCCCCCATCGGCGGCATGTCCACATGCCCCGCATCCAGCCAGAACCGCACATCCGTCCCGGTGCCAACCGCCGACTGCAGTTCCAGCCCCCCACCGGTCGCCTCCACCATCTGCCTCAGGAACGCCAGCCCCAGTCCCATCCGGCGATGCCGGTGCTTGCGCCCGTCGCTGTAGAACGGATCCAGCGCACGAGCCTGCACCGCCTCGCTCATCCCGCAACCATTGTCGCCGACGGCCACGTCCAGGCGTCCCGCCGTCTCCGCGACCCGCAGCGTCACCCGCGTCGCCCCCGCCTCCAGCGCGTTCTGCACCAGGTCGGCGAGCTGATCGCAAAGCGATGCATGCAAGCCTTATTTCCCCCGGTATTTGGCGACGATCTCCGCCAGTTGATCCGGCTTGAGATTGCCATAGACCTCGCCATCCACCGTCAACACCGGAGCCAGGCCACAGCAGCCGATGCAGCGCACGGCCGTGATCGAGAACTGCCCGTCGTCGGTGACCTCGTCGGCCTTCGCCCCCAGCAGGGCCTCGAGCTCGTCGAGCAATTGCTGGCCACCCTTGAGGTAACAGGCCGTCCCCATGCACACGGCGATCGTGTGTTTGCCCGGCTTGGTCATCTTGAAGAAATGATAGAACGTGATCACCCCGTAGATCTTGGCCAGCGGGGTCCCCAGCAGATCCGCCACCTCGAACGCGATCTCGCGCGGCACGTACCCGAAGTGTTGCTGGACCCGGTGCAGCACCATGATCAGGTTACCCGGCTGATCCTTCCACTCGGCGATAAACGACTTCAACTCCGGCGTCAGCGTCTGGACTTCCCCCACGGCCGCCACCTGTTTACTTGCATTACTCAACGTTCGTCCTCCTGAAAATCGCGCCGTCCGGCATGCTTGCCTCACCCGCCAGCCAGCGCCATGGATGCCCCGCCTTGACATAAAACGGGTACACGGTTTTGAAATGATGCCTTGACCTTTTAGCAGTCTTATATGTCATAGGCAACATCTTTTTTGACAGATATGAATGTTTTATATACAAAACACATATGTTCAGCAGAAAATAACGTCTTTTATGTTGACATAAACGTATATACAACATAAATAACCAAAGTATACGTTACGAAAGGAACTTATTATGGAATACGACCTCATTAAACGGCTATCACAGTACAAGAAAATCCTGGTGAAGCTCAAAACCATGGGGTTCGTCAAGGTTTTCTCGGATAATTTAAGTGACGCACTGGGGATTTCGGCTTCGCTGGTGCGCAAGGATTTCGCCGCCTGCAACCTGACCGGCAAACGCCGGGGGGGGTACCAGGTGAACGAACTGATCGAGAAACTGAACATCCTGCTCGGGAAGAACAGTGAGCAGCGCGTGATCATGGTGGGGTGCGGCAAGCTGGGATCGGCGTTGATGAATTACCGGGGGTTCGATACCGAGCAGATCAAGATCGTGGCCGGATTCGATACCAATCCGCAGCGACAGAATCCGGACGCCACAACCCCTGTCTTTCCTGTCGACCAACTGGAAGCGTATATCCGCGAACAGCGCATACAGGTAGCCATTCTGGCCGTGCCGGAGGAAGCCTCACTACAGACGATGGAGCGCCTTGAGTCGTACGGCATACGCGGCATCCTGAATTTCGCGCAGGTACCGATGCGGTCCTCTGAAAACTGCAACGTTGAAAACGTCAATCTTGCACTCGAGGTCGAAAAACTGTTTTATTTCGTCAACGCACAGCAAAACCGTCTGCGCATAAAGGAACAGACATGATCACCATTGAAGCATTGGCAACCCATCTGCATGGCAAGCTGCTGGTCGCCGACACCACCTCTCGCCCAGTAAAGGACGTTGTCGCCTCGGACCTGATGAGCGATGTGCTCGTCGTCACCCGCGAGGATTTCCTGCTGGTGACCTCGCTGGCCTCGGACCAGATGATCCGCACCGCCGACCTGGTCGGTGCCGCCGGTGTGGTGCTGGTCAACGGCAAGCCCCCCCCCGCCTCGGCGTTGAAGCTGGCGACCGATCTCAATATCGCATTGATCACAACGCCCCTGCCGAAATACGAAGCCTGCCTCGCAATCGGCCAAGCCCTGGCGGCAGGAGATCCGTTGAAGTTATAGGTAAGCCGGCCGCCCACTGGGGTGGGCGAAAACAAGTGGGTAACTGGGGAAGATTAAGGCGAAAGATTAGGGCAAAAGATTAGGGGAGGAGCATAAACAACCTTAATCTTTCGCCCTAATCTATTGACCGTAAACTGCGACAAAATGACCACGTTATAAGCGAGGAATACCGTGAACAGACTGCCCGACCTGACCCCCGAGAATTCGCCGCTGTCGCTGGTCGATCTGATCTACTCCACCCGCATCCGCGATGTCATGACCAGTGAGATCATCACCATCGACCGACACGACACGATGCGTACCGCGCAGGAGCGGATGCGGGACAACGGTATCAGCGGGCTGCCGGTCGTCGAGGGCAAGCGCCTGTTCGGCATCGTCAGCATCCACGACCTGATCAGCGCCATGCAGATTGCGCAGATGGATTCTCCCGTGGAGCGCATGATGACCTCGCGCGTGATCACGCTGGAAGCGGAGATGCCCCTCTCGATGGCGATTTCCTACTTCACCAAATACCCGTTCGGCCGCTTCCCCGTGCTCAATGCCCGCCAGGAACTGGCGGGCATCATCACGGTGCGCGACATCAACGTCACCCTGATCAACCGCCTGCTCCAGGAGGTCAGCCGCTTCGAGTCGCTGATGGAGACCGACGTCACCCCGGGACTGGAAATGACCCGCGTTTTCCATACCCGCCGCCATGACTTCGAGCACGGTGGGAAGGCATCCACGACGATCAAGAAACATCTCACCGATCATCATGTCGACCGGCGGCTGATCAAGAAAGTGGCCATCGCCTCGTACGAGCTGGAAATGAACCAGGTCGTCCATTCCATCGGAGGCACAATCAGCTATCGCATCTCGCCCGAGAGGGTCGAGATCCTGGTCCAGGACCGCGGCCCCGGCATCGCGGATGTCGAGGCGGCGCTGACCGAGGGGTTCACGACGGCGGACGACTGGATCAAGTCGCTCGGCTTCGGTGCCGGACTCGGGCTGCCCAACGCGAAACGCGTCTCCGACGAATTCTACATCCACTCCAAACTCGGCGTCGGCACCACAGTCAAGGCCGTTATTTATCTTGCACCAGAGGCGGGAGAGAAGGCAGACTGTGGATTAGACATTAGACATTAGACATTGGACATTGGACATTTGGTCATTGGGGATTGGGCATGCAACGCTTCAGCTACTTCATCCGCCGCCTGATGCTGATCATCCCCACCTTCCTGGGGATCACGCTGGTCTGCTTCGGCCTCATCCAGTTCGTGCCGGGGGGCCCCGTCGAACAGGCGCTGATGCAGATGCGCGGCATCGGAGGGGAAGGCGAGACCGTGACCGGCAAGGAGGTCTCCGCCGGACTGACCGACAGCTACCGCAAGGAACTCGAATCCCGTTTCGGTTTCGACCAGCCATTCCACAAGCGCTATATCAAATGGCTCGTGCATGACCGCCTCGGTATGCGCATGGAGTCCTACATGTTCACCAACAAAACGGCCTGGCAGCTTATCCGCGAACGGTTCCCGGTCTCGCTCGTGTTCGGCATCACCGGGTTCCTGCTCAGCTACCTGATCTGCATCCCCCTCGGCATCGCCAAGGCCCTGCGCAACGGGACCCGGTTCGACTTCGCCACCAGCGCGATCGTCTTCACCGGCTACGCGATCCCCGCTTTCGCCTTCGGCATGGTGCTCAAGCTGCTGCTCACGGGCACGCTCGAAGGCTTTCCGGCACTATTCCCCATCGGAGGGTTCGAGTCCGAGGGGTTCGCGAACCTCTCGCTGGCCAACAAGCTCGCCGACCGTTTCCGCCACATGGCGCTGCCGGTGCTGTGCTACGTGATCGGGAATTTCGCGCTGCTGACCATGCTGATGAAAAACAGCCTGCTCGACCAGGTCGGGCGCGACTACATCCGCACGGTGTTCGCCAAGGGCGGCAGCCGCGACCTAGCTATCTGGGGCCACGCGCTGCGCAATTCGCTGATCCCCATCGCCACGGGCTTCGGCGGTATCATGACGGTCATGTTCGCGGGCTCGGTGATCATCGAGCGAGTGTTCGAGATCCCCGGGATGGGACGCCTCGGGCTCGATGCCATCATCGGACGCGATTATGCCGTCTTCATGGGTATCCTCGCCCTCACCTCCATTCTCGGACTGCTGGGCAATGTGCTTTCCGATTTCTGCTACATCCTGATCGATCCAAGAATCACGTTTAACAAGTAAAAAGCAGTTGATATGACATTCCGCTTGACTCCGATTACCCGCAAACGCCTGAACCGCTTCCGCCGCCTGCGCCGAGCCTACGTCTCGGCCTGGCTGCTGGGCGTGATCGTCCTGCTCGCCCTCGGCGCCAACCTGATCTGCAACGAGAACCCGCTGTACGTCCGCTTCAATGGCCGCCACCTTTTCCCCGCCTGGCGGTTCTACCCGGAAGCGATTTTCACCACGGGCGGCAGCCCCAGCGCCCCCAACTACAAGCACCTGAACCAGAGCCCGCTTTTCACCGGGCAGAAACGCAATTTCATGATCTTCGCCCCGATTCCCTACGGGCCGCGCGAGACGATCGACGAACAGTCGATCCGGGCCGAACGCGATACGGAAATCATCCTGCTCCCCATCCCCCGCGCGGGCAATCTTGACCTCACTCCCGACCTGCGGATCGCACGCGAACTGGCCGCCGGCTATTTCCTCGGGCGCGAGAGCGAAGACATCCGCGGCACGCCGCTCGACCAGGCCTGGTCGCTCTCCGACCCCCTGCGCGAAGCCATGCAACTGCGCTTCGCCAACAAGGCCGCCCCGGCCTACCGGGAAAACTTCACCCCGCCGGCCTTGCCGGACCTGCCGCTGGAGCTGTCGCTTGCGCCCTTCGCCCCGCGTCCCGAGTCACCGGCCACCGTGCGCCTCACGATCCGCGCCGCCGACGGTCCCGAGATCCGACGTGCTTTGATCACCCTTGACCGCGACGGCCAGCCGGATACCCGCTCGCGCAAACGCTGGGCATCGCTGGATCCTGCCGCGCATGAGAAGCTGCACGAGCTGGTGGAGGCGTCGCGTGCGGGTGCCGTCGACCCTGTCGAGGTCCGGGGCGGGCACTTCCGCTATTTCGCCACGATCGATACCGCCGTGTCCTGGCCGCACCCCCCGGTCCGCGGCCATTGGCTGGGAATCGACTCGTCCGGATGCGACGTGCTCGCACGCCTGCTGCACGGCCTGCGCGTCTCACTCGTCTTCAGCGTGCTGCTTGTCGCCTGCTCGATGTCGATCGGCATCACCGTGGGTGCCATCCAGGGCTACTACGGCGGCCTGACCGACATCCTCACCCAGCGGGGCATCGAGATCTGGAGCGCGATCCCGTTCCTGTACGTCATGATCCTGCTCGGCTCGATCTACGGAGCCAGCCTCTGGCTGCTGCTTTTCTGCTACGCGATCTTCAACTGGATCGGCATCTCCTATTACATCCGCGCGGAGTTCCTGCGCCTGCGCGGCCAGCCCTTTGTCGACGCGGCCAAGGTGCTGGGCGTGCGCGACACCAAGATCATCTTCCGCCATATCCTGCCCAACGCGATCACCCCCGTCATCACGTTTGCCCCCTTCTCGCTGGTCGGCGCGATCGGTTCCCTCGCCTCGCTCGATTACCTCGGTTTCGGACTTCCGGCGCTGACGCCCAGCATCGGCCAGCTCCTGCACCAGGCCCAGATCCACCGCGACGCCTGGTGGCTGATCCTGTACCCCTCGCTGACCCTCTTCATCGTCATCCTGCTCGGGGTCTTCGTCGGCGAAGGCGTCCGCGAAGCCTACGACCCCCGCCCCCGCTCACGCCTGGAGTAAACAGGGCGGCATTGACGCGGCACCCGTGTTGCGTTACGCTCTCAACCTATGCACGAGTTCACGACAGTCAACAAAGCCCGCTGCGACGCCCTTGCAGAGCGTCTCAGTTCGATTGCGCGCCTGTCCATGGGCTTGACCCACGAGCTGAACAATGCCATCGGCGCCATCCAGAGCAATGTCGGAATGATGCGCCACCGGCTTGATGATGACTCAACGTTGCGACAGAACCTGGACCATATCGAGCACGCCTCCGGCCACACGCTGGAACTGACACGGATACTCGAAATCTACACGCAGCGTAAGGCTGCGCAGCTTGTCGTCGTCGACCTCCGGCAACAGCTTACCCCGCTGATCAAGGCGTTCGCCAGCGCCCTGCCGGAACAGGTCCGACTGGATGATGCGTCCCTGCACGCTGACCGGCAGGTGCTCACCTGCCCCCTGATGTTCAACCAGGCCATCGCCGGTATCCTGCAGAACGCGGCCGATGCCCTGCCCTGCAGGAAGGGCTCCATTTCCATCGAGGTCTGCGCCGACTGCGCACGTGTCGATCCGCGGGAAGGTCTTTTCTTCGGGACCATGCCTCCAGAAAACGCCACGCTGCTGGAGATCCGCGACGACGGCGAGGGCATCGCGCCCGATGTGCTGGAACACATCCTGGAACCGTTCTTCTCCACCCGCATCCGGGCCCGCGGACTCGGGCTGGCACCAGCGGTCGGCCTGGTATTCCACTGCAATGCCGCCATCCAGATTCTCAGCGCCCCTTCGCGCGGCACCCGCTTCCGCCTGCTGCTGCCAACGGCAGCTTAGCATCCGGGGCAAGTGAGACTGGGGCGCATCCCTGTTTCACTGACTTGCCGTTGCGCATCGGTCCCTCTGGGGCGGTACGCGGGGCAGTCACTCCCGCTTGTGGCGCAACCGTGATGCCTCCAGCGAGCGTTCGGTGAGCGCTTCGACTAGAGCTTTGAACCGCTTGTACGTCTCGACCTCCTTTTTGACGGCGACGAGGTTTTCCGGGCGTACATACTCCGAGCGGCTCCTGCCCTTGTGCGTGTAGCTTAGCTGGTGGAACGGCGTTTTCTTCTCGGCGGGGTTACGGTACTGCACCGTCAGCGTCCCCGGACGCATCGCGCCGAGCCTGGTCATGCGGGCGAGCAGGGCCGCGATTTCCTTCTCTTTTACCTCGAGTGTCGTTGACATGGAATCTCCTTTCGTGCAAATAAGTAGCATTATAGTGCTATTATATCAACAGGAAAGGTGGATATGATGGGGAAAGACGGGGCAGAGGGGTTGGCTAGCCCGCTGGCGGGTGGTTACGGAGCGGGCGTTTTCCGAAGGTCGGATGGAAGAGCTGCGAACGGGGTACGAGGCCAGAGTCCAAACGCTGGTAGACGCCTGGGAGGCGTCCTCGCGAGCCACGCCCGTCCTACCACCGTTTCACTCAAATCGCGAAGCGGCCTGGCTTGCGCCCGTTCAACGGGGTGATCGCATAGCGCAGGCGGTAACGTCCCGGCAGCACCTTGTATTGTTCCAGCGTATCGGGGCCGCAACTGGCGGTTCCTAATCCACGCTGGCGGGCATCCAGCAGCACGGTGATCTCCGGACGCATCGGCACGTCGTACGTATGCAGGGCCGGCGTCAGGTCCGCCGGCGTGAAGTGGTGGGCACTGAAGCCGAAACCATCCCCGCGCGTCTGGAAATGCACACCGGTCCTGGCCGCATTACGCAGGCTGAACCAGGTGACGTCCGTCTTGTTACCGTTTTCCTGCGGTACGATGTAAGGGAAATACTGCTCGGCAACGGTTCCGCTGTAACGTCCGATCTCGGCGGCATAGCAGCGGTCTATGTAGTTCTCGAACGGGCCGCGCCCGTACCAGTCCAATTGTTCGAAGCCTTCCGCCACGGTCAGCATCAAGCCCAACCGCGGCACATCCGCCATGCCCTCTCCAAAACGGAACACGTGATCGCAGAGGATCAGTCCGCCCGACGTGAACCGGTAGCGATTCTCGACCTCGAAGCACCCATCCCCCTTGCTGCAGGCATACACCAGGCGGCTGTCCAGCACCAGATCCGCCCCGACGCGCCTCTCGCTGACCGATCCGACCGACGCCGTCAGCGAGTCGTACCCGGCCAGCATCCAGCGTCCCAGCGGCTTCCACTTGGCCGACCACTGGTCCGCCTTGCCCTTGACGCCATCATTGTCAATCGGCCCGCGCCAGATATTGAAGGACGGCCCCGCCGTGATCACCGGCGTTCCCCCGACCGAGACCGACACCAGCGCGCCGGTCTGCGAATCCACCTGCGCCACGACGCCGGTATCGCCAAGCGTGATGGAACCGCCTTCGATCGCAACCGGCATCTTGGACAACCGCACCGCGGCCGATGGCAGCGCCGCCTTGCCGGCAAACGGCATACGGAACTGCTCGGACGCGACCTCGTGCCCCTTGCCGCACCAACCCTGTGCTGCCCGTGTCCGGAATACGATCCGCAGCCAGGCCTCCTCGCCCGCGCACATGGTGGCGGGCGGCGTCACCGGCAGCCGCAGCGTCTTGCCGCTTTGCGGGGCCAGATCGAGCGCTGGCAGCACACCGCGCTGCACAGGCCGCCCGTCAACCAGCAGCGTCCATTCCCCCGCCAACCAACCGAGCGGACGGAAAAACGCGGCATTGAACACATGCACCTCGCCCGCGATCTTGCCAGCCGTGATCCAGACCGGCTGGGCGACTTTCTTGAACTCCCACATCTGCGGCTTGATCGTGCGGTCCGGCATGATCATGCCGTTGCAGCAGAAGTTCACGTCATTGGGTTCATCCCCGAAATCGCCGCCATACGCCCAGTAGTATTCACCCCCCGGCTCGGAACAGGCGGCATAGGCCGCGGCCAACGCCTCCCCCGTCAAACCAATTTCTGATTTCTGATTTCTGATTTCTGATTTTTTCAGTATCCCCTGCTCGATCCAGTCCCAGATGAACCCGCCCTGCAGGCCGCGATGGGCATAGATCGCATCCCAGTAATCTTTCAGGCAGCCGCACGAATTACCCATGGCATGGGAATACTCGCACATGATGAACGGGCGCCGGCTGTCGTAATCCGCGTTTTTCGGGTTCTGCTGCGCAAACGCAACCAAGTCCTTGATCGCCGGATACATCGGGTTCTGAAGGTCGTTCGAGCGATCCCCGCCCTTGTCGTAAGCGTTGCCTGACTGATTCCACGTCTGCTTGAGCGCCCCTTCGTTGTGCAGCGGGCGGCTATCGTCATAGCTGCGCACCCAGTCAGCGGCAAGGTCGTGGTTGACGCCATAGCCGGATTCGTTACCCAGGCTCCACGCGATCACCGAGGGATGGTTCTTGTCGCGCAGCACCATCCGCTGCACGCGCTCCAGGAAGGGCTTGCGCCAGCGCGGGTCACGGCAGAGCGTGCTGTAGTTGGCATGCGATTCGATATTCGCCTCATCGACGATCAGGATCCCGTATTCGTCACACAGGTCCAGCCACATCGGGTCATTCGGGTAATGCGAGGTGCGCACCGCATTGAAATTGAACTGCTTGAGCAGGCTGATTTCATCCAGCATCTTCTCGCGCGACACAGTCTTGCCGGAGTCGGGGTCGTGATCGTGCCGGTTGACCCCCTTGATGTAGACGGGCTGGCCGTTGAGCAGCAGCTCGCGGTCCTTCACCTCCACCCGACGGAAGCCGACACGGCAGGAGGTGTGCTCGACGGGCTTGCCGTCCGGAGCCAGCAGCGTAACCACCAGCGTGTAGAGGTCCGGGCATTCGTCCGACCAGAGCGCCGGGTGCTTGACCGCTGCCGTGATCTCGCCCTGGTAATACTGCTTGCGATAGGAATTCGAGATAGCCACCGATGGCAGCGTCTTGAACACCGGCTTGCCATCCGCATCGAAGAGCTGCACTTCCACGGTATGCGCACGCCGCGGCTCATGCACGGGAAGATCGGTGTCGGGTTCGGTAGAGAAATTGATCGACGCGGTCACGCGAAGGGTCGCGTCCTTGCCATCGGCATCCGGCTCGCCCTTGGCGAACACATCCTCGATGTAGGCGGAGGCGGTGCTGTAGAGCCGGACCGAACGATAGATACCGGCCATCCACCAGTGGTCCTGGTCCTCGACATAGGAGCCATCGCTGAAGCGAATGCAAATCACCACCAGCGTATTCTCCCCTTCCTGCAGGTAGCGGGAGAGGTCAAACGCCGAGGGCAGGCGGCTATCCTTGCCCATGCCGACAAAAGCCCCGTTGAGGTAGACGCAGAAACAGCTCTCGACGCCACCGAACTCGATCACCGTGCGGCGCCCAGCCCAGCCTGCGGGCAGCATGAACCGCGTGCGGTAAACGCCCGTCGGGTTCTCGGATGGAACCACCGGCGGCTTGTTCTCGAACGGCATGGTAACGTTCGTGTAATGCGGCTTGTCCCACCCCTGCATCGTCCAGTTGCCGGGGACGGAGATCGGTGACCATCCCTCCTCCCCCTCCGCCGAAAGCTCCATCATGCCAACGGCATCCGGGCTATCGAAATAGCGGAAGTCCCACTGCCCGTCCAGCGACTGCACCCAAGGGGACTTGGCGGCGTTGACCGTCCGCGCCTGCGCGGCCGTCCGGAACGGGGAAAGCGTTGAGCGCATGGGCAGGCGGTTGATCTCGGTAAACTCGGGAACTTCCCAGAAAAGGGGCGACAATGGATCCATCATCATGGCGTTATCTCCCTTTTCTTCCCAGCGGCGGGTTTGGTTTCCTTCTTCTCGGTCTTTTCCGTTTTGCTTTCCGTGGATGACTTGGGTTCAGAGGCGCTGCTATCCTTCTTTGCCGCCGCATGGTAATCGCTGCTACGGTAGTCGGTCTGGTAGAAACCGCTGCCCTTGAAGATGATGCCGGCCCCGCGGCCCAGCAGACGCCGCACCTTGCAGCGACACTTCGGGCATCGTTTCAGCGGCTCGTCCTTCATGCTCTGGAATTTCTCGAAACAGTGAGCGCATTTCGTGCACTCGTACTCATACGTCGGCATACAGCATTCCTTCCGGTGTCTTGTTTGGCAGGCGAGAACGCTATAGACCACAGGCCCCGAAGTCAATTTTAAACGAACCCCGCGAACCTGTTTCGCTTGTCTTATGCGCACAGTACGTGCATAATCCTACAACCTGTTAACGTTTCAACTCGGCACAAGGAGAACATAAAATGGGCAAAGTCATGGTTCCTGCCACGCTGATCAAGTCGGTCCGTCTGGACAGACCACAATCCGTCACGCTCAGGCAATTCGATCCCGGAATGCGCAAGGGGGATCGCGACACGTCCGAGGCGGATCTGGCGGCGATGCACGTGACCTTGAACGCCTTGCAGGAACGGCTTTACGCGCAATCGAGCCAGGCGCTGCTGGTAGTGCTGCAGGCGATGGATACCGGAGGCAAGGACGGTTTGATCCGGCATGTGTTCGGTCCGATGAATCCCCAAGGCGTCGGGGTGACCTGCTTCAAGAGGCCGACGTCCGAGGAACTGGCGCATGACTATCTGTGGCGCATCCACAAGGAAGTGCCTGCAAAAGGCATGATCCGGGTGTTCAACCGCTCGCATTACGAGGATGTCCTGATTGCCCGTGTGCATCAACTGGCACCGCACGCGGACATCAACAAACGCTATGCACATATCAACGACTTCGAGCGCCACCTCACCGACAACGGGGTCGTGATCGTCAAGTTCTTCCTCCACATCAGCCGCGAGGAGCAGCGTGAACGCCTGCTGGCCCGCCTCGCCAACCCGGAGAAGCACTGGAAGTTCAACACGGCCGACATTGATGAACGCAAGCGCTGGGCGGATTACGAAGCGGCCTACGAGCACATGCTGGAGAAATGCAGCACCCCTCATGCACCCTGGTACGTGATCCCGGCCAACACCAAATGGTATCGCAACTGGCTCGTCGCCGGCATCCTGCTCCAGACGCTGGAGAAGATGAAACCAGCCTTCCCGGAACCGCAGCCGGGCCTGCAGGATCTCGTGATCCCGGAATGAGAGACAGCAGACTGCAGACAACGGACTGTAGATTTCTCTAAGACCAGACAGAGGCCGGGCGTTTAGAAGGAACAGGAGGTCACTATGTCCACGAGCAAAATGTCAACAATGGCAATCCGGTCAGTTCCAGTTCTGTTATCGATTCTCGCTGCCGCGCATGGCGGCGAGGACATCCGCGCGACCAACCAGGCTTTCGTGGCCGCGTGGCATACCGCCAATATAAAGGCAGCCGAAGGGGCACCACACCTGCGCACGTTACCCCGCGTCCGGGTTGACCTTGAAAGCCACACGGTCTCGTTCTATGCCGAGGCGACGGGCAATTCCCCCCGCGAACCGGTCGAGTTCTTCCTGATCGGCGAGAAAAGCGGAAATGCCTACGAGGCGATCGCGGTCGCGCTGGCTGATCCGGCTCAGATCAACAGTGGTCTCCAGATTCTTGGGATGTCCACCGGGCGCAGTGCGGATCCGGTCGCCACGCGGTTCTGGTCCAAAGGCGAAAGAGTGATCATGACGTTCAACGGCATCCGTGCCGAAACGCTCATCCGGGATTCGCGCACCGGCAAGCCACTTGCGGCAAACGGATTCATCTACACCGGCTCCAGCCTGGTGCCAACCGAGGATGGGGCCGCCACCGCGCTTGCCGCGCAGATCCGCCACCCTTACGCGATTGCCAGCAACTACAATGAACCCGAGTCACTGCTGGACGTGCCCTGGCAGGCTCCGCAGACCGCGGTCTACTCCCACCAGATCCTCAATACGGATTTCCTGTTCATGCCGGGGGAACGCATTCTGGTGGTTATCTCGCCGGAGTATCCAGATGGCAAACGCCGGGTACAGGACTTGCACTTGACGATCGGGATTGCGGATGCCATCGCTGATGGCCCCCGCACAATGGCTGATGCACGGTTCTCTGTTACCAATCAGACAAGCGGCACCGGACTGCTGGAGAATGCGACCATCGATCGACTGCTGGCGACCTTCACCGGGCTGATCGATGACGGGCGCGATCCGTTCGTGGAAGTCACCATACAATCGGAGACCCCGCTGGGACTGATACGACCAATCGTTGCCATCCTGAAAACCATCGACAACGAGAAAGGCATCCGCGTCGAGCCGCCGCCGCCGGGAGACCTGTATTACCATGCATTCATCCCGAACGAGGCGTTCCGCCACCGTCGCGACCGCTACATCCAGCCCTGGGAACTGCAACTGGCTGCAACCGGAACAGGCGTGCTGACCCGTATCGACGAGGAATGGACCCGCGGGGAACCCAAACCGGTACTGACCACGGAGGCCATACCGGTCGGATCGGCGGAGGAGCTGCTTAAGATCCTGTCCACGCAGAACATCGACGTTCGCGGCATCTACGTCTTTGCACCGCCGGATCTCACTTACGAGGGACTGATGCGGATGATCCGGCCCGTCCTGCCGACACACCCGCACGTCCACGTCTATCTGGAGGATAAGCCGCAATAAAGTGGCGGGAGCTGGAAGCTCCCGCTAAAGCCACGGGACACGGGAGCTGGAAACTCCCGCCACTTTCAGGATGCAGCCTTCAGCAACAGAGTCACCGAATCCGGATCCACCCGCTGCTGATCCACCATCGCCTTCGTGATGCGAATAGTCCCGCCGGTACTGCGTTGCGGCGCCTCGAACATCACCTCCAGCATCAGGCGCTCGACCATGGCGCGCAACCCGCGCGCTCCAGTACCCCGCTTATGGGCCAGCTTCGCCAGTTCGCGTAATGCCGTATCCGTGAAGGAAAGCTCGATCCCCTCCATGGCCATCAGCTTCTGGTACTGGCTGACCAGGCTGTTCCGCGGCTCCACCAGGATGCGCACCAGGTCATCCTCGCTCAGCTCCGCCAGCGAGGCCACCACCGGGATCCGTCCGATCAATTCCGGGATCATCCCGTAGCGGACCAGGTCTTCCGGCTCGGGGTGCATCTCGCCGCCGAACGGGCGCAGCGTACCCTTGTGCGCCTCCTGGTCGACAAACCCGAGAACCCCGCGGCCCACCCGGCGCTGGATCAGTTCTTTGAGACCCACAAACGCGCCACCGCAGATGAACAGGATATTCGTGGTATTGATCTTGATGTATTCCTGCTGAGGATGCTTGCGCCCGCCACCGGGCGGCACCCTGCAGACAGAGCCTTCCAGGATCTTGAGCAGCGCCTGCTGCACACCCTCGCCCGAAACATCGCGCGTGATGGAGACATTCTCGGTCTTGCGCCCGATCTTGTCGATCTCGTCGATATAGATGATACCCGTCTCCGCCCGCGCGATATCGCCCTCTGCCGCCTGGATCAGGCTCAGCAGGATGTTCTCCACATCCTCGCCCACATAGCCGGCCTCGGTCAGTGAGGTTGCATCCGCGATCGTGAACGGGACATCCAGCACCTTGGCCAGCGTCTTGGCCAGCAGCGTCTTGCCGCTGCCGGTCGGCCCCATCAGCAGGATGTTGCTTTTCTCGATCTCCACGTCGAAAAGCGGATCGCCCTTCTGGAAATGCATGGATTGCCGCAAGCGCTTGTAGTGGTTATGCACCGCTACAGCCAGCACCTTCTTCGTTTCCGAGTGCCCGATCACGTACTGATTGAGCACGTCGAATATCTCATGCGGTTTCGGTACCTTCAAATTATGGACGATGGCCGGCTTTTGCTCCGTTGGTGCCGACTCCTGCACCAGCAACCCGTTGCAAAGGTGGATGCATTCGTCGCAAATATTCACATCGGGGCCGGCGATCAGCCGCGAAACCTCCTGCTGCCGCTTGCCACAGAAGGAACACACCCGGCGATTGTCCTGACTGCCTGTCTTGCGCATACCGTCATTCCCCACTAACTTTTAATTGCTTTGCGACTCTTGATCACCTCGTCAACCAGACCGTAGTTGGCCGCCTCTTCCGCCGACATGAAGAAATCGCGATCGGTGTCCTTCTCGATGGCCTCGATCGGCTTGCCGGTGTGGTGCGCCAGGATCCCGTTGAGCATCTCGCGCATGCGCAGGATTTCCTTGGCCTGGATACTGATATCCGACGCCTGCCCCTGCACCCCGCCCCAGGGCTGGTGCACCATGATACGCGCCATCGGCAACGCGAAGCGCTTCTTCGGTGCGCCTGCCGCCAGCAGCACAGCCCCCATGCTGGCCGCCTGCCCGACGCAGTACGTGGCCACATCGCACTTGAGGAACTGCATCGTGTCGTAGATCGCCAGCCCGGACGTCACCGACCCGCCCGGCGAGTTGATGTACATGCTGATGTCCTTTTCCGGATCCTCCGCCTGCAGGAACAGGAGCTGCGCGATGATCAGGTTGCTGATATCGTCGTTGATCCCGCTGCCAATGAATATAATCCGGTCCTTGAGCAGCCGCGAAAAGATGTCATAGGCCCGCTCGCCCCGTCCGGTCTGCTCGACCACCATCGGCACCAGTTGATTGAATGTGTGCATCTGTGTTCCCCTCATGTTGTTGATCCCGTTCTACTTGATCCTGGCCTGGCCCAGCAGGAAGTCCAGCACGCGTGCATGCCGGATATCCCGGCGCAGCTGATCCATCCCCTCGTCCTGTTTCTCGATCTCTGCGCGCAGCTTGTCGCCCGTCATGCCGTAATGCATGGACATGACTTCAATTTCCTTGCTGACATCCTCATCGGAGACCGTGATGTCCTCGGCCTTCGCGATCGCCTGGCTGACGTACTGCAGCTTGACCCGCTCAAGCGCCTGCTGCGAGACCGAGCCCATGATCTCGTCGCGATGCTTCTCAAGCATCTCCCTTGTACCGCCGGCCCGGGCCATGCGGTTGAGCAGCGAGCGCAGCAATGCGGATGTCTCCTGGGCCACTTGCGACTCCGGGGCATCCAGCTTCGTGTTCTCCAGCAGGAATTTCACGATCTCCTGCCGCTGCCGGTTATCCTCGGATGCTTTCTTCTCGGCCTCCAGCCCCTCGCGCACCTGCTGGCGCAAAGCATCCGTCGACTCCACCCCCAGCTCCTTCAGGAACGACTCATCGATTTCCGGTGCCTTGATCCGGCGGATGGCCTTGACCGTGACCGTGTAGACGGCATTCCGCCCGGCCAGGTCAGCCACCCGGTAGTCCGCGGGGAACGCGACATCCAGCGAGATCGTCTGGCCGATCAGCGTACCGGTCAAGGCCGCATTCAGCCCCGGCAGGAACTCCGACTCGCTCACGACCGGCAGCCAGAAATCCTCACCGGCCGCCATTTCGGTCTCCTTGATTCCCATCCCGCTCATCGGCTGCCCGTCACAGGATCCGGCATAGGTGACCTGCGCCATATCCTGCTCCTGGACGCTGCCCTCGGGGAGATCCTCATAGCGCGAGTAGCGTTTGAGCATCTGCTCCAGACCCTTGTCCACGTCCTCCTCGCTGACCTCCACCTGCACCGCACCAACCGTGATCTTGTGGTACTTCGGCAGCTTGAACTCCGGTGCCACATCCAGGACGACCTGGAACGAGAAGCCGCTATCCGGCGACAAGCTCACCTCGTTGACGCCGACAACGGCCACCGGCTCCAGCGACTCCTGCTTTAGCATCTTCTGGTAGGCGTCCGGCAGCAACTGGTCCTGCGCCTGCTTGACGATTTCCTTGCGGAAACGCGACTCGACCAGCGCAACCGGGGCCTTGCCCGGACGGAACCCCGGGATTTTCGCCCTCTTGCAGAAGTGCTTTACCACACCATCATAGTCCGGACGCACGTCCGCCGCCGGCACCGATATATCAACCGTCAACCGGCAGCCGCCGCTCTTGTCAACCTTGACTTCCATGATCATTCCCTTCGCTTTCTAAACACAAAAAGTCGCACATGTTAAACCACAAACAGACCAATGTAAACCGTAAACCCAGCCTACTCCTTCATGGAGAGCAGGAACTCGGCGTTGCTGCTGGTCTTTTTCAGGCGGTTGAGGATCATCTCCATCGCCTCGACCGGCGGTACCCCGGTGATCGCGCGCCGCAGCGTCCAGACTCGGCTCAGCTCATCCGGATGCACCAGGAGTTCCTCCTTGCGGGTTCCGCTCTTGTCAATATTGATCGCCGGGAATACCCGCTTGTCGCTGATCGCGCGATCAAGGCACAGTTCCATGTTGCCGGTTCCCTTGAACTCCTCGAAGATCACGTCATCCATACGGCTACCGGTTTCCACCAGTGCCGTGGCGATGATCGTCAGGCTGCCGCCGTTCTCGATGTTGCGCGCCGCACCGAAGAAGCGTTTCGGCTTGCTCAGCGCATTGGCATCGACACCGCCGCTGAGGATCTTCCCGCTGTGCGGCTGCACCGTGTTGTAGGCACGGGCCAGGCGGGTGATGCTATCGAGCAGGATCACGACATCCTTGCCGAACTCGACCATCCGCTTGGCCATCTCGATCACCAGCTCCGCCACCTGCACGTGCCGGGCAGGCTCCTCGTCGAACGTCGAGCTCAGCACATGGGCCTTGGTGCTGCGGATCATGTCCGTCACCTCCTCCGGGCGCTCGTCGATCAGCAGGGTGATCAGGTAGGCCTCCGGATGGTTGGCGGTGATGCTGTTGGCGATCTGCTGCATCAGCACGGTCTTGCCGGTGCGCGGGGCGGCCACGATCAGGCCGCGCTGGCCTTTTCCGATCGGCGTGAAGATGTCCATCACGCGCATCGAGATGCCCTTCGGGTCGCCTTCGAGCTGCAGGCGCTGGTCCGGGAAAAGCGGAGTCAGGTTCTCGAACGGGATCTTCGTGCGCGCATTCTCGGGCTCCTCGCCGTTGACCGCGTCCACCCGGGCCAGCGCGAAGAAACGTTCCTTCTCCTTCGGTTCCCGGATCTGCCCCTTGATGTGGTAGCCGGTTCGCAAGGCCAGCCGGCGGATCTGCGCCGGCGAGACATAGATATCCTCAGGGCAGGAGAGGTAATTGTTGCAGGCGGAGCGCAGGAAACCGAATCCGTCCGGCAGGATCTCAAGCACGCCTTCGGTAAGTACGCTGCCATTGCACTGGGCATGAGCCTTCAGGATCTCGAAGATCAATTCCGACTTGCGCAGCGCACCAAGCTCGACCAGCCCGAACCGGTCGGCCATCTCCAGCAGTTCCGGGATCGGACTGGCGTGCAGCACATTCAGGTTCAACTGCTGCGTGATGCCGTCCGGCGGTGCCAGGGGCTCGCCGTTCTCATCCACGCGGACCATCGGCTCGCGCGGGCCGACGCCATCGTGCACATCCGCACCCATGGGTTTCTTGCCTCGACCGCGACCACGGGGCCGCTTCTTGAGGTTGTTGATGTGCGCACCACGCCCGGGAACATGACTGCCGCCATTCGGGACTGCGCCATTCGGGCCAGCCCCCTGATTGTCCACCGGTACGTTTGCTTGATTGGTTGACTCTTCCATCACGTGTTTCTCTCCTCTATACCCTTCAGTACCTGCCTGACCGATTCAGACAACTCGTCCGGACTCCCATCGTTCCAGATCGTGAAATCAGACCTTCTTACCTTCTCATCCAACGGCATTTGCGCGTCCAGCCGCGCCCGGCATGCCGCCGCATCCAGCCCGCGTGAGCTCAGCCGTTCCATCTGGAGCGGCTGCCTGCACGCCACACACACCACGGCATCCCAGCCTTCCGCCATCCCCGCCTCGAACAACAGCGGGATCACCGCGGCCGCCATGTGGGCACCCGCTTGCTCCCGCTCATCAAGCCAGCGCCGGATCTCGATGAGTACTGCCGGATGAAGCAGCGCGTTCAATCGCCGCCGTTTTGCCTCATTATTGAAAACAACATCACCTAGGATCCGACGATCGATCGTCCCGTCACTCGCCAGGATGCCCGCCCCGAACGCATCCACGACGGCCCGGTAAGCAGCCATCCCCGGCCTCATCAAAGCGTGCGCCACCGCATCCGCCTCGCAAACCGGGACACCGGCGGCCTCCATCATGGACGCCGCCAGGCTCTTCCCGCAGGCAATGCCGCCTGTAACGGCAACACGAATCATGATCACCATAAAATATTGAATTGACTGATAAAGCCGACGGCTTGCATCAACCGCCGTTCAAGGAAGACAAGGTACGCATCCACCGGGTGGAGCAACAGCCTTTGAAACTGGTTGTCAGGCAGCAAAAAGCGAAACGCTTTCCAAAAGACTGCGTGAACTCTATATGCTGCACCTCGACTTGTCAACCGAAATTCCATCATTCCTTGACTTCTGCCTGCAATCGCCTATTCTGGCCCGGTAAGCGCAGTCCAGCAATGATAACGGCAGTTCATTCAGTATTCCGGGAGCATCATTATGTCCAGCAGTTTTGGAACATTGTTCAGGATCAGCACGTTCGGTGAGTCGCACTGCAAGGGTGTCGGCGTGGTCGTCGACGGCGTACCGCCGGGCATGGAGCTGACCGAGGCCGACATCCAGCCGCAGCTTTCCCGCCGTCGCCCGGGCCAGAGCGCCCTCGCCACCCCGCGCGACGAGGCCGACACCGTGACCATCCAGTCCGGCACCGAATTCAACCGCACCCTCGGCACCCCGATCTCGATGTTCGTCGCCAACCGTGACCAGCGCCCCGCGGACTACGGCGAAATGGCGCAGATCCCGCGTCCCTCGCACGCCGACTTCACCTACCTGGCCAAATACGGAATCAAGGCCTCCAGCGGTGGCGGACGTTCCAGTGCCCGCGAGACGATCGGACGCGTGGCCGCCGGCGCGGTCGCCGAGAAGCTGCTGCGCGAGAAGTACGGGGTCGAGATTGTCGCCTGGGTCAGCGCCGTGGGCCATATCCAGTCCGGCCGCGTGGACATGGACACCGTGACGCGCGAACAGGTCGACGAAACCCTCGTCCGCTGCCCGGATCCGGCGGCGGCGGCCGGCATGATGCAGCTTATCGCGAATGTGCGGGATGCCGCGGATTCCACCGGCGGTGTCGTCACCTGCGTCTGCCGCAACGTCCCAGCGGGCTGGGGCGAACCGGTCTTCGACAAGCTCGAGGCCCTGCTGGCGCACGCGATGCTCTCAATCCCGGCCACCAAGGGCATTGAATTCGGTTCCGGCTTTGCCGGCACCGCCATGCGCGGGTCCGTGCACAACGACCCGTTCGTCCGCAAGAACGGCAGACTCGGGACCGCCACCAACAATAGTGGCGGCATCCAGGGCGGTATCAGCAACGGCGAGCCGATCTACTTCAACATCGCCTTCAAGCCGCCCGCCACGATCGGCGCGGCGCAACAAACCGCCACGTTCGATGGCGACGACACCACGCTGCAGGCCAAGGGACGCCACGATCCCTGCGTCGTGCCGCGCGCCGTCCCGATTGTCGAGGCGATGGCCGCCCTGGTACTGGCCGATGCGGCCCTGCGCCAGGAGGCCCGCAAGGCCGTCACCTTCCAACCCTGAACCCGAAAGAGCCCCATGCTGAAGATCAAACTTGACCGCCCGCTCGCCTTTTTCGACATCGAAGCCACCGGTACCAGCCCCCGTGCCGACCGCATGGTTGAACTTTGCATCGTCCGTATCCGCCCGGACCGCAGCGAGGCGACCCTGACGTACCGCCTGAATCCGGAAATGCACATTCCCGAGGAGACCACGGCGATCCACGGCATATCCGACACCGACGTCAAGGACTGCCCGACATTCGCGCAGATCGCCCAGGAGGTTGCCGACTTTCTTGAAGGCTGCGATCTGGGCGGCTTCAATATCCTGCGCTACGACATTCCCATGCTACAGGAGGAATTCACCCGCGCCGGCATGAAGTTCATTACCGAGACACGGCGCGTCCTGGATGTGCAGCGCATCTTCCACCGCAGGGAACCGCGCGACCTGAGTGCCGCGCTGAAGTTCTACTGCGGCGATGTCCATGTGGATGCGCACGGGGCCGAGGCCGATGTCGTCGCCACGATCCGCACGTTCGAGGGACAGCTCGAGCGCTATCCTGACCTGCCGCGCGACATCGCCACCCTCGACGCCTACTGCAACCAGCAGAACCCGACCTGGGCCGACCAGACCGGCCGTCTTAAATGGAGCGGCAACCGCATACTGATCAACTTCGGCAAGAATAAGGGCCAGACACTCAAATCCATGATCGACGACGATCCGGGCTTCATTAACTGGCTGTTGAAAAGCGACTTCCCCGCCGACACGCGCGAGATCGTCACCAAGGCTCAGAAGGGCATCTGGCCCGAACCACCGAAAATCGACGACTAGGACATCAGGGAGCCAGACGGGTAATAACCCAGGCGTTCCCGCCATCATCGTCCCTTGCATAACAGAACCGGTCATGCAGGCGGGCCTCGCCACCCTGCCAGAACTCGATCCGTCGCGGGACAACCCCGTAGCCGCCCCAGTGTGGCGGACGCGGCACGTCCCCGTCGGCAAACCGGGCTTCCGCCTCCAACACCAGCGACACTAGCGCGTCGCGGCTGTCGATCGCCGTGCTTTGCGGCGAGGCCCAGGCCCCGATCCGGCTGGCACGTGACCGCGAGGAAAAATACGCATCCGAGACAGCGGCAGGCAAGCGCGATGCCATGCCTTCGACCCGGACCTGGCGCACTTGCGATGGCCACCAGAAAACCAGGGAGCAGGCGGGATTGACATCCAGTTCGCCCCCTTTACGGCTTTCGTAATTCGTGAAGAACTGGAAGCCGCCGCCATCCGCGCTACGCAGCAGCACCACACGCGATGAGGGAAGTCCCTCGCGACTTACCGTCGAGAGCACCATGGCCGCCCCACCCCACGGTTCCGTTTCCCCGGCCGCCGTGCGCCAGGCAGCAAAGAGATCGAGGGGATCCAGAGGCAAGGCATCCCGCCGCAACCGTTGTTGTGAATATTCGCTGGTCATACGCTCTCCGTACCCGATTTGCCATAGACGTCCGAAAGCAGTACATGATCGGGGGAAAGCTCCACCGGGAAACCGGATATCCGCTGGAGATAGGCGATCAGTTTCTCGAGACGTTCCATGCCTTCGGTCACCGTTTTAAGCACATCCCGCTGGCTATCGTTGAGATCGCCCATTTTTCCGGCGGAAAGCATCTGCAGCATGGCCGACGAGGTCGTCAACGGCTGCATCAGTTCCTGGTTTATCTCGGCCAGGCTACCAAGCAGTTCCTCGCGCGAAAGCTGGAGGCCGACGCCGCTGTCGCGTGCATGCCGCTCGATTTCGGCAACCGTGCTGCGATCGGCATCAACCCGATGCGCCAGCGTGGAAGCCTGACCTTGAGTGCGCTGGATCAGCGAATCGACTTCACGCCCGATCGACTCGATCGCATGGGTCATCGCCTGAGCATCAGTACCACGCCCGGCCCGCTGGGCTGCCAACTCCTCGACACTGCTGAGCAGTCGCTCAATCGTCTTGTCACCGTGCCGCACACCGGAGTCGCTACCGCTTTCAGCCAGCAGCACACGCCATTCCGCCTCCGAAAGCCCGCTATCGACAAGCTGCTTGCGCAACGCCTCCAGACTGGCCGGATCCTCGGCGCAGCGGCGGACCATATCCACCATCGCGGCATGCTGGCGCATGATCTCGCTGCGCTGTTCCAGGTAATTCGCCGCCTGTGCGCTGATATCCAGGGCACCGGGAACCGATGACAGGCCCTCGGCAGCCATGCCCTCATCACCCATCGCGAGGAATTCACTGTCAAGATCGAAGACGTGCCCCTTCTCCACCCGAGCCTCCATCGAACGAGCCTCATCCCGCCCGCTTTCCTTTTGTTTCGGAACATCCGCAACCGGGTTCTTGCGCATCGCCTGACTGCCAACCCGCGCATAGACTGCCTTGTCGACACGGATGCCCCTGAACCCCGCCTTGACCACTGCGGCCTCGACGCCGCCATCCGCGATCAGGGGCGATCCCGGCTCAGCCGCCAGGATCGAGAGAAACGCGCTGAACTCCCGCCTTTCCAATGGCGGGCAGACCGCGAAATTATTGATGCCGCCACGGCGCAACTGGTCGACAAGCACCTGGGCGGTGCCACGCCCGGCATCCACCGGCTTGCCATTGAGCAGCAAGCCATCCTCCAGCAGGCCCCATTCGATCTCGCCGTAAAGATCCAGCAAGCCGACCAGAACCTCGTAGGCGGCATTCTGCGCATTGACCGTCACCGCATGCGACATGCCGTACATGGAGGCATTCCCCAGGGCCAGCCCCAGCCGCTTGCAGAGATCCGCCGCCGCCGCTTCCGGCAAGGGAAACACGGAATTACCGGTCACACTCACGATACCCTCCCCGCCTGTACCTGCATTAAAACCGCCTTGGTGGGATTCTGACGCATAGGCCGCACCCCGTTCAAGCAAAAAACGAACGGTAGAAATGATTTGCCTGAAAGGGCTTGCTTTCCTATGCTGCCCCCCGTTGAAGGCAGTCAAGACAAGCCGGCCACCCGTGGGCCGGGCGGAACCGAATGGGTAACTGGAGTCGATGAAGCGGGTCGGGTAAGGGTATCCTAGTAAGTGTGGTGGTTAAGGGTACGGTTAAGTGTGGCTACACTTACTCGCTTTCTTAGTCGCCACCCTTAACCGGATACCCTTACCCGACCCGCTTACTCGTCCGCGCAAAATGTGACAAAATGGCCAAAACAAGAGAGACTATGCGGATCCTGATCATCAAGCTGAGTTCCCTGGGCGACCTGTTCCATGCCCTGCCCGCCGTCCATAACCTGAAAACAGAAACCGGGGCCACGATTGACTGGGTCACCAACGCGGCCTATGCGGAACTCGTCCGCTGCTTTGATGATGTCGAGACGGTCATCCCCTTCCCCCGTCAAAACATGCGCCGCGACGGGGCCGCGTTCCTGCGCACGCTGCGCCAGTCGCGCTACGACAAGATCATCGACCTGCAGGGACTGCTCAAAAGCGCACTGGTGGCACGTGCCGCACGCGGGGATGACCGGATCGGCCCGTCATTCCATCGCGAAGGCTCCCGCCTGTTCTATCACACGGTCGCAGGCGCGCGCGACAAGAACCGCCATGCGGTGATCGAGAACCTGGACATCATACGCCAT
Organism: uncultured Victivallales bacterium; assembly: GCA_964609395.1. Classification (GTDB taxonomy): domain Bacteria; phylum Verrucomicrobiota; class Kiritimatiellia; order UBA8416; family UBA8416; genus UBA8416. The sequence continues at coordinate 56,347 of CAZSRU010000012.1, forward strand.
CTCGGACTCCGCCTGAACACACCCGTTTTCCCTGTCACCCTGCCGGAAACCGATTTCGCGGTCCCGTCACCGCATGTCGTGATCTGCCCGGCCTCACGCTGGGAAACCAAGAACTGGCCCGCCGACCGGTTTGCCGCCGTCGCCCGGCACCTACAGCAGCAATGCGGTGCCAGCATCACGCTGCTGGGCGCCCCCGCTGACCGTCCCGCCTGCCAGGCCATTACAGATGCCCTGCCGGCCCCCTGCCACAATCTCGCCGGAAAGACCTCGATTGTCGAAATGGGCAGCATCCTCAAGAAAGCGGACCTGCTGATCTCGAATGACTCGGGGCCGGTACACATGGCGGCGGCCGTCGGCACGCGCACACTCGTGATCTTCGGCCCGACCAACCCCGGGCGCACTGGTCCCTTCGGCGAGGGACATCGCGTCCTTCAGGCGCTAAACACCTGCCAGCCCTGCATGAGCCGCCGCTGCAAAAATCGCGAATCGTCCTGCATCCGCAACATCACCATCGACGAAGTCATCGCCGCCGCAAAGGGAATGATTGGTAAAGTCGATATCCAGAAAAACAAATGAATCGAGTAGCCGGAGGAGCCACCTCCCCCAGCTCTCACACCACCGGACGTACGGGTCCGTATTCGGCGGTTCCCAAGTTAATTTTCTTCGCAAGCGTATCATATGCATTCACACGCATCAATCCGTTTGCGGGTCGGTTTTGCCTAGCCACCCATGGACGGTCTTCAGCCACACGGCTGTCTTAACCGTACGCACAATTCCAGGTGCCTTCCTCAACTCAGGTTCAGGCCTTCACCGTGTTGAGGCCTACGGTCTCTTCGTTTAAGAGGGTTGTCCCCAACCCCCGGCTTGTTCCCACGACTACTATGCCCTCTGCTGACTTCCCGACACACTCCCGTGCCGGGATCTCCCCGGGTAATTCACACGACTTTCACGCTTATACCCGTTGCATTTACAATCCGGTTATTCCGTACAGGCTTTGGACTTTAGTGTGACGTGCCACCTCATCCAACCGAATTGCCTCTGATGCACTTCCTGTTCGTCGGGCCAGCGCTTTGCTTCCAGCTTCCTCCCGACCCCGCCTTGCGACGACGCCGTTGCTTTCCGCTAAACCTTCCTCCTGTCTGGTGGTTACGGGACTTTCACCCGATAAGTCGTGCGCCATGCCGGGCGCACACGTGTGCCTCTCCCTGGATTGCGGCGAGCAATCCTAGGGAGCAGGCTAGTGTTGGGGCGTCTCCGTTCTGCTTACCAAGGGCAGGCCTGCGGATTCTATGAATCGGAGCCCTGCCTCCTTTCCTTCATTCTCTATTATCCATTTGAGTGAATACAACTCGCTTTCGGGGAACAGGCGAGGCCAACCACGGGAATTCTCCATGAGATAGGCATTGCGAAATGGTTCTATGCGTGAAGTCCTTACGGGTCTGTCCAGTCGCAGAATTCCTTCTGCAAACGTCGCACGATTAGTGAAGTCATAATGCCTTCCTCCGATATCAATGAAGCTGTCAACGACCACAGAGACCACTTCGCCGGTCGTCGGGGAAACACTAATACGCTGCCAGTTCAGTCCGTCACTTTTCTGATCACCCCAAACACCGTAGGCAGTGAGATTCGTTATGATTGAGTATCTGATGAGATCGAACGGAGGAGGGCCAAAGCGAACAAGATTTCTCAGATACTCCCGATTAACCTCTTCATCCCATCCCCCGTAGCCATCCAAAGGCGGTTCGGGTGCCTGAGTGTTGAGTTCAGTCCAATTAATTCGCTCTTGAATATCTCCCTTGTCGGAGAACCATTTCCACATGCCTACGGCGTTGTCCTGCATATACCAACCGGCGAATCGTTTTTGGCCGCTCGGGTACCACACATACTGGTCACCTTGCAGTTCTCCCGCTGCATAAGCGGCTGTTGAGTATAGTTGCTTCCGGCCAGCATAGAACACAGAGGACGTGCCCGTGACCTCGTGCGCTACGGCATAGATCCATGCGTCGTCGCACTGCCAGTCGGGCAGTCCGTCGGTGTGCAGCGCGTAAGGCCATACCCCACTGTTGGAAACGGTGGCGTTGTCTGACACAACCACCCAACTGCCCGTAGAAACTCCATCGGCAAAAGATGCCAGGCAGGATGAAAGAACCACCAAGATTAGACTAGCGTATCTCATCAATATTTGCCCCAACGCTGCAAATGAGCCTTGCAGCGAAGCGGAATAGGCTCGATTTGATTGTTGGGGTTGAACACGAAAGGGGAATGCTATGACAAAAGGGAAACCAAGCGATCCAATAGGAATGCTGCGGGAAATTGAGGCGTACTTGACGTTCAGACTGCTGACCGACGCGCCAACTGTACCGCAGGCGGATATGCAAGCGATGAAAAGCGACATTGCGGACTGCCTGCGGATAAACGGTATAGAAGTCGATTTCAAACCCAACGTCCGGGCTCTGGGGCGGCGTGGTAGCGACGTACCCAGGAGGCCGTGGTTGGAAGGTCTATTTCCCTCGTTCAAGGGTGAGAACTCGGCCATCCTGCCCCTTGAGCATCAACTCTCCAGTCGGTGTCACTGTGCCGACGATGATGGTCTTGCCGTCACCCGGGCTTGTGAACTCGATCCCGCCCGCTACAGGCCGCCATGTCGTCCAATGCTTCCCATCGATGATAACGTCGCCATTTTTCATGACGGCGATCTTCACGGACGAACCGCCGTCCGTCCCCTGCCCCTGCCAGTTCCCGACAGTCTCGGGTGCCCGCGTTGACATGCAAGATGACATGCTCAACGCGACAACTCCGCTTGCTACTATCCCAACCATCTTGCGAATGCTGTTGCTCATCATTCTTACTCCTTCCAACATCATAGTACTTATAGCGGGCAATAATGATCCTGTTGACCCTCTATGGCATCGTGATGTACCTTATTGTTTTGTTACTTTTGG